>JAADGH010000092.1:1859-45654 GCA_013152475.1 Planctomycetota bacterium
CCGTACGGGTTCCCGTCTCTGCTCGTCAACGGCAAGCATACGCTGCCGGCCAAGGCGAACGACCTCGACCCTGGGCAATGGGCGTGGCCGAAAGATCCCCGGAACAAGAAACAGGGCACGCTCCGTTTTCGTCCCGAGCCGGGCAAGACACCTGCCGACTACAAACTGGAAGCGACGCTCGAAGTCTCCGGCCTTCGTGTGGCATCTTCGAGTTACATTGTTGTGAAAAACCTGATCAGCGAATGGAACTCCAATGATGGCTTCAACATCCACGGCGATTGCCGGGGCATCTACTGCGAGAACATCGAAGCCCGCTTCAACGGCGACGACGGCTTCAGTATCCATGAGGCCATTGAGGCCGTCGTGCGCAACGGGCATTTTCACCACAACGGGTCCGGCATTGAGGACGTGAACCTGTCGAGGTCGTTCTATTCGGGAATTCGTGTTCACGACAATCATCGGCTCGGCGTCCTGTTCATTGGCGCGTTCCACAGCGCCGTCGATGCCGTGGTGCATGACAATCCCTACAACTTCAAGTTCACCCCCGGTGTGACGAAACACCTGGTCGGGGGGCCGGAGAGCCCGATCCGGGATACGTCGATCTACCTGCAGAACGTAGTTGCCTGGGGCGGGAACTATGGCGTCCAGGCCACCGGCGGCGCGCGGGTGATGATCGCGAACTCGATCTTCACGAACTCGAAAATCGGCATCGAGATGGCGGGCGGCAGCCGGGTCCATCTGACGAAGAGCATCGTGGCGAATTGCACGGATGCGGAGGCCCGATGCAGGGGCGAGGAATTCTTCGGCGATTACAACATCTACTTTCCCGGCCGATTCATTGTCGGCGATCGGAAATTCACGCCGGAGCAGTGGGATGACTTCCGCAAGGCCGTGGGCCACAACGAGAACTCGCTGCTCCAGGACCCGAAGCTCTCTGCGGATTTCCAGTTGACCGACGAGTCCCTCAAGAAGCTCGGGAGGCACACGATCGGGCCAACCGCGATCTATCCTATGGAGTAGGGCTCGGCAGGTATTTTTTCGCCACCTTCGCGATGTAGGTGAACGTCGGATTGACGAACTGCGTCACGCGCGCTTCGAGGACTTGGCCGAGGAGCATGTAGGCCTCGCCCCGGTCCATGCCATACTCGTCCTCCAGCCACAGGATCATCTGCTCCAGCGCGATCCGGAACGCGTCCTCGGCGGGACGTGCCATACCGACGGCCATAATGTGCGTGTCGTTTGTGATACGCGGCCAGGTCATGGATTTTGGTTTGGGTGACAACTCGCAGGACAGGCGCACGGTTCCCTCCGTCTCGATCCCGCCGGCGCCGCAGACCTCGCCGTCGCCCTGGATGGCGTGCATGTCGCCGACATGCAGAAGCGCCCCGGGTACGTCGATGGGCAAGTGCACGGCGGCGCCTTTCGTGATCTCCGGCACGTCGAAGTTTCCACCCCATTCGCCGCCCCAGTTGTTTCGCCAGCGTTCCCGTGCGGGCGCCACCCCGACGAAGCCGACCATCGGCGCGACAGGCAATTGCAGTTCGTCACTCCAGATGATTTTTCCATCCTTGATATCGACCAGTTTCTCGACGTGACCGATGCCGCTCGCTCCCAGCCAGCCGGGCATGGCGCCCGTGCTTCCGCTAAAGCGGGTGTAGCCGACCTCGGCCAGCTCGATCTCCCCCACATGCACCGTCAGCATGTCGCCGGGCTTGGCCCCGTCAACGTAGATGCACCCGCTGCTCGGGTTGCCGCTGATGAGTTTTCTCCGCAACTCCTCCCCTTGTGGATGAGTGTCCAACCACGGGCCGGCGTTCATCTGCGTCTCGACGATGAACTCCTCGCCGGGGTCAACGTGCAACGTCGGCTCATTGTCGCGACCTGTCTCGAAGTAGAGGACGTCTTTACGTTGTGTTTTCATGTAGCACCTCACTGCGGACCTCGCTCTGCCTCGCGGCCTCATTATCGTCGAGGGCATTCATTGCACAAGGCAGATCGGGCAGCGCATCTACTCGGCGCTGGAAGTCGATGGGCAAGAGCAGAACGGAGCGGCAGCCGCTGAGTAGGCCCGCTTAGCCTTGCTTTTTCGCCCACTCTTTCTTCATTTTCTTCATTTCCGCGTTCAGGACGATCTTTTTCTGGGGTGTCTGGTTCTTTTTGTCCATGATCCAGTCGCCGTCCTTTACGCGCATCACGGGGCGCCGCTTGGCCACGGGGAGAATGCCGAACTTCTTGTGCGGCTCGAGCTGATACCAGTAGGCGACGGACGAAACATCGTTCGCCAGATGGTTCCCGTGCCCGTGCTCGATGGTCACCTTGATCTCCCGCTTGAAGTGCACCGGGTTCGTCAGGTGGAACACATACGATGTCTGGTATCCCCCCGTATTGTGTTCGTAGATCGAGCTGCCGTTGAAGAGGAAGGCGTTCGGCTGCATCCCCCATGCCTGGTTCAGATAGTCTTCGCTGCCGGTGCCGTGGAGGTCGGGCGGCCACTTGTAGCCATCCACCCAGATCATGTCATCGCCCTCGCCCCACCATGTGCCCTGGAAGTTGGCGACGGACAGGTTGCAGCCGATGTAGTGCCCGCGTCCCTCGGCTTCGAGGATCAGATAGTTCGTATCCCAGGCCAGCTTTTCCTTGTTGGCGATGTTCGCTTCGGGTGTGTTCACGCGGATCTCGTGCCCCCAGCCGTCGGCGGGGTTTTCGCGGAGGAACTGGGCATGGAGGTAGGCCACGTCATCAGCGAGGGGTCTATCGTAACGCTCGTAGTCGATGTAAAAGTACTGCCCGTAAGGTTCTTTCCCTTCGTTGGTTACCTCGATTCTTGCCGAGCGGTTGAAGGGCATCTGCAGGTAGCAGTTCAGCGCGGCGTTGGCGCCGAAGTGATTGTGCCGTCCGCCGTGCGCTGAGGCGGTGAAGGGCAGCGACTGGAAGGAATTTACGATGCAATGGCCCAGGCAGAAGAAGTCGCCAAGCGGGACCCAAACGCTCGGGTTCTTCTCGCCGTCCCAGTATATCTTGAGTGCCACATCGCGGTAGATCCACTGTCCGCCCTGGGTCATCCAGATGTGCGTGATGGAGCCGGGTCCTTTCAGATCGGCCAGCACCTTCGTCTCGCCCGGTGCGATTCTCCAGTTGTCCGCGTTCCTCCCGCTCACATCCCACGACGACGCGCGCAGCGTCCGGGCGTTACTCACGCGCGTCAGCGAGCTCAGCAGTCCGGTGCCCATCGATTCTCCCTCCAAGAGCAGTGTTTCTCAGTCGTCTTCGATCTTTGTTACCTGCCCCGTACTGGAGTTGACCTTGACCTCTTTCACCTTGCCTTCGCTGTAGATGTCCACCTCAAACTTGGGTGTGCCCATCGCGTCGGTCAGATCGACGTCAATCACCTGGCCGGGCACCTTCTCCAGAGCGATTTCCATTGCCTGCGCGATGGTTGTTTTCATCCGATTCCACTTGTACAGACCGAAGCGCAGATCGGCGTGGTCGGATTGCTTCACGATCTTGCCATTCTCGCACCCGACGTCCACTGTGTGCCGCCGGCCGAGCTTGCAGATGTGAACCTCATAGACCGCGATACCGCCCTCGATCTCCACTTCCATCTCGTAGGCCACCGCCCCCTCGCCCACGGCCTTGAGGGCGATTTCCACCGCCTGCATGGGCGTCACCTTCGCCGTCTTCACCGCCGCCGCACACGCCGCTGCATCATCACCATCGGCGACGAGTACCGTGCCTGCCAGGAAAACCGAGAACGCCGCCAGTGCTATCATTCCATTCCTCATCATCGCCTCCTTCGTTTGACATGACATCATGATCCAACTCCTCAGGCTATCTAAACATGCCGACTCACCGATGTCAACCGATTTCGGCGCGTGAGCGGGGGAGAAGAGGGAGATTGGCAGATTGTGGGGTGCAAATTTTCTCCTTGACAATGCAGTGGCATGGGGTAAACTTTGGAGAGCTGGTCATATGAGCATATAAGGCGCGATAGAGTGGACTGATGATGCTCTAAACGGCTTTGGACGGTTGCTGGGAGTGTGCGGTGAGCATTGCAGAGAGGAACATTCGGCTGTCGGAGAGGGTGTTGGCCTTGAGACAGGTGGCCATCGACAAGACGGATGATCTGTCGCCGCATCGAGCGCCGATCGTGTGCGAAGTGTACCGGGACAATCCGTCGGACCCGCTGCTGATCCTGAAGGCCAAGGTGATGGCGGCGGTGCTGCGCCGCTTTCCCGTGGTGATCCATCCCAACGAGATTATCGTGGGAGAGGGAATCGCCGAGGCGATGACGCAGTGGGGCTTCCCCGAATTCTGGGGCGACACGCATGAGCCGCGGTCGAAGAGGATCGAGGCGCTGGCGCTCGACGACGATCTGAAGGCCCGCCTACAGGAGACAAGCCGCGAGTGGGACCGCGTCCGGCGACCGATGGGGGTTCAGCGGTTTATCGCGGAGCCTTACGGGGACGAGATCGACGCCGGCGTCTTTTTCGGGTCGGGCAAGTGCCGGAACCACAGCGTTCGCGATTTCCCCAAGCTGCTCCGCGTGGGATTTCGGGGGTTGCTCCAGGAGGTGGAGGAGGCCATCGCCGATCTGCCTGTGTCGGCGCCCGATGCCGGACCGCGACGTGTGTTCCTCGAAGCCGCGCGTATCGTCGCCGAGGCGGGATGTGAGTTTGGGAAGCGATACGCCGCCGAGGCGCGGCGCTTGGCGGAGGTCGAGAGCGACGAGACGCTGCGGGCCGAGTGGCTCGAGATCGCGGATGTTTGTGAGCGGGCGCCGGAACATCCTGCCCGCACGTTCCGCGAGGCGGTGCAGTCGCTCTGGTTCGGCCAGTTGATATCGGGCCTGGAGGATCAGATCAACGCCAACTCGCTCGGCCGCATCGACCAGTTCTTGTGGCCGTACCTGGAGGAGGACTTGAACGCCGGCCGGGTGGATGATGCGCAGGCCCGCGAGCTGATTGCACTGCTGTGGCTGAAGCTCTATCGACGATACGACGTGCAGCAGGCCGTGCTCGGCGGGCAGACGCGAAATGGCGACGACGCAACGAACCCGCTGACGTATATGATGTTGGACGTGACCGATGCGCTGGACATCATCCGGTGCATGTCGATTCGCGTTCACAAGAACTCGCCGCGACAGCTCTTAGAGCGGGCGTTCCAAATCATTCGGAAGGGTGGGGGCATTCCATTCTTTTTCAATGACGAGGCCATCATCCCGGCGCTGACGGCCAAAGGCATCCCGATCGAGAACGCCCGGGACTATGCGGTGATCGGTTGTGTCGAGATCACTATACCGGGCAAGACGAATCCCCATGCCGTAAGCCACCAGATGAACCTGGCCAAGTGCTTCGAACTTGCCCTGTTCGATGGCAAGGACCCCGCCACCGGCAAGCAGCTTGGCCCGCGAACCGGCTGTCTGACCGACTTCGGGAGCGCCGCAGACGTGAAGGATGCCTACAAGAAGCAAGTGGAGTTTTTCGCTCAACATGCCGTTTCTGTGTCGAATGTGGGGGAGTATGCCGAGCGCGAGACATCCCCCTTCATCTACCGTTCCCTGCTGACAAGCGACTGCATCCAACGCGGCCGGGACATCACCGACGGCGGGGCGATCTACAACTACCATAGCTGCTCCGCCATCGGCATCCCCAATGTGGCGGACAGTCTTGCGGCGATCGGCCATTTGGTATTCAGAGAGAAGCAGATCGGGCTGGGTGAGTTGGAGGAGTTGCTTCGGTCCAACTTCGACGGCCATGCCGAGCAGCAGCAAATGCTTTTCAAGCGCGCGCCGAAGTATGGCAACGATGACGATGAGGTCGATGCAATCGCCGCCGAGGTCGCCTCGCACTACTGCAACCTGATGGCGACCTTTCGGACGATGTGCGGCGGCGGCTTTCACGTCCACCTGTTTTCCTTCATTTGGCACGTGGCCCCCTTCGGCAAGGCGGTGGGGACGCTGCCGGACGGGCGGAGCGCGCAGGAGCCGCTGGCCTACAGCATTTCGCCCATGCAGGGGCGGGATTTCAAGGGGCTGACGGCGCTCTTCAACTCGCTCATCAAGATGCCACATGACTTGGCGGCCGGCAGCAGCTCGGTGATCATCGAGATCGATCCGGCGCTGTTCAGGGACGAAGGGTTCGGGAAGGTGGTGTCGCTATTCCGGAGCGCCGTAGCGCGGGGACTGGGGCAGGCGCAGTTCAATGTGATCGATGCTGAGACACTGGAGAAGGCCCAGCGCGATCCGGACCGCTATCGCAACCTTGCGGTGCGGGTATCCGGGTTCAGCCAGAGGTTCTGCCTGCTGAACAAAGAGATGCAGGACCACATCATCCGGCGGACGAAGCACAAGGAGTGACGTCAGTTCTGTATCCGCCTTTCGACGAAGGCCTTGCTCTGCTTCAGGGCGTCGATGGCGTTCGGCTCTTCCAACTCAAAGGACAGCAGGTCGCGGTAGCCGATCTTGCGGAGTGTGTCGAAGAGGCGGGGGTAGTCCACGATCCCTGTTCCGACCATTCGGTGGTCGCGCCAGTCCTCGGCGCGGACGTCATGCAGGTGGAAGTGGACATTGCGGTCGCCCAGTATCTCGATGGTCTCGATCAGGCAGTCGTTGTATTTTTCTGCGGCGTCGGGTGTGCCGTAGCTCTCGGGCCTCACCTCATGGTCCTGGTAACCGCGGAAGTGACCGACGTCGATGGCGGCCCCGAAGTTCGTCCGGTCTACGTCAAAGATGAGGTGGGTGAAGTCCCTGATGGTGTTGGGGTATCCGGTCTCGACGCCCAGGAGCACATTCCTTTCTCCCGCGTGGTCGGCCAGCTCGCGGAAGGTATCGAGCATGAGCGGCCAGAAGTCCCGGCATGCCATTCCGGCGCGGGCGGCGGCGTGCACAACACCGACCGTTGCCCCAAGGAAGGCACACCCATCGATGCCGATCTTCAATTGCTGCCGACAGAAGGCCCGCATCTCCGGGTCGTAGGAGAAGAGGGGCAGCTCGAAGAAGGGCAGATGGACGGCGATGCGGTCGAAGACTCGTGTGATCCGGAAAAGGTTGTCTCTCTCCGCTTCCGTCATTCGGTTGAACCAGAAGCCGGCGAGTTGCCCTTGTGAGTGCCGAGCGCCGTCGAAGGCCAGTAATTCAATGGCGTGGAAGCCCAACTCCTTTGCCCGGTGGATTGCATCGCCGAGCGAGTGGTTGGGCAGGGAGGCGGTGTTCGTGCAGACTTGTCTTGCGTCCATCCCTCTCCAGCTTCACGAGTCGTCCGGTTGATTTTCGGCCTGGTTCGCGTCGGTCTGATCGGTCTGCTCTTCCTCGGGAGGCGGCTCGGCTTTCTCGGGCGCGGTGACCCAGACCGGACTGGACCATGCCATCTCGTTATCGTTCTGGACTACCCGAAGATAGTAATAGGATGTTCCCGGGGGCGCGGTGTCGGCATGGGTGAAAGAGAGGTGCTTCTTGTGTTTTCGGACCGTGTGGATGACATCGCCGTTGCGGATAATCTCCACGCGATTCAACCGGTACGTGCCGACGACATTGGCGGCAATCTCGATTTCCCCTTCCGCGTCGATCTCGCTGCCCATCATGTGGCCGTTGATGCGGAAGTCGAGGAATATCTTGGCGCCAGAGGTTGCATAGCACCGGCGCTTCTTGATGGCATCCAGGATGCTGTCGCGGGTGAGCCGTTCGGCATAGACGGCTGTCAGCCCGGCGAGATAGGACTCCTCCTTCCAACCCATTCCATGGTGGGCCAGCAGGCCATGGCCGCCGCTGCACGCGCACAGGCCGAACTTCAGTCCCTTGTTCAGCATGTCGCGGACGAAGTAGCCGGGGATCACGTTGTCGCTGCGATAGGGGATCGGCTGGTTGCCCTCGTACTCGTAGGCGCCGTGGATGGAGCATATCTCGACGATGGGCTGGACCTCCGGGTCGAAGCTCTCCCAGTCGAAGCCTGTCCAGCCGATGTGGTGGGGGATGGCGATCGCGCCGGCGTTTTTCAGCTTCGGCAGCAGTTTGGCCGGGGTGTCGGTGTCCGGCCCGGACCGGCTGAGGATCTCCGCCCTCGGATCGGCATGGATCACGCTCATGTGCCCAGGCCCCGGGTGCAGCGTGCCCGTCCACTCGTAACCGCAGAACGTGACAAACCGTCCGTCTTCGGAAAAGCGGCTCGCGACGTTGCACAGATAATTCCATTCTCCGCGCCCGAGCTGCTTCATGCAGAATTCCTCGTGGTCGGTGAGTGCGGCGAAGTCCAGTTTGTATACCCATCTGCACCGGGCGTAGAACTCGTCCGCGTCGCCCATGGCATCGGAATGGGAAGACTGGGCATGGAGATCGCCGAAGTAGACGTTAAACGTCGCACCATCGACCTCGACCCGACACCGCTCCACATCCGGACCGATGTTGTCGAGCTTGCGCTTTTTCTCGGAGGTCAGTATCGCCTTCAGCTTGGGTGGACCGGAGGGTTCCCCCTTCGGGGTCAAGCGCTGGACCTCGATTCGCTCCAGTCCCCTCGATACGATCCAGATGTCCCCCGCGGCGTCGATGACGGGTTGAATCCGCTGACCTCGGCAGCCCCACTGGTGGGGCGTAAGGTGGATGAGATCGGACCATCCGCCCTCGCTGAGGCTCTGGGCAGAGAAGGAGTGGCTTGCGCGACCAAAGATCCAAAGCCGGTTTCCCTTATCCATGATCAGGCGGGGGAACTCCCATCCTTGGTCCTCCTTCTTTTTCGTCAGATCGCGTCCGACCTGTGTCTGCGCGGGCTGGTAGAGCGTGCGTCCGTCGAAGCGTCGGACGTAGATCCACTTGGGGACCTGCCAGGACTTGGGGCCGCTCCGGTTGCTGGCATAGGCGATCCAAAGGTTCCCCTCGTTGTCGCCCACAAGGGCAGGCTGCATGTCCATGGCGGCGTGCTCGGTGATCGACTGGGACGCCAGCCAGGCCTGGCCTGTGTAGCCGCGCACATGAATGTCTGCGTCGCCTTCCTGCCACTCGTCCCAGGCGCACCAGATGACGCCGTTGGCGGTTTCTGTCAGGCTCGGGCGGCGGCAGGGTGCGCTGGGTTCGCTGATGATCTGGACGCCTCCCCAGCGGTCGCCATCGAAGGTCTGCACGGCGATGTGGGGCGCGCCGCTGACGATTCGTTCCCATGCGAGCCAGAGCCATCCCATGGCGCTCGAACAGAGCGCCGGGGCAAACACGCCCTCTTTGGACTTGTCGAGGACGATTTCGCCGCCGAAGGCGTCGCCCTCCCACGATCGTCCCAAAAGGAACCACTGGCCCTTCCGCAGGGCCGACCAGACCACCCATACTCTTCCCTGGTTGTCCACGGCCATGGCGGGCTGGAACTCCGCGCCGCGCTGGGTGCTGACCTGCATGATCTCTGACGCCTCGCTCGGGGAGAATCGCCGGGCGAGGATCGTGTCCACGCCGTCCCTATAGCTCGACCATGCGACCCAGAGATTGTCCTCGCGGTCGATGGCGGCGGCGGGGAAGTCGTCGTTCCCTTCGGTGATGATGTGGCGCACTGCGGATAGGGAGTATCCCCCTTCATCCGCGATGTTGTCGGGGATTTCCTTGCGTTGGAACTCGGAGACCTCGGCAGCGGCCTCGGGTTCTCCAGGTGCGGCTCGATCCGGCATCGGTGGTCTTTCTATCCAAGCGAATGGACGGCTTCAGGATCGCACTATCCTATGCGCCGGTTGTGGTGAAGTCAAGGTCTTTCCCGCGCATGACCGATCTCGGCGGCGTGGGGCGTGGGAATTCTTCTCGACACGAACCAGAAAGAGGGTATACTATAGGAGGATTGTTCGTTGCGTTGTCAGTTTTCGCAGAGGAGGAATGGGATGCAGCATGCACGTCTGTTGGAGGCGGGACGACTTGCGATTCTCTTGGCTCTCTCTCTTGCACTTGCGTTGCCCTCTGGCCTCAGGGCAGATGTTCTGGTGATGAAGAACGGGAACAAGTTCGAGGGGAAGATTCTTCAGGAGACACCGGAGAAAGTTGTACTAAAGATGAAATTCGGCACGATGGGGTTCCCCCGAAGTCAGATTAAGGAGATCATCAAGAAGGCCGCGCCTGAGGCGCCAAAACCCAAGGCCAAAGATACGAAGTCCGAACCCGCTACGAAACCATCAGCAGGGCCGGCACAAGTGGCGGCGCCGTCGTCTCCGGGCGAGAAAAGCTATCTGCGCGAGGGGACCAAGGTCCTGGATATCCAAGATGCAATTGCGGTGAAGTCCGGCAACAGCCAGATTTCAGTCACCTTCTTTGGGTTCAAGCTTTCGGTTGAGGACATGAAGGAGCTGAGACTGACGAAGAACCCCTATGAGCTCGTGAAGAAGAAGCCGAGCCCCGACCGGAAAAAGTGGAAGAACCATCCATATCTCCGTCTGGATATTGAGTTTGCCGACGAAAACAAAGGGATGGTCCTGTCGAATATCGCGGAGGCGCGGATGTGTATCTATGCCACCGTTTACAAGGATGTCGGCGACGTCCTGAAAAACGGGGAACAGGGGCGAAGGGTCTCGGTAACGAAGTTGGACCTGACCAAGGAGGGGGAGGAAGAGACCCTTCATCTGATTGTGGAGGGGAGCGGGACCATAGACTTCTCGTTCGGGCGGGGGAAGAGTCAGCGGAAGTACGTATGGCATATGGACGTGACTTGCCCGGTGGTGATTCGCGGGTAGAGGGCTGGACATGCGGGGCTTTGCATGAATACGCGGGGGGCTGAACGAAGAGGAGGAGACGAGCCATGAGAGGGAACGCTGCAGGATTCGCCTGGCGGAGAGAGTGGTTTTCCATTTCGCTTTTGCTTGTTGTGTGTATGGCTTCGCTCCACGTGTTTGCCGACGTCGTCGTCCTGAAGAACGGCAGTCGGTTCGAGGGGAAGGTCCTGAAGGACACGCCGCAGAAGGTCGTGCTGGAGATGCAATACGGGACGATGGACTTCCCCCGGGAGCAGATCAAGGAAATCGTCAAGAGGGCCGCGCCGCTCCAGACCGAACAGCCCAAACCCAAACCGGGTGAAGGGCCGGGCGTCAAGGAAACCCCAAGCGAAGAGACCCGGGCTGCGGCCGGTGAAACTCGCGGGAAGATCACGGTCGCCCAGAAACTGGAATCGACCACCAAGATCTATCTTATGGACATCAAGGATGCGGTCGCTATTTTCCATGATGACGGCGCGAACAAGATGATCGAAGTGAGCTTCCTGCCGTTCAAACTGTCCGATGAGGACATCAGGAAGTTGCGAGGCGCCCGTGGGGATGGCGTGCTGGCTCTGGTGGGGAGCAAGCCCACCCCAGACAAGAGATATTGGGAAAACCGCTGTCCGTACGCATCCGCAAAGATCAAGTTTGAACAAGGCAAAGAGCCCGAGTTGTCGACCATCAGGGAATGCGAGGTCTGTTTCTACGGGTTTACCCATGCCAACGAGAACGCAAGCGACACGTGGAAAGGTGCGAAGGCCCGCCGGGCCATCCCGAAGTTCAGTCTGACCATGAACAAGAATGAAGGCACACTCGAGATCTCATTTATCGGCCGATTCTCCTTCAAGCGGGAGATCAGCTGGCCGGCCCAGGACCACAGCTACTCGTGGAATATTGATGCGAGGTGCAAGGTGTTCGTAAAGTAAGGGGCTGGCGTCGCTAAACAACGTGAGGGCCGGCATCTCGACCGGCCCTCGCGTTGGATGGAGGCGAAGGGTGGGTGTAGCTATTCTTTCTCGCTGAGGTCCTTGACCTCCCCTTGGATCTTGTTACCGATGGTGATCTGGCCCTGGCCCGAGACGATGTTACATTTCGACAACTCGTCGCCGACGACGGCCGTCACCACCAGCAGGCCGATTTCCTTGTTCTCACCCTGGATCAGCTTGCCGGTGACCGGGTGCTTAATTGCCTCGCCAATCTGGATCACCTTGAATTTGTCGCCTTTATGAATAGCGGCCGATTTGCCGAGGTCGATGTAGACCGTGCCTCCGTCGATCTTGATGACGTATCCCTCCGGCGGGAAGGCGTATTGGATCTTTTCCACGATCTGCTTCACGGCCTTCTCCGACGCCTCACCCATGAAGGCGTTGTTGCCCGTTGTTTTCTCGCCGACCCTGCCAAGGCCCACGGGGGACCATCGGTTGGCCAGGCGTCCGACGTCGAGCGAACCTCCCTTCTTCTCCACCTGCCCGAAGGCGGAGGCCGTCAGGCGTGTGCGGCCGGTAGCCGCGTCAACGATCCGGAACTGGAGCCTCACAGTGTATGTGTTTCGCGTCTCCGATCCGATAATCAAATTCTTTGTCTTTGTGGCCACGGAGTATTCGGTAATGCTGCCCACGACGATGGCGTCGCAGTTCAGCAGCTTGGCCGCTGTCGCCGCTGCGCCGGGTTCGACGAGATCCGTTTGGGCGAGGTTCTTCTCGGCCATGATCCGGTCGAGCCGGTTTCGCTCGATGATCTCGAACTGCTTGACCTTGAAGAGCTCCGTGATGATCATGTCCGCGACGCCCTGACCGACGTTGCTCTCCTTGGGCAGGTTCGCGCAGCCGGAGACGAATGAGGCGACAGCCAGTCTGATTTTCTTCTGCGCCATGCTATCACTGGCGCATAGCGCCAGGCAGCAGAGCGAAACAAGAACGGTACGACGAAGCATGGGAATTTCTCCTTTTCCTATTTCGTTACCTTCAGGTCGATACGGTTCGGAAGGAGCTGCACGACGTCAAGCGGCACCCCCTCAAGCTCCATTAGGCGTTCCGCCAGCGTCTCGGCGCTGATGGTTGCCTCCAGGTCGAACATGGCCACCTTGTTGGCATACTCTTTCGGCCACACATGCTTGACGGCGGAGACCTTGCCGAGAAGCTTCTTCAGTTGAACGTAGTGCCGGAAATCGCAGTCGGAGATCATGACCTGGACCCGCCGACCTTGGGTGGCCCGCTTCTGCCAGTTCTTCATAACCGCATCGACCAGCTTCTGCCCGGCCTCAATCCCCGCGGCGGTGAGGGCCATCTTCGCCGCACCGTGGGAATTGGTACTGCCCTTGCGGATGTTCGCCGATTCTGAGGCGATAATTCCCGCATCATCGGTCCGGATAGCGCGCACCTCCACGTTTGCAAAGTAGAACGTGGTATTCACGCCGTAGACGTTGTTGATCTCCGGGGGGCCCGTGGTGGCTTGACCCACCACCACGATCTGTGCGCCGTACCGTGCGCCGAAGGCGGCGATTGCCTGCATATCCCCGGCCAGGTTGGCCTTGGTCAGGTCGCGCTCCCGGTTCTGCTCGATCTGGGCCTTGTCGACCGGGGGGAAACCCTTCTCGATAAAGACCTTGAGGATGGCATTCTCCGCGGCATGGCCCAGGTCGAAGCGCCCATTGATCTCTTCAGAGACAATGACCATAAACAGCGGCATGTTTTCCGTGAGCAGCGCCTCGCGAATGGCCGCCCATTCGTCGGCGAACCGGTCCAAGGAGACCACGGCATAGACCTGGACGTGCAGGATGCCGGCGTCGATCCATTTCTTCAGGATCTTGTGCTCGAACACAAAACCGGACGCCTTCGCCATGACCCGGTCCTTGACGAGCTGGAAATTCTCCGTCTCGGTCTGACCTGCGATGAAGACGCCCGTCGCCTGCTCTACCGCCAAGCGCAGGGCCTTTTGGACGGCCTCGTCCTCGGCCCCCACGTTGCCGGCCGGGGCCTTGCCGATCACGGTCACCTTCTTGACCCCGTGCGGGCCCGGCGGGGGCTGCTGGGCCAGGAGAATCGGGCCGGCAAGAAGCAGCCACGCGGCTGCAAGAACTGAAATCGGGTGTTTTTGTAACATCATGTTTTCCTCCGCCTCTGCCCTCACCGAGCAGCGTTACTCATTGATCCTTGACTCGTGTTTCTTTGGTGCTTTCGATGGTCACACCACCTTCCGTGTTGGTCGTGATGGTTTCTTGCTCATTGTGGTACACCTTCGGTTCGCAACCGCCGCAACTGAGCAGAACCGGGGTGCAGAGGACGGCGATTGCAAAGAGTGTTTTCAGTCTTATCATGGGATCTCTCCTTAGTAAGAAAGCCCCGGCCGCTCCTGAGAGTGGCCGGGGCGATTCCTTTATTCGACCACGAAGACCTGCACCGGCTCGCCCTTTTCGTCCTTGACGGGCTTGTTTTCCTGCACCTTCTCGCGGTAGACCGTGTGCTGTTTCGGTTCTTCTTCGCACCCGGTGGTTGTGAGGACGAAGGGCAGGCAGAGGCAGCCGAGCAGGAACAATGCCTTGATTCGTTTCATGGTTCTCTCCTGTTGTTGTTCTGTCAGGCTTCCTTACTCGACTACGGTCTTGTTGTCGATAATCACACCGCCGCCTTGCGTACCCACCGGCGTCTTGGTCTGGATGTCGACGTCAATGTCGATCACCTTGGGCTGGCCCTGCTCATCCACGGTGGCGCGGCCGGTCTCCTCGATGATCTTCGTGCCGTATTTGATGTGGATCTTCTGGTAGTCCAGGCCCTTGAACCGGCCGCCCTGGGAGACGCCCTTCAGGATCCGCTTGAGCTGCATTTCCAGCCGCTCGACGGGCACACCGACCTTGACCTCCACGGTGCCATCGTCCAGCCAGCGGGTGCGGCCGATCTGCTCGGCCCCGCGCAGGAAGGCGCGAAGCTCACCCTCGATGCGGTCGCTCTCGAGGACAAAGTCATTGACTCGCGTCTCAGACGTGATGTACAGGCCCTTGATGCGCTCCAACAGGTTTCGGTAAGCGATTACCTTCGCGGCGCGCTCAGCGCCCAGGCGCTGGGCCGGGGGGACCTTCTGCCAGAATGGCGGAAGCACGACCGGGGTGTAGGCCACGCTGCTGCGGCCGCTGGTGGTGGTCGGGCCGCCGACACGGATCGCGGTTGCGGGGGCGTCGCCGGTACCCTTGCCGGTGGCTCTCAGGGCGTCGACGCGCGTCTGGACGGACACCTTGTTGATCTCCACGCCATGGAACCTGCCGTCCTTGTACACGCCCTTCATCACCTCGCGGATGTTCGCAATGACCGAGGCCACCTTGACTTCCATGGTCACCTCGATGGTGCCGTCACCGAGGTCCCTTTCGGAAATGACCTTCGCGCCGCGGATGAAGCCTCTCGCTACAGTATCCACGATGTCCGCCTCGAGCATGAAGTCCTGGACGGACGTCTGGCCGGTCAGCTCCAGGCCTTTCACTTGTTCCAGAAGCTGGCGCATTGCGTCCATCTTGGCGACGCGTAAGGCTCTCAGTTTCTTTTTGCCCATGAGGGGCTGCTGCGAGAACGCCATTGCCGTCCAACCCAATACGATCAGACCGGCCAACAAAGTCTTGCCCATTCTTCCAGTCATTAGACCACTCCTCCTTAAACTCTAAGGTCCTGTACGTACATCATAATACAATCCTACAACTATACTCAACCGTATGATCGAGTGTCAAGTCAATATTCCGTTATCACCTCCTCCTTGTGAAGCCTATCCTGGTTGTCTGTTTACCATTCCATTGTTCTATATCGAACCCACCACATGGGCAGGCTGGTCTCGATGATCGCTTCCATGCCGTAGCCCGGCCGCGTCCGCGTCCATACGGTCTTTACGCCGGGAACATGGGCCGTGAAACTGGTGTTGGGGGGGATGGCATAGAGGCCGCGGGCCAGGTTGCGCATGGCGACCACCTTGGCTGCCCGTTCGGCCATGAGCCGCCCGCGGGGCGTACCCGTCAGATGGGTAGGAGCATAGCCGATGCCGGAGGCCCGCAGCCTGGCCGGCTCCCAGGCCTCCGTATTTGTGGATAGAAACAGGGTGAATGTCGTCGCCAAGAGGACAAATCCAAAGCCGCTTTTCATCACGTCGTGTTCCTTTCGTTTGCGAATCTCCCTTAACTGCTCCACTGGTTGCGTTGCCGCGTTAAAGGGGTTGCTTTTTGTGACGAAATCGCGACTATCCTGCGCTGCCCCCTGAAGAAGTGCGCCATGACTCAGGGTCGCACCTCCTCGATGGCCTCGGACAGGGCGTGAACACCGTCCCATACCGCCTCCTCCGTGATGGTGAGCGGGGGAGCGATCTTCACCGTCGCGCCGCCGAAGCCGACCGGCGCAAAGAACAACAGGCCCTTCTCCACCGACCGTTCGATGATCCGAAAGGCCAGATCACCGTCGGGATCCTTGCCCCCTGGCTTGACCATATGCAGTCCGGCCACAAGGCCGAGGCCATGGCATGCGCCAATGATGTCGGAGTGTTTCTCCGCGATCTCTCCCAGTCCTTTGTGGAGGACCTGGCCCATCTTCCGAGCGTTCTCGGCGAGTCCTTCCTTCTCGATCAGCTTGATGTTCGCCAGCGCCGCCATGGCGCAGACGGGGTTGCCGGTGTGGGTGCTGGTCATCTCTCCCGGGCCATACTGGTTCATGATCTCCGACCGGCCGATGACCGCGGAGACCGGCAGCGAGCTGGAGATGCCCTTGCCGCAGCAGACCAGATCGGGCACGATACCGTAGTGCTCGAAGCCGAACATCTTTCCCGTCCGGCCGAAGCCCGCCTGGACCTCATCCATGATGAGCAGGGCGCCGTGCCGCTTGCACCACTCGGCCAGGGCCTGGATGTACTCCGGCGGGGCGAAGCTGGCCCCGCCGCCCTGATATGTTTCTGTCATCACCCCCGCGACCGAATCCGGATCGGCCCCTTGCTCAGCGAGGGATTTCTCGAAGAGGGAGAAGCTCCGGTCCTCGCACCGGAAGCCGTCGGGGAAGGGGACCTGGTAGAAGGCCGGGTCGAGATTCACGATCCATTCCTTCAGCGCCGGGATGCCGCCCGCCTGCTGGGCGCCGAGCGTGCGGCCGTGGAAGGCATTCTCGAATGTGACGATGCCGATCTTGCTCCTGCCGCCCGTTTTGATGCCATGTGTCCGGGCCAGTTTGACGGCGTTTTCCGTGGCCTCCGAGCCGGTTGTCAGGATAAACACCTTGTCGAGGGGATCAGGGGAGACGGAAACCAGCTTCTCCGCCAGCAGGGCGCGGGGCTCGTTGGCGAAGCAATAACTATGGAGCAGACCGTGATCGACCTGGCTGGAGATGGCCTCCCGGACTTCGTCGCGGCCGTGGCCGCAGTTCGTGACGAGCACCCCGGAGCTCCAGTCGAGCCATATATTTCCCCATTTGTCGTGGATTTGAAAGCCTTCCGCACGGTCCCACACGACCAGGGGTTGGCCGCTCATGGAGACCGGCTCGTACGTGCGGAGCTTTTCCAGGACGGGAATGGACTCCGGCACGGGGATCTGAGTTGCGATCCTGCGGAACGGTGTGTCAACCTTCGGTACGTCTTTCGGTTTCATGCTAAACGCCCTGCCAGCCAAATTCGACCTCCTTCGTGAAACAGCGCCTGCGTTACAGGCGCAAAGGTGTTACAGGTCAGAAAGCTTCACCGGCGCGCCGGTTTCCAGGCTCGTATGGACGCCTACAGCGATCTTGGTCACCTCCAGGCCATCGGTCCCGTCGGCGAACGTGCCTTTGAGATCGTCAAGCGCGCCGCCGTTGAGGAGGTGAGCCACGTTGAAGGCGAAGTCCTGGATCGACTCGATGCCGTATCCGGCAAAGAACGGCTCACCGGCCTTCGTCTTGCCCTCCTTGAAGAACCCCAGGTTGTGGGTCTGCATGCCGGTGCTGGAGAAGCACGACTCCGCGCCGCGGTTCTGGGAATCGACCTCCATCATCCCCTCGGTTCCCACCATCCGAATGCCCTGGTTGACGATGGCCTCGAAGCCGTCCGGCATGATCCAAGAGGAATCGACCGTGAAGCTGGCGCCGCTCTCGAAGAGGATCTTCGCCTGGATCGAGTCGTAGGTGTCCACCCCGATGCCTTTCAGTTTCTTCTTGACCCCCGACGCCGTGACCTCCGCGCCGTTGCTCTTGATGACCCAGCGGATCAGGTCGTACATGTGGACGCCAAGGAACCATCCGGGCGAGCTCTTCGGCGCCCAGGCGGGGAACCAGTCGCGGGGGACCTCGATCCGGTCCTCCATGTGGGCGTAGCCGTACTCGATCTCGCCGAGTTTGCCTTCGGCGACCAGCTTCTCGAGTTCCTGATGGTAAGGGTCGTAACGCTTGTGGAAGTCCACTTGGAGAATAAGCCCCTTTTCCTTGGCGGCCTCAATCATCTCTCGGCAGCCCTCGACGGTGACATCCAACGGCTTTTCCACGAGGACGTGCCGGCCCGCCTTCAGGCAGTCCAGTGTGATTTTTCGATGGAGGAAGTCGGGGGTCACCACGGTAACGGCGTGGGGCTCGGCCTTTTCGATCATGTCCATGTAGTCCGTGAATCCCTCGACGCCGTAATCCTTCTTGCGTTTGGCCAGGAGCTCCTCGTTGAGGTCGGCCAGGCCGACCAGCTCGGCCTTGCCGTCGCGCTGGAGCTGGGTGAAGGCGCGGAGATGCATTTCACCAAAGATACCGCCACCAATAACACCGATTCTCGGTACCATTTGCTTTTTCCTCTCGTGAACTCTATTTCTTTTCCAGCGACCGGATAATCTGGCTCGTGCCGATGAGGGCGCAGATCGCATGCTGTGCATAGTCCATCCGGAGCTCAAAGTCCGTTGGGCTCGCATGGAACCCGCCCAGGAACGGGAGTTTCGGGTTGGCCATGTACGAGTTGTCCGGCCGGAACTGCTGCTGCATGATGAATTTGGCCGCGAGCTTCAGGGCCTGCAGGTAGTGGTCGCTCGGCGCGCCCGTCTTGTCGGCCAGGTTCCACGCCGCCACCAATCCCTCCATCCGTGTGGCGGCGGAGCAGGTCTCGGGTGGATTGGTGCGGTTGAACCCGCCCACATAGTCCGGGTCGGGCACATCGCCGGGCTTGTGTTGCTTTTTGAGGATCGAGTCGGCCATGCTGTGGCAGGCGGCCGCGTAGCGCTCATCCTTGGTCACCCGGTAGAGCTCCTCCAGCGCCAACATGACCCACTGGTCGGCGAAGTCGTCCTTCATGAATCGCTGGATCTGGAGTTCCGCGGACTTCTTGACGATGTCGAGCCACTTCTTGTTGGGGCTCAGCTTGTTGTACTGCAGCAGCGCCAGCATGCACTGCCCGGGATAGTATTGTGGCTCTTTCTTCGGTGGCGTGTGCCCGATCGCTTCGCGAAGATACTTGCAGAACTGCCCGGAGTCCTGCTGCATCAAGGCGATGAAGTTGGCCAGCTCCTCCATGGTCTCCTTGTCGGCCGGGAGGGCGCCGGACAGGGTCGCTTCGGCCTTGATGAGCAGCGTCAGCGCCCCCGCGCCGAGCGGGGATTTCTTGGCGAACCGAATGTGGGCGAACTTGCACGGCTCCACGGCGCGCTCGGTGTGCTTCGCCAGAAATGCCAGGCCCGATTTAAGCGCATCGAGAAAGTGCTTGTCTCCGGTGCTCCGATAGAGCCACAGGAGCGACCAGCAGGTGCCGGCATGGCGGACGATGTTGTAGGTGGGGTCCTGCGTGCTGAGCACCGGGTTGAAGCGATACTTGAAGTGGCCGTTCTTCAGTTGGATGGACAGGAGCCAGAGCCCGGCCTGGAGGGCGGCCTTCTCCATGTCGTCCGCAGAGGCCTTGTCCAGGATCACATTTCCCCGGAAGAGCTCGACGGCCCCCTTGCCGGGCTCGAGCTCGATGAATGCCTTGGTGTTGAGTTTTCTGACGTCCGGTCGCTTCCGCACGGTGCCACGGTCCGCGAGCTCGAGAATCTTCCCAATCTCGATCTCTGCCTGCGGACCGACGAACAAGAGAGTGGTGGGGAGCAGATGGGCCCACCCCCGCGGCATTCGGATGGCAATCCCTTCCACACCGGGGTCAAGGACATCCATGTACCGGGTAATCACGGCGCGCTGGAGCAGGTCCCCTTCCTTTACAACGTCAATCTTGATGCGCCCGCGATCCAGTTTGGCTTGGCCGTGTTCGACGGTGCGCAGCCTCCCTCCCAATCGCGTTCCCGCCACTTTCACCGCCTCGGTTACAGTCATGCGGTCCCCGCGTGCAGAGGCATTCAGGAATCCGTCGGCGAAAAGGGACACGTAAACGGTTTGCTGATTTGGGACCTCTTGTTCTTCGGCGCTGCTGATTGCCTGTTCGGGGACCAGGTCCTTGTCCTTCAGCAAGGTAGCCGCCGACGTTCGGGCCATTTGAAGGAGGAAGGCATAGTCCGACGGCCCGAGGCCGAGGTCCGCTTTTTTCTCCTGGGCCCAGCCTGTGTGGGCCGACATTGCCAAGAGCACCGCCATGGCGATCCCATAGATGGAACATTGCATCTTGCGAGGGCTGTCAATCATGTTTCGTTCCTCACGTACCTTGCCAATGTGTTTATTTTCTTCGGTCAAGTTTCTTTGGGAAGTAGAGCACGACCTCGTCCAAGAGAACCAGCATATTGGTTTTGGGGGCCGTTTGGTTGCTGTCCGTAGTCAACCATCGATAGAAGCCGATGTGCCGGATGTCTGCAGAAAGGCCCGACGTGTCCGGGTCTTCCGCGCAGAGCTTCCCGTCGACAAAAATCCTGTACCCCCGTTTTCCCCATTCAATAGCGACCTGCGTCCATTTGTCTTTTTCGATCTTGACGTCGGTTTCCAGGCTGCGGTGGGACGGCGGCTGGCCGAGCGGCCGCTTGAAAGTCACCCGCAGATTCCCTTGAACATGCGCTGTCAGCGGATACGGATCCATCCCCATACCCCCCTCCTGGTGCGGCGGGTATGCCCAGATCAGGCCGAACGGTCTTAGGCCCTCACCCGAGAGCTTGATCCAGAACTCTATCGCCCCTTCCTCCTTGGGGAGCATGGCGGGCAGGTTGACGCCCTGCTGAGTCAGTGCCAGCGCCCCGCCCTTTTTGCCTTTTGTAAAGATGGGCCTCCCCTGAGGTCGAACTCCCTGACGGCTCAACTGCGCCTCGCTATCCAGGGTATACTTCCCAATCGGCTTCATGTATTTCCTGTAGCTGTGCGAGGCGTTTTCTGAGAGGCCCTCCTTCCGATGGGGTTTCTTTTTCGGTTCTTGCTTTTTTGTCGTGTTCTTTTTTTCGTCTGCCGCCTGTTTTTCCTTTTCTATCTCTTCGCCGGGCATCGGGTTGAAGGCGGACACCTTCCGGAGGAAGCCCAGCTCCCGAACGAGCCGTTTGATACTGGCGCCGTGTTCTGCCGCCATGCCGAGGTAGACCTCCGTCTGTTCGAAGAGCTTCTCCGTGCCTTCCATACAGAACGCGGCCAGCGTGAGGGCGCTCTCGGCGTCGTTTGTGCCGCAGCTTTTCACCCAGAGGGCCAGAATATCGCTCTTGGACAACCGATCCCACTTGACCAGTATCTTCGCCTTGCCGGTATCACCGATCAGGCCGTTCTGGTTGATGCCGACCAGCGTTCCGGCGTAGCCGTACCGTTTGCTGATCTCCTTCATCGGGATCTTCAGCTTGCCGCTGTTGACCTCCTCCTGAATCAGCTTCCATCGGTTCTTGAGGAGGTCGATATTGGTCCGCTTAATCCTCGCATGCTCGCCGGCGTTCTTTACCTTCGCATCGAGGATGTTTGTCTTCACGGCGGCGGCGGAGTACCTCCGCTCGGAGGTCATCTCATCGATGGGATACGCGGCCTTTGCATACTCTTGAAGATCCACATCGGGAAGTGGTTCGGCCTCCGGTTTGTCGGGCTTGGCCTCGGGTGCGGCGGCGGTGTCGGCGCCCGGAAGCGATGGTAGATTGGGAAGCTCCGGCAGGTCGCTGTCGGACGGGGAAGATTGCGGCCCCGTCCCTGCGTTGGCCGGGCCGGACGGGAGCTTCGGTATGCCCGGTACCTGCGCCATCGCCGGCGTTTCCGTGCCGGGTGTGCCGGGGACATGAATCGGAAGCTGGGGGGGCTTTGGCTGTGGCGCCGGCTTTGGCGGCGCCGGCTTCACTTTTGGTTTGGGCGTCTGACCGCCGAGGTAGATGCCCGCAGACACGCCCGCGCCAATGAGTCCCAACACGAGGATGCCGATGGCCACCTTTGCCAAGCCGGAGACGCGACGGACCTCCTCGACCTCGTCGAAGGCCGCCGTCATATTGCTGTCAGGCGACAGCAGCCCTTGGACCTTCACCAATTCATTCACAAGGTCTGCGCACGTCTGATACCGTTTATCGGGGTCTTTCTCCAGCATCTTTGTGACGATGCGATTGACCGGCTCCGGCAGCGTCGGCAGGGCCGCCTTTGGCGGAGGGATGGGCGTGGTGACCTGCATCTTCACCACGTCTTGCCCCGGGTTGCCGAAGAACGGAGGGTGACCGGTCAGGGCGTGGTAGTACGTGGCCCCCAGCGCGTAGATGTCGCTCCGGGCGTCGGTGGCCTCGCCGCGGCAGTGCTCGGGGGACATGTAGTATGGCGTTCCGAGGATTTTCCCCTCCGATGTGGTCGCATCGCCCGTCTCTCCGAGGCTGGCCAGGCCGAAATCCGCTACCTTCACCTGGCCGTCGATGGTCAGCATGATGTTTTCCGGCTTCACATCCCGATGCACGATGCCCTTCGAGTGGGCGGCGCCAAGGGCGCGTGCGGCGTCCGTGATGATCCGAGTGGCCTGCGACACGGAGATGTTCTCCGGATCGCGAAGGATCTCCGCCAGCGTCTTGCCGTCCACATACTGCATCTCGATGAAATAGTGTCCGGCGTCGCTCCCTACGAAATGCACGGCAACGACATTCGGGTGCTCAAGCTGCGCGGTGGACTGGGCCTCCCGAATGAATCGCTCCACGAAGGTGCGATCTCTCTCCTTCAACCAAGCGGGCAGGACTTTCAGCGCCACGATCTTGCTCAGCCGGATGTTTCGCGCCCGGTATACTGCGCCCATGCCTCCCTGGCCCAGCTTGGCGAGGATCTGGTAGTGCGCGATCCGCTTCCCGATCATGGGGTCGGGCTTGCTCTCGCCGCCCGGCACCTGGATAAGACCGCCGCAGTCGGGACACTTCACCTTTCGACCGGCCAGGTCGTCTTTCAGGCGAAGCCTCCGGGCACACTCAGGGTTTGGACATGTGACGGGTATCGACATCGCGAGATTGGCCTTCCGCCAAAAAAGCCAGAGTTAAAGACAAACATCTATTGTATATCGAAAGCAGTCCTTTGTGTCAATTCCTTTTCTGTCGTTCTGTCGAGGTCTCGGCGCTCGGAATTCGCGGAGGAGAGGAGGGGAATTACTCGACTCGAATGCGCACCCAGTCGCAGCTCCCACCGCTGCCGTCCTGAACAAGGATGGTGTGCTCGCCCGGACGAAGCTGCCAGCGCGCGAGCGTGTCGGAAGGGCTAACCACCGGTGCGCCGTCGACGAACCATTGCAGAGATTCCGCGTTTTGGGGTGTGACGGCCCGGAGGGATATGGTTTGATATTCCGGCGGAATGTTGGGATCGATGACGAAAACATCCCAGGGGTTCGGATAGACGATTCGCACCTGCGCCGGCGCGCTCGCCATCTCTGTGGCCCCATGCTGGCACGGTTCTGGCAGACGGGTCCTGACTCCCCCGGCCCTTGCCCATGCATCGTATTCCGGCGGCAGGCACACAATGGTTTTCTCGATCACATCGTCCACAGGGCACTTTGCCGTGGCCCTCAGCCCGGTGGTCCGGTCGATCCGAATCCTGCGATGGTAGGTGCATTCATGCCTGGGTGCGGTTCCCGCGCGAAAGACCTCGTTCACCGTAGAAGGACACCATGGCCCGGGCCTCATGCCCGAGAGAGAGCACACGTCGCACCGCTCCACGCCCGGTGGAGCATCGTACCATGTCGGCTGTCGATTCTCGTAAATCGCCATCATGACGGCCCGGAAGATAGGGCCGGCGCCCGTGATGCCGGATACGTTCTGCATCGGGTTGTTGCGGAAGTCGCCCACCCAGACCCCCACGGTATACTCGGGGGTGAAACCGACGGTCCAGTTATCCCGGTAGTTGGGGCTTGTCCCGGTCTTCACCGCCGCGCGAAAGGGGAGGTTGAGGGGCGTGCTCCCGCCGAACGCGGGTATCCGTGCCAGCGGATCGGACAGGATATCGATGGTTTGATAGCAGGCGATGGGATCGAACACGCGCCGGGGACGCTGGGGGTTTTGGGCGGTTAGCGTCACCGCCGGGATCCACTCGCCCAATCGGGCGATTGTGGCAAAACCGTTGCACAGCTCCAGCAGCGTCACCTCTCCGCTGCCGAGCGTCAAGCCGAGACCGTAATGCTGAGCCGGCTTCGTTAAGTGGGTGAAGTCCATCTCTCGCATCCGGAGGAAGAGCGCGTCGACACCGACCCGACTGAGCACCTTGACCGCTGAGATGTTGAGCGAGTTGGCCAGAGCCGCGCGCAGGCGAGTGGGGCCGTACGTCTGACCGTCGTAGTTCTCCGGACAGTAGTCTCCCTCGGGAGTCTCGAAATGGGCGGGCAGGTCCGCCACGATATCCGCCGGCGTCATGCCCTGTTCGAAGGCGAGGGTGTAGGTGAATGCCTTTACCGTGGATCCCGGCGGCCGGGGAGCGACGGCGCCGTTGTTCTGGCCGAGCTCCCGCCCGTCGAAAAAATCTGCCGACCCGACCATGGATCGAATTTGACCGGTTGCATTGTGGATCACCACGACCGCCGCGTTGCGCACGTTTCGGTCCTTCATCCCCTTGAGATGCTCCCGAACGATCCCTTGGACCTTCTCCTGAAGCCGAAGATCGAGCGTTGTCTCAATGCGTGTGGGGCCGTCCCCGTCCCCCGGGTCACGGCAAGCCAGCACATAGTCGACAAAGTGGGGCGCACGGAATCTCCAGCGCCGGGGATGGAGAGTGATCGGCTGCCGCCGCGCCCGGTCTCGCCCCATCTCGTCGATGAAGTTGCAGTCGTACATGCGACCGAGAATCCAGTTGCGCCTCTTCATGGCTCCATCAAGATTGCGGTACGGATTCAGGCGCGTGGGGCCTTGGGGCAGGCCGGCAAGAAAGGCCGCCTCGCTGAGGCTCAGGTCCCTGGCCGGCTTGTCAAAATACATCTGCGCCGCCGCCTCGATGCCGAACAACTGGTTGCCGTACGGGGCGCGGTTCAGATACTCCTCAAGAATGTGATCCTTGGTCAGGACTCGTTCGAGGCGAAGAGCGAGCACCGCCTCGGAGAGCTTCGCCCGCAGCGTCCTGCGGCGAGGTCGCACGAGCCGGACCACCTGCATCGTGATCGTTGATGCGCCCGATACCCTTCGGCCGTGGGCCACGTTCTGCCACACGGCGCGCAGGATCGAGAAGGGATCGACGCCGGGATGATACCGAAAGCGGGCATCCTCGGCGGCAATGGTGGCCCCGGCTACGAGCGGAGAGATTTCAGCGAGGGCCTTCCATCGAAGCCTGCCGCTGTCCGCAGAGAGCACCTCCCGGAGTGGCCGGCCCTCACGGTCCACAATCTCGATCGACTTCACGAATTTGCGGGACAGGAGTTCCTTCGGAAAGGGTACGGCGTAGACATAGGCGAGGAAGAGGATGCAAAACGCACCGGTCAGCACAAGTCCGCGCTTGCCCCAGCGAAACAGCCTCTTTCGCCACTTGCGCGCCATCGTCACTGGACCTTCGGGGTGATGATGATGTGCGTCGATTCCGACTCGCCGTAGTTCGTCGGTGTGTACATCTCCTCTGCACGGGCGGCAGGCAGTGCGAACCTTCCCGGCGTGGTGGCGCGGGCAATGTACGTGTGCTCGTGTACGCCGGCGGGCAGCCAGTCGGCGAAGAGCAGCACGCGATCGTTGCGGTTCTCAGTGTGGTCGAAGTGCGACCAACCGCTCTGCCGGAGGGCCGAAAGGACCTCGGAGCCCGTGGTGACGAAGGACGTGTTGACCGCCTCCAGACCGGCGGGAAGAGGGTCATCAATAGCGACGTAATATCTTGCGGTCTTGGTGGTTATGGTCAGGTGGACCTTGACCAGTTCACCCGCCTCGAACTCCTGCGCCGCGCCGCCTCGCCCGGGCGCGAAGGGTTGGTACCGCCGGACGATGCGGATGCCGTGGTCCACGGGCGGGCGCTCCGTCTTTGCCGGCAGGAAGCGGGCCCTGACCCGATAGAAAAGCGTTCCCTGGCCTTTCTTTCCCAGCGTGAGAACGCCCCCCGCTGCCAGGGCCTCGGCTAATGGCAGTGTGGCGCTGAGCACGGGTGTTTTGCGCGAGGAGAAGTGCTTGTTGCCGAGGGCCTTCTCACCGAGACTCACGGTGGCGGTGAAATCGGGCGGCGCGGCCTCGCGCTGCACAGCATAGTCGGCCAGCGCCAGGAGGCAGAAGGCGTTTTCCTGCGTGGACATCCAGCGGCCGTACTTTCGGTTTCGTATTAGCGAATCGACCACGCGGCCGATGCGCACGTCGTTGGGACATATCTGCATGAGTGCAGACAACACGATCGCCCGTGATCGCGTGTTGGAGTACATGATCGTGGCCAATTGATATGCTTGATTTTTGTCGACGTCTGTCGTCTTGCCATCGACATAGTTTTGCAGAGCCGTTACCAGCGGCGGCAGCAGAGGGTCCTGTGGGTCGGTCCTGTGGATTGCCATGGCGAGGAACGCTTTTGCGAAGATCGGCAGGTCCGCGGCCTTGCGCGCCATGAGCTCGTGGTAGCCCTGCTCGGGCCGCCCGGCCATGGCGAGGGTATAGAGCACCATGCACCGTGTCGCTCGGTCGGCATAGCCGTTGCGCTCTTCGTTGGAACGCAGGAAGTTGGCGAGATAATCGAGGGCCTGGCTGAACTCCTCCTCGGGGATGTCGAATCCGGCCTGCTTGCACGCGAGAAGCGTATAGGCCGCATACCCGCTGGGCCAGGGGCTGGGGTCTGTACCGCCCGGCCAGTAGGCGAAGCCGCCGTCCCAGGTCTGCATCGAGAGGATTCGATTGATCCCGTATTCCACCTTGCCATCGATATTTTTCGGGTCGAGATCGGACATGGAGATAGCGGGAAGCAGGTCCCGCAGCGCGGCGAGGACGAGCGTGGTGGATGAGGTCTGCTCGATGCAGCCGTAGGGGTACCGCAGCAGGTACGACAACCCCTCGCCCAGCTCGCAGAGGCGGCTGGCGGAGATCACGACCTCCACTTCGCCCGCTTCGATGTAGGGCGTTTCGGGAGGCTGGATCTTTACCTTGGCCGTATCCGTAGCTGAGCCTTCCTTGACCAGGGTCAGGAATGGCGCAGGATAGTGTACCGGGATGGACATCTCGAGACCGTCCGCGTACTGCCCGGCTCGTGCGGAGAAGCGGAACGTGGCCGTCCCCGGATCGGTGATCTCGACAGGGAATCCAAGGGCACACGACTCGCCGGGGTTGAGGATGAGCGGCTTCTGTGTTTCACCGAGGACGCGGACCTGGCCCTCCGTCTCGATCTTCGTCTGGAGCTTCTGGATCGTGTCGGTATCATTGTGGACGATCGCGCGTGCGGTGAACTTGTCGCCCGCATTAGCGAACCGGGGCAGGGCGGAACGCAGGAGGATGGGCTTCTTCACGGTGATTCCCGACTCGCCGGACCCGAAGGTGTTCGCAGGGCCCACGGCCACGGCCATCAGGCGGAAGCGGGTCAGGTTGTCGGGGAGCTTGAACGTGACCCGGGCCCTTCCACTTACATCGGTAATGATCCGGGGGCGATAGCAGGCGGTGTAGAGGAACGTCTTGCGGAACACGTCGATGCCCGCGAATCCCGCCTGCGCCTCGGCGAGACCGTCGCCCGGGCCTTTGCCCTTCTTGCCCAGCCAGTCGAACCGCGCGCGGCCGAGGACGCTCCGGCGGGTCTCGGATGTCCTTACGGCCAGAGGACGCGCCCCATAGATAGCGGCAAGGGGGTCGGGCGTCCGGTAGCCGATCAGCTTGAGGACCCCCTCGTCAGCGGCGATGAAGGCCAACTCCGTTCGCTGCCCGCGGCCGTGGCTGTCGGTGACGCGGAGGTCGACCGTGGCGTTCTCGCCCGGGGCGGCGGTCTGGCGGTCGGGGGTGACGGCGACGGTGAGCCGCGCGGCGTCGTTGCGGATGGGCAGATCGATGTATCCCACCTTATAGCTCGGCTTGCCAAGATCGGCGCCGTCCTCGGACATCTTGTTCGTTGTCCTGCCCTGTACCAACACGACGGAGATATAGACGTTCGGCATGTATTCCTTTTTGACAGGGATATTGATCGTTGGCGAGGTGGTCTGGAGGTCGAGGACACGCTGCTCCATCACGCCTTGGCGCTCGATGGTCAGAAGGGCGCGGGTTTGTTTGTACGGGGACTGGATCAGCAGACGGGCCGTGTCGCCGAGGGAGTATTCGTCGCGATCGGCGACCAGCTTGACCGTGTCCTTGTCGTCGCGATGCCACGAGACATATTCCTCACCCGTGGCGTAGAAATGCGTGACGGTTCGCGCAACGCGTTCCTGCTTGTCCGCGGCGGAAATCTCAAGATAGTAGTTGCCGCTCTTCGGCGGGGTGAAGGTCCACGGGGTCCCGTGTTTGGTCAGGACGACGTCTGCGGTTGCGATGGGCTCGTCCACGGCTTCGGTTTCGTAGTGCGCCCTGGACCAGACGGTCTTCTTCCGTACCGTGTGCCACTGGCGGCGGACGATGCGCACCGCCGCCTTGATTCCGCCGATGCGTTCGCCGTCCGGCTTGGCGGCGATGAACTCGAAGGCGGTGGGTTGGTTGGCCGTCAGGATGTAAGAGTGCTTTTTCACACCGAGATAGAAATCGGCGGGATGAACGATGACACTCGTGGCGGCGCTGACCGTCTGGTGGGTCTGGTCCGTAGCGGTCACGGACAGATTGCAGTGGAGCGCACCGGCGATGCGGCCTTTGGGTTGCAGGGGGAATTTGATCGTGGTCGTTCCTTCCGGGGACAGTGTTCCCGTGCCTGATGCGATGTTGTTTTCGAGCTGCGGCTCGCGGTTGTAGTAGCCGGCGGTGTCGCCGAAGCGGAAGTCCGTGCAGCCCTTCGGCGTGAACCATGTGGGTGACCAGTAGGCATACCAGTCGATCTGCCCGCCGCACATGGGCGCGCCAAAGAGATAGCGCGCCTCGGTCTGTGCCTGGAGTTTCTGCCCGATGGTGTACTCCCTTTTTTCGGGCCTCAGGGAAACCTCGAATTCGGCAGGCCGAAAGGCGGCCACCTGGAAGGCGCTGTAAGCCGTGTCCTCTTCGGAATGTCCCTGCAGATGCGCCGTGATGCTGTAGTAGCCGAGGGGGGAGTTCTTTTTCAGGTCCGCATCAAAGTGGAATGTTCCGAATTGCGAAAGAGACAGTTTCCGGGTGACGACCTTTTTGTCGCGCGGCCCGGTGACGGTGACGTCGATCTTCTTCGTCTTCGGCAGGGAGATGCCCTCCGCCGTGTCGATGCGGACGGCGCCTTTCACGTGCACTGTGTCGCCGGCCTTGTACAGCCCGCGATCGGTGAAGATGTGGGCGATGGTGCGGCGGGGCATGGGGTCCCAGTCGCGGGAAATATTGAACTGCCCAAGCCAGATCTGCTCGCGGTCGAGGGCGAGGTAGGCCATGTCTTTGCCATGTTTCGCGATAAGGAATGTCGGTTGGGCGTCGTAGGAGAGATCGACCCCGGGACCCACGGCAATGCCTTGCTCGTCGGTCTTTCCGCGCCAGATCACCTTGTTCTCGGCGTTTCGCATGGCAAGGTCGACCTTCGACAGCGGCTGTCCCCGGCGGAGAGAGGTGGCCCAGATCAGTGTGTTCTCCGGCGAGGTCTTGCAGGTGAGTCCGATATCGGTGACCTGGAGAACGGCCTCCTGCACGACGAAGGGGTCTTTGTTCTGATTCACGGCCCGCAGAAATTTCTCCGGTTTTTTCGCCTTGGCGCGGAGGAAGACGAAACCGCCTCGGTTCTTCTTGAACATCCAGTCGAGGGGGACGTTCACCACGCGGAACTTCTGTTTGTCCGTTGTTCCGGTGAGCCGGCGATAGATGCCGATGCGCGAGTGGGCCTCGGGCCAGGCCCGGCCCTGCTCCTTCCGTTCCTCCAGGAGGTAAGGCACGACGTCCGCCTCGTCGATCCGGAAGAGCTCGATGCCGATCATCGGAAGATTGACGACGCCCATGGACAGATTCGCCGGACCGAGGCGTTCCACATAGCCCCGATACCCGCTCAGGAAGATAGCCGGTTCGTAGTCGGGGATGCGAACGCGGTAGCTCAGCCGCCGGCCGAGGGAATTGCCGAAGATGTCTTGGATCGAACTCGCCACATCAATCGTGTAATCATATTCCGTCTCGAAGTTGCCGACGAGGACGTATCCCCGGTAGTCACGGTAGGCCGATTGGAGTTTCACCGGAGGGAAGATGGTGAAGGCGCTGCCGTTCTTGGGAATCGAGTCGGGGTCAAGGGGGTTCGAGAACCCGATGCGCACGCCGCTCTGCCCGTTCGCCTCGGCGAAGCCCTTCACGGCGGTTACGATGAACCGTGGGCAGATGTTGACCGTGTATGACCACGTCTTGCCCATCGGACGAGGGCCGGCCTTGCCCGCCAAGTCGCCATGAAGGACGAACCGCCACGTGGATTTTAAGGGCAGGGGAGCGGCGGGGGACAGGACCACGGTCGCATCGGCGTTGGGCCATTCCTTGGCCTGACTGTCATCCGGGCGGGCGACCTGGATCTGCGCCTTCCGGTTCGTGCGGTGCTGGATCAGGGCAGCGTATTTCCTCACCTCGGCGAGATCCACAGGCTCGTTAAACTCTACGAGCAGCCGAGGCCGGGTAGATGTTGCGCGGCGGCGCTTTCCTTCAAGCTCCTGTCGGACGACTTGCAGCCCCGGCGTTGCAAAGGACCATACATAGTTCTTGTGGAGAACGAGTCCGTTCAAGGCCCGGACGCCGGCAGGCACGATGGCTGTGAAGCCGGTGGCGAGGGGGAGGTCCTCCTTCGGTCGGAAGGTGAGCACCGACTGGCCGATCCAACAGAACGTCCCGTCGATGGGCGGGGAAAACGTGATGGGGCCTTGGTCGGATTCGATACCGACTTTCTCGAGAGGGACCATCGGGCGGGTGAAGGCGGCGGTCACGAGTGTTGGGCTGTAGAGGACGCCGGTGGGTGATGCGAAGGCGATCTCGATGCCCGCTGGGGGTGGGCTGGACTGGAATTCCGGCGGCAGTGCCTCCGGCGGGTAGCCTGCGAAATTTGCCGTGATGATCGCGGTCACGGCATAGAGGACAATGGCAAGGGTTGCAACGATGGCGAGGTCTCTGTTGTCATGCATGGCGTGGCCCTCCGAGTGTCAAAAGAACAGGATGGGGGGGCAGGCAGCCGCCCGATTGCAGAGTATAACACGTTGGGCTGCTTAAGACAAGGCGGAGACCCTCGCGAGGCGCGAGGAGAAATCGTATCCGTTTGGAGCGAAATCGGTTAGGCGGCGTCGGTTTTCCTGGAGATTTTTTGATTGAGAAACCGTATTCGTTTGCGCTATTCTATGAGCGCGTGGAAGTTGTGTGGCGAGAAGGAGGAATGCCGTAATGTCGTCGGATGAGATAAAGCGGCTTGAGAAGGCGCACAAAAAGGGCGTGGTATCGGACGAGGCCCTTGCCAATATCAGGAAGTGGCTCGACGAGAAGCAGTACGCCGACTTTCGGGATGAGATTCTGGACCTCATTCGCAAAAAGGAATTTTCCGAGCTCAACGACAGCTTCTATACCATCATTCCCTTCGGTACCGGCGGCCGGCGGGGGCCGTGCGGACCGGGACCGAACCGGATGAACAAACGCACCATTGGCGAGTCCGCCCAGGGTCTGGCCGCCTACATTGAGGAACACGGCGACGATGCGAAGCAGCGCGGCGTGGCTGTGGCCCATGACACCCGTCTCACGTCCCGTGAGTTCGCCGAAGAGACGGCGCGCGTGCTGGCCGGCAACGGCGTGAAGGTCTTTCTCTTCGACAGCTTCCGATCCACGCCGGAACTTTCGTTTGCTGTTCGCCATCTCAATGCCATTGCCGGGGTCGTCATCAGCGCCAGCCACAATCCGCCGCGCGACAACGGCTTCAAAGCCTACTGGGAGGATGGTGGACAGGTCGTCCCGCCGCACGACAAGAGCATCATCGAAAGGGTTCAGCAAGTCGAGGACATTGCCGCCGTTCCGCTTGATGAGGCGAAGAGCAGGGGGCTGCTGGCGGAGATCGGCAAGGACGTGGACGATGTATATATTGGGAAGGTGGCGGGCGTGCTCCTGACGGACGCGCGGGATGTGGATATCATGTACTCTCCGCTCCATGGCACGGGGATTACCAACATCGTTCCCGCGCTCGAGAAGGCCGGTTTTGCGGACGTGAAACTTGTCGAGGCGCAGGCTACGCCGGACGGGAACTTTCCGAATGTGCCCGATCACTTTCCCAATCCCGAACTTCCTGCCGCCATGCAAATGGTTATGGAGGAAGGCAAAGCGGCGGGAAGCGATATCGCTATCGCCTCCGATCCGGACGCCGACCGCCTGGGCTGCGCCGTGCCGGGCTTGGGGGAGGACTGGGTCCGCCTGAACGGCAACCAGATCGGCGCGCTTATTACAGAGTTTATCCTGAGCGAGCGACAGAAACAGGACACGCTGCCCGAACACAGTATCATAGCGCGGACGCTGGTGACGACACCGCTGATTTCCGCGATTGCGAATGCCTATGGCGTGGATGTGGAGGAGAACCTGCTCGTGGGGTTCAAGTATATTGGCGAGTTGATTGAAAACCTGGACGAGGGCATCGAGTTTCTCTTCGGCGCGGAGGAGAGCCACGGCTATTTGGCAGGCACGTTTGTCCGGGATAAAGATTCGGCCATCGCCGCTGTGCTCATGGCCGAGTTAGCCGCCGACTTGAAACGCAAAGGCAAGACCGTGTATGGTCATCTGCTCGATATTTTTCGCAAATACGGCTGTTACGCCGAGACGCTCAAGAACGTGTATCTGACCGGCCAGGAAGGAAGTGAGCAGATCCAGCACATCATGACTACGCTGCGGAAGGAAGCCCCGATGGAGATCGGCGGACATGTGGTGGACCGGATGATCGACCGTCAGACCGGGAAGGTGATCGACATCGCGACGAAGGTGGAGACGGGCGAGGTGCAAGGTGCGAAAGGCAACGTGCTGGTGTTCTGCTTGAAAGAGGGCGGAGAAGTGACGGTCCGTCCTTCCGGCACGGAACCCAAGGCGAAATTCTACGTGACACTCAACCGGCCCGTCGACGCTTCGGCGTCCGATGAGGCGGTCGAGAAGCTCAGCAGCGACGTGGCGCAGTTGGCAGACGATCTCGGCGAGGCCGTCCTGGACATGGCCAAAAAAATCGCCGAAGGAAAGCAATAGTTTGGCAGAGGAGTGAAGTCTGACATGGCCAAAAAGGCGAGCAAAAAGAAAGTCATCCGTGTGGCGTTTATCGGTGCGGGGGGGCGGTCGGCGAGCGTCCACTATCCCTCGATTCGGGACCTGCCCGGCGCGGAGATTGCGGCGATGTGCGACCTGAACGAGGAGCTTCTGAACAAGCGCGGCGATGAGTTCGGTGTGAAGAAGCGCTACACCAACTACAAGGAAATGATCGAGAAGGAAAAGCCGGACGCCGTCTATGCCAGTATGCCGCCGCAGCTTCTCTTCGACGTGGCTGCGACGGTTATGGACATGAAGACGAACCTCATCGTTGAAAAACCCCCCGCCGTTACCGCCGAGCAGACGCGGCAGATGGCCCTGATCGCGAAGCGGAACAAGGTGCTTACGGCGGTCACGTTCCAGCGCCGTTACTGCCCGATCATTCGCGGCGGGAAGAAGATGTGCGAGAAGACCGGGGCGGTCCACACGGCCGTGTCCACCTTCTATAAGAACGCCGTCGGCGCGAAGCCCTACTACAACGGCGCCATGGACATTCTGACATGCGATGCCATTCACGCCGTCGATACGCTCCGCTATCTCTGCGGCGGGGAAGTGGAGAGCGTGGCAAGCGATGTCCGCCGTCTCTATGCCGAGCACTGGACGGCGCACCTGGCGCTGGTGAAGTTCAGCTCCGGCGCGACGGGTGTGCTGCTGACGAACTGGATGACCGGTCGTCGCTTCTTCACGGTCGAGATTCACACGAAGGGCATGTCGCTCTTCGGCGACCCGGAGGAGGGGGGCAAGGTCTATGCCGATGGTAAGAATGAACCCGTGGCGGACCTCAATCCCTTCGAGATGGCCGGCAGCCAGGACGCTCACCGCGCCTTCGGACCGTACGACATGTCGGCGCATTTTATGGACTGCATCCGCAAAGGCAAACAGCCCGAGACGAACTTCGAGGATGCGACGAAGACCATGGAGCTGATCGACGCGATCTATCACAGCCAGATCTGACGCGGCGATCACGCAGGATCGAAAGTAAAGCGGGGACGAAGCGCTGGCTCCGTCCCCGCTTTTTATCTGCGATGAGACGCCTATTTCGTTTCGGCCTGTCGAAAGATGAGAATCGCCGTCCCCCAAGGTTTGATCTTATGGGTGAACTTTGCCGGGTTGATGGGTGGGTTCCCTTCCCTGCCGTGCATCTGGACCGTCCACTTGCCTTGAAGGTCGGGCTGCTCGACTGCCGCATCAACTTGCTCTTTTGTGAAATTGAAGAGCAGGAGCATCTTCATGGCGCCATCTTCGAGGGCTGCCCAGTGCTCCGGTTTCATGCCGGTGACCTTGAAGGATGAATCGCATCGCTTGCTCCGCCGGAAGAAGTCCTCGTATGTCGCTATGATCTCCGCCGCCTCGCTGGTGTGGTAGAACGCGGCGCCGTCCATCGTGGGGAGATACCAGATCAGGACACCGTTGCACCCGCTCTCGACAAATTGCCGGAGGAGCTGGTTGCGCCACGTTTCCGGATGGGGGCGGTGTGACAGCGATTTTCCCATCCATCCCGTCGCGCCGGGGCGTGGGGTGGCGCTCAGATAGTAGTTCTCCCCGCCGATGAATGGCACGCCACCGAGCGCCTTGATCGTTGCCTGCACGTTCTTGCGTGGGCAGCCGTAGCCGGCGATGCCCAGGTCGAGGTGCGGGGCAAGGAGCGCCCAGTCCACGCCGTAATGCTCCCGCGTTTTTTGGCACTGGTAGCCGCTGTAGACGGAGAACTCGATAGGCTGTTTGCATCGCTTGAGTGCTGTGCGACAGTGTTTGACCAGATCGGCGTTCTGCCGGCAGCGGAACATGACCCACGCCTCTTTGTGTTTCTCAAGAATGGCCTTGGGATCGAGTTTCTCCTCGGCCGGGAGCTTGGATTCCTTGCGGAATGCCGCGAGGCATCGTTCGCAGAAGCAAAATCCCTTCTCCGGGGGATCGAGGACTGGCTGTTCGATGTCCCAGTTCACTGCCATGTAGCCGTCTCGGTTCACCAGTTCGACCAGCTCATCGTCCATCGCCTTGCGGACTTCTACGCCCTCGTTCGACAGGAGCCATGTGGGGCAGAAGGTGTGGCCGCTCGGTTTGCCGGTGAAGAGAATGGCCCGCACGTCGGTGTGTTGCTTGATAAACTCGCGAGCCGCTTTTCCATGGGCGCCAAAGGGATGGCCGGGCTTGGCCAGCCACACGCGGTGGCCGCGCGGCTGGAGGAGGGGGACGATGTTGTTGTGGATGTTGCCATAGGTCCACGTTATGCCCGACCGCCACGCATTCTCGGCATAGGCCTTTGCGACGGGTTCGCTGAACATCTGCCCGTACATGCACGGCGCGATTCGGGCCGTCTTCGGGCGGACATTCTTCAGCGGCGGCAGGACGACCAACTCGGTCTCCTGGGGCTTGACCGGTCTGCCGTCGGTTCCCAGAGCATAGGTGTAGATGGTGGCCGTGCCCTCGGGCACGCTTCCGCTAACGCGAAAGAGCAGGCAGGCGATGGGGGTCTCCTTCGGCGGGCCGAGTTTCTGCGCCTTGAGGTCGAGTTCGACGACATATTTCCTGGCTGGATCGACGGGGACCCCCTTCCGATCCGGGTCCACCCAGAGGGCCTGCTGCTTCTGCGCCAAGTCTTCCGTGCAGACGAACTTGGCGCATTTGCTGCCGTCCTTGCCTTTAGGGACGAGCAGCCCGGATTTCCATTCGGGTTCGTCGAAGGTCCCTGCCCGGAGCAGGTTCTCCTTGCTACCTTCCTCGCGGATGACCACATTATCCACCCAGAACGTTCCTGTGATGCCGCGGTTCGGCCACTTGATGATAAGCGGTTTGGCCTGCGCTGCACCTTTTGGGGGTGTGATGGGTGCCGTAAGATGCTGCCAGTCGAATGTCCCACCGGCACGGATGGCGGGCTGGTAACAGAGGGTGGACCCCTCCTGTGTTTGCCAGCACATGGACAGCTCGAACCCGGAGCTCGGGTAGAGATCGTAACATAAGGTGTGCTTTGTGTATCTGGTGTCGCCTCGCGTTTCGCCGGGCGATACCTGGACGTCTTTTGGAGGACTGCCCATCATCGTCTCGGTGGTGATGAACTTGACGTAGTCGGGGGTCTCGACGACAAATCGGTAGTTGGCGGAGCTGCCCTCGGGCGCGGGAAGATAGGGCTTGAGAAGCTGCGCCGTGCCACGAGGGATCCATGCCGTACGGAGCTTGGGGTAGAACGTGGGTTCCTCGGCCGAGACTACCTGGGTCCAGATTGCGGCCAACAGACAGGGCCAAAGCATTCGATGCCGCATCGCGTTTCTCTCTCCTCTGTCGAATCCATTTCCCTGAGAAGTCGATTGTAGGGCGCGGGAACCGGCGCGTCAAGGGGTTTGCTGTCGGGAGTTCCCCCCCTAACCCGTGTGTGTGCAGATGGGTCTCATGGATCGGAGTTCATGTTCTAAACAGCCTTTGTCGTTCTTGGAAAGGTTCCCACTTTGGGATGGCCTTTCTCAGTTCGGTATTCATAGTTGTGTACGTGTTGGGAGACGGAAGCGTTGTAACGCATGTTCACATAATGGATTACAACATTAACAGGAATTAAGAACAAGGCGTGCACGTAGGCATATGGCTTGCCTAATGCACAGTGTGAGACCCATTGGGATGCCATGAAAGGAGAGAACCAGTGAATGAGCGAACGGCAAGAAAAGAAAAAAGGACCGAGCAGGGCATTGCCCTGATTGAGACGATGATCGCCGCAGTGGTTTTTGCCTTCGGCATTCTGGCCTTGGTAAGCGCCATTTCCTCGACGGTTGTCGTGGACGCGATCACCCAGGAAAACGACGCCGCCCTCGATACGGCGCGGCAGGTGATCGAACAGATCAAGTCGGCTTCGTTCAGCGATCTTGAGAACAAGATAACCGAATTGGAACCCGTTGCCGATGCGCTGGACTACATTCCCTATCCCAGCAGTAACGGCGCATACGGGGAAGGCGGCGATTACTATTACAATCCCTATGAGTATCAACTTGAAGCGGATCCGGACTACCAGAATTCCTTGTTTGTGGAGCAGGATACCGTAACGGATTGGTATGGCAATTCAGTGGCCAGGGATCTCGATACGGGCGATTACGACCCGGACGACAATCTCTACAAGCAGCCCAGCGTTGTCATCGACCACTTCGGCAACTTTATGGTCAAATCCCCCAAGATTGGCGAGCTGTCCCCCTGGGGCGGCCTGCCCACCGCCGGGCGTGTGCGCATACAGAAGGCATGGGAGGATGCTAATGGTAACGGCATCAAGGATGCGGGGGAGGAATTAGACGATGTGATTGAGGTCACCGTGGCGATCCGCTGGAATGGGCAAAAAGGACTGACGCAGAAGATTCTGCGGAGCCAGATCGCAGATTGGGAGGAAAACTGATGGCCGCGCCACAATGTAAAGGTTTCACACTCATCGAGATCATCATTGCGACGGCCATCGTTGCGATTATGATGGTCGCTGTCATGGAGAGTTTCAATACCGGCCAGGACATCTGTGTTCTGGAGAGCGCTAACTTGGCAGTCCAGAGCTCGAATACAAGCTGCCTGGCTGAAATGACACGAATGCTGCGGCAGGCGCAAATTATCGGCATTTCCGCTGATGGGATGTCCATCCGGTTCAAGGTGCCTGTGGATTGGGATGCCGATGGCGATGTTCTGGATGATGCCACCGACGAGCTGGAGTGGGGCGCGAATGACCAGAAAGGTTGGAGCATGGAATATTCCTTCTTCGTGGCGCCGACCGAGGCGGAGAAAGTGGTGCCGCCGTTTCGAGAGGCCGAAGAGGGCGGAAAAGGGATCGATATCAACCGCGATGGCGACCTGGCGGACAACTTCGAGCGCGGTGTGATCGTGGAGCGATTCTACGATGCCGCTGACGTTGTGCAATCGGAACGCCAGTTGACCCCGTATTATGTTTTGACCCCGTTAGGGAACCACGGCGGCGATGTGAACAGTGACGGTGTGGCCGATCCCCTCTTTCAGCGGGTCGATGCGACGGGGCAAATCAGTGGGACCGGGGAGAACATTCGGATCTCCTTTTTTGCGTTCAAAATGGCGAATAAAGAGAGGTTTATCCTTCTGCATCCGACATCTATTGTGAAGGCGAGAAACTTCTAACGGTGAGCGACAGTACGCATCCAACGAGCGGAGGAGAGTGCGAGATGAAAGACACACGGGAAAACGAACACGGCGTGGCATTGATTCTGTCCCTCATTGTGACCATGCTCATCGCCGGCCTCGTCGTGGGGTACCTGAGCATGTCAACGGCGAACCTCCAGTTGACGAATAGTGCGCAGGACACGCTGCAGGCGCTGCATGTCGCCGAAACGGGGCTGGCCAGGGCGTGGCATGAGCTCAGCGCAGACAATATGGCCGCCTTCGCCGACATTTCGACCGCCACGTGCCCTTCCGACGAGGACGGCGACGGCGTTCCGTGCGGCGCAGCGGTCGTCGAAGATCACCGGGAAGGTACGAAGATCTTCTACCGGTTCCCCTGCGGCCACGGTCCCGGACTGTTGGTCGAGGACACGGCTTCCCCCGCCAGTACAGGCGTTTATCTGGGGACCTATGAGGAGGAGTTTATCGGCAGAGGCGGCGCTCCCATCACGGCGGAAACCGGCGTATTCGCCGTCATGTATGTGGAGATCGTGGCCGGCGAACGGGCCAAACTGATTTCGACCGGGCGATACAGGGACAAAACCCGCGCCATTGAGGTGACTCTTGCAAAGCCGTCGCCGGATACTCCCCCCAGTTTTTCCCTCTATGCCATGCTCGCCGATGGCTCCATTGTGTATGGGGGAAGCGGAGATACTGAAGGGGATATTCACACGAATCACGACCTCACCATCCGTGGAAATGGCCACTCGGTTGAACCGGCCACCATCCCGGGCACCAACCCCCCCCAGTATTACATGGCCGATACCGATGGCGATGGAATCGGGGACACGCAGCTCTATACCGGCAAAGTGACGGCCTCCGGTAGCGCCGATACAGCGAATGCCGCCGGCGGCACGGAAAGCGGCGTCGATCTGGTACCCATTCCGGAATTCACACCACAACAGATCATCGACTACTGCAATGCGAACGGCATACCTATTACGGAATACGGCAGCAGCCCAAACCTTGATGGCCAAGCCCTCAACGGACTGGTCATCGTCAACGGCGATCTTCAGTTGAGCGGCAATATTTCGGGTGATGCCATGTTGATCGTGACGGGTGATTTTCGAATTACGGGTGGGGCTCAAATCGGCACTCCAGACACCACCGCGAATCTGATGGTCTGGGTGGGCGGGGATATCACAAAGCAAGCGGGGCATTCTTCAATATACGGCATGATATGGGCGCAAGGCGACGTCAGCTTCCGGGGGACCGCCGACATTTACGGCTCCGTTATTACCAAAAGCACCTCGGACGTCTTGGGTAACGTAGGCCTGCACTTTGTCCCTCCGGGTGACTTCCTGACGCCTCTCTTGAATGTGTTCGACCCCCCTAAGTGGGTGGCCAAGAGCTGGCGTGAGTGCGGCGAAGGGGGCGTCAACGTCCGCCTGGATGGCGACGACGGCACCGGCGCTTCGCTGGATTGAAAAGGTGGCGAACAAGGCAACTGGATAAACCCAGCAACGAGAGAACTGCGCTACCTATCGTGCGGCACGGCGACCAAAGGGTCGCCGTGTCGTATTTTGGACGGATAGGGGGCCTTTCCGTCTCAATGTGCCCTCACCACACTTTATGCCTGCGGGAAAACCGCACCCGCGAAGGGTACGGCTACGTAACCATTTAGCCGAATGTGGTGGGCGACATTTGGACCCGACAAAGGCACTGTCATTCCCGCGTACGCGGGAATGACGCCCGGCCACCCACTTGGCTAAATGGTACAAATGCCGGGTTTTCGGATAGGCCCTTACTTGCCAAATGATTCCTGGTCATATTCGTCATGTCGTGTTTCTTCGTGCCCAGCGCCACGGGGTTGATGTACGACGTCCTGTAGACGCGGATGCTCATCCTCACGGATGGAATTTGCTGCGCCGGAGAGGTCGTACCGAAACCTGCGCGAACAGTGGTGCGGGCGTCGCCGCGCGTTCTCGATATGGGAAAGGGATAATTTCAAATCGGGAATCAATTGCCAATATGGGAACCTCCGGGAACCTGGGAATAGGTCGGAGTATCTTGTAATAGTTTGTAAGGTAGGACGTTAGGATGTTAAGGAGATTTAACTACCTCGAAAAATTCGAGGCATAGGGTTTGCCATTTGCAGAGGGCGTGTTATAATGTTTATATGCCGTTGTTGTTGGCGTATGGGGCGATATTACTGTGTGCGGGGTATTATAACGGGGGGGCAGAAGTTGTTTAGTACGTGAAAGATGCTGTAAAATGAGAAACGAGAGAGCCGGACTCACACTCATCGAAGTGTTAATCGCTTCGGTTGTTCTCAGCGTTGGCATCCTTGGTCTCGTGAGCGCGATTACCTCTGCCACAATCGTGGATACCGTGGCCCAGGAGCACCGTGTGGCTCTCGATGCCGCGCGGGAGGTGATTGAGCGCATCAAATCTGAGGGCGCTGCTGCGCTCTTTGAGCGAATCGACGAGTCGGCGGCGGAGTACTCCGCCACTGAACCGAGCACCGAGCCGCAGCAAACGGCTCAGACCACTGACGAACCTTCCAATGGCAATCGGTCGAACGCAGTGACCGCTTTGGGCGCCGAGGCGGTCCAGGGCACGAACAATGGCGGCGGGAATGGTCAGGGGCAGAGCCATGCGGAGGGCTCGGGCGGTGTACGAGGCCAGGGACAAGAGCCGGTGGTAGCAGCCAACGCGTCGGCCGCCAAAGACGATGGTGAGGTCCCTGTCGGGGTGGCCGCTGGCGTTTCGGACGCGGAAGGCCCCGGCGTTGGGGGTGGAGAAACAGCGGCCCTTGGGCTTTCCTGGTTTGGCACACCGCTGGGAGAGGGATGCGGGATTGTTGATATCGACCCTGCAGGGAATTTTACCGTGCGCGGTCTCGAACCGTGCGCGGATGATCCGGACGGCAAGGTGGGGAAGGTTGTGGTGACGAAGTACGCTCCCGATGTGGTGGAGATCACGGTAACGGTGCGCTGGTACGGGAGCAGGGGCCAAGGGCAACAGGTGCTCCGGTGCCGCATCACGGACTGGCAGGGACAGGATGGAAGGTAGGGATGAAGGGTTTACGCTGATCGAGGTGGTCATTGCCAGCGTGGCTCTCGCTGTTGTCCTCCTTGCGGTCCTCGGGATATACGGTGCGGGGCAGGATGCGTGCAGCCTCGGCAGCGCGAACCTGTCGCTTCAGACGCTCAACACCCGTTGTATGACGCAGATGACGAGGCAGATCAGGGAGTCGCACATTTTTGGCATCGCGGCGGATGGGAGCTGGATTCGGCTGCAAGTCCCTGTTGACTACGATGGGGATGGCGATGCGATCGATGACGACAAGAACGTGGAGTGGGGCGCGGAAGATCGACTGAACTGGCTTTTGGAATATGCCTACTATACGGAGGCCGGTTCCGGCACGGAGGGGTGGACCTTCAACGAGAAGAAATCGGGAAACGGGGGAATCGACTTGAATGGCGACGGCGATAGGGACGACATGATCGAATTCGGCTGCATCGTGGCGAACATCAAAGACGAGAACGGGGCGATTGTCTCGTCGAGACAGATCACGCCGCGATGTATCGTGCTGGACATCGACGGGGATGGGATCAGAGAACCGTTGTTTAAGCGAATCTACGCGAACGGGACGACGGACCAGGACGGTCCCGGGGGACTACCGCCTGACAACAATGGCCCGGATGTGCGGATAGCGTTTCGCTCATTCAAAATGGCCGACAAGGAGCGGATGGTTCTATTGCCTGCGAGTTCCGTCGTGGCAACGAGGAACTACTAACAAATGGGAGAACGCGCAAACAATCCGGGGGCAAGGGCCGTGAAGGCCGGGAGGACGAGATCGCCTGAGGGGGGCGTGGCGCTCATTGTGGCGCTGGTCGTCATCTTGCTGATCCTGGGGCTGGTGGCCTCCTATTTGGCGGTATCCACGTCGAATCTTCGATTGACCGCCACGAGCCACGACAGCCTGCAGGCCCTCTATGTGGCCGAGACAGGTCTCACCCATGCCCTGCACGAACTCAATTCGTTCAATCTCTCCGTGTTCAAGGATGCAAACGGGAACCCTGCGCCCACCAATGGACCCTACAGCGGCGCCTATACCATAGACGGGACCTATAAGACGAAAAACGATCAGGGCGAGGAAGTTACTGTGGGCGACTTCCATGTGGAAGCCGAGTTCCTCTCCACCGACCCCCAAGAGGGTGACATCCCCTCCTGCGCAAAACTCGCCGCGACGGGGACGTACAATGGATTCAAGCGCACGGTGGAGGCGAGCGTCGTTTACGTGCCGAATCCTCGGATCACCCATGGCGTCCTGGTCGATGGTGATTTGACCATCCATGGCAATCTTACTGTAAAGGGAGATGTGCATGCGAATGGTGAGCTCCGCGTGAACGGTGGCTCGGCCGAGATTCTGGCCGCCGATCCCACACTCAGCGATCTTACCAGCCCTCCGTATCCCGGGGCCTACGCCGGCAACCTGACCGCGTGCCGCGGTGTCCTTCCGGTAAATTGCTACGTGGCGGGCGTCCTGGACACCAACGCCGCGGCTGTTCCCGTGCCGGGCTTAGTTCCGTATGTGCTGGTGTCGAAGGCGCAGGAGCTGGGTTGGCTTGTCGATCAGCGAACGCCGCCCGGACCGCAGTACACAGAGCGTTGGCAAGGCAATCCGTCGTCGGATGCTGATCTCATGGCGCCGGATGGCGTGCCCGGGAAGCTGATTATGGTGGAGGGCGATGTCAAGCTGACGGGGAAGGTGACTGGGGATGTGATCATTGTAGCCACAGGCAATATTGACATCACGGGAAGTGTCTCCTGGGGCGGGGGGGCGGGGGATGGCTGCCATACCATTATCGTGGCCCAGGGGGATATCAAGATTACCGGTAACGCCAACGTTACGGCCTTGCTTATGGCCGACGGGGCCGTAACCGCTATGGGAAATGCCACCATCAATGGAGGCGTTATTGCGGGGAACAACGGGGGCGACCTGGAGAATCGCATGGGCGGGTCGCTGAGCGTCAACTACGTCCGGCCGTCCGCGAATGTCGAGAACCTGCTGAAAAAGTGGAAGCTCCTGATCTGGCGTCAGGCGGGAAGTGATGAGGGTGACCCTGGCCAGTGAAAATGAGGGCGGCAGGGCGGTGCGGGAGACTAACTTCGGCCCACAGATCATATTTACGAGAGGAATGAAGACACAAGACTTACTTTGTGCCGGGTGAGACGAATATGAGACACAGCGTATCTGCGGCGACGACCATCCTCGCTATGGCTGTCGCCTTCGTTGTAAATGGACAGGAGGCGTCGAAAGGGAAGGCTGACGGGGTCGACGCCAAGTCAAAGGTGATTACGGCAATTGTGAACAGCATGCCGGATGACGTGAGGCTGGATCAACCGGCGCTGGAGAACAGCGCGAAGGAGATT
>JAADGH010000173.1 GCA_013152475.1 Planctomycetota bacterium
CGGCCCGCGCCAGACCACACTCGGCGGCCCCCGGCCCCCACTCGGCGGCCCGTCCCCCGGCCCACCATGCGACAGGCGCCGAGGCCGACCGCCCCATCCCCGCCCCCGCCGCCTAAGCCTAAGCCGCAACGCCTGGCCGCACCGGAGAAACCGCCGAAACCAAAGCCTGTCCCAAAACCGGTCGCGCCCACGGCGCGAGCGCCACGCCGGAAGACGCCAATGAGGACGGTTCCTGTTTCCGTTTTGTCACTAAAAAATATGAACCCTGAGCAACTGCGGAACGCTATTATGCTGCGCGAGGTGCTTGGCCCGCCCGTGGCGGGGCGGGGAACGAGCCTGCCGCGCGGCTTTCTGCCATAACGTCTACTCACCGGGAAGGCGTCCGACATGCTCACCGTCAAACGTGTTGCCATCGCCGTAATCCTGCTTTCCGCCTTCGGCGCGTATTACCGCCATACCAATAAACCGTGCCCCATGTGCAAGGGGGAAGGGCTGATTCGCTGCGAATCATGTGACGGCAAGGGCATCGTTAAGGTCAGGATCATCTCCGTCCCCAACGGCCCGCCGGAGATGGAGCGGTTCTTCGGCATCTCCCGGCATATGATGGGTGAACGACGCAAGAAGCTCAAGACACCGATAGAAAAGATATGCTCCCTCTGCAAAGGCACGGGGAAATGCAGATGCCCCGCCTGCGAATCACGCGTCAAGTTCGATTTCAACAAGAACGACGAGCCGATCCGGCGCTACATCTATACCAAAGAGGGAGACCTGATCCGAACCGAGGACATCGACCCCTCCACGCTGCCCAAGCTTAAGCCGGCCCCACAGATCAAGCAGATCGAGTTCGTTCAGTGAACGGAACGCCTCTGGCGCTCGATCCCCTCTCGGTTGCACCAGTAGAACAGCCCCATGACCCGGCCCGACAATAGCAGAATGTAAAAACCCGGGGCCTGAACAAACAAGAGGAAAAGCATCATGGGCCGCCCGAATAGCGTACACAAACCAGCAATAAACGCCGCTACCCACCCCCCGACGACCAGCCACACCCCAACAAAAAAACAGGTGGCCGTGAAGTAATACTGCCCTGGAAATCGGACCATGGCCCGGAGAACAAACCCCGGCCTCGCCCCGCTCAGCGACCGATAGATGGAGACGCCGCACAACGCCACCGGAAGATACAGCATCCCCAGCCCGAGCGCGGCGCACGCCAGCGCGTGCTCGTTCGCAATCACCGACCCCGTGCCCAGTCGGGACTCAACCCCGAGCGCCACGAAAAACGGCGTCAGGCAGAGGGCTGCGGTCGCCAAGAACAAAGCGCACTGCCTGACCACATCGTCATAGATATGGGACAGGTCCGGCCAGTCCGGCGGCTCATCCTCGCCGACAGCCGAAGCGGCCACGACGTCCATCCAATACGCGCACAGATACCCGGCGAAGAAAACCATGCCGATCCAACCGAACCCGGGCAGCATCACCAGAACATCCAGGACATAGAGGAACGCCGTCCCCGTGATGAGCATGGCAATGCCATTGCGCGTAAGAGGATACAGCGGCACGCGCGGCAGCATGAACCAGAAAGACGGCGGCGGCTCATACTCCACCCTCACCTCTTGCGCGGCCCCCTCCGGCTCCGCAGGAGGCGCGGGCTCGATCGGCGGCGGCTGGCCACCCGCCGGCTCCAGGTCCAGCGTTTCCTCCACCCGCCGTCCGCACCCCGGGCAGAGCACCCCCCCGGCCTCCTCCGGCCGCTCGAACTCCCTCCCGCACTGGCAGATGACCTTTGCCATGAGGGATACTATAGCACCATTCGGGCAAACGGTCAAAACGTCATCGCACGGCAAAGGGCCTTGAATGTCGCGATACCTTCTGCTATCCTCACCGCCTGTCGCGTAGGCCCCATGTCCCTGCTCTCAAGACAGGAATCACGAACATGCTCAGGCTCGGCAAGGCGGTCTTCACCCCGGACGAAATCGAAGTCGGATCGTGCACAAGTTTTTCCCTCGAATTCACCGTCGGCGACGCGCCCATCGCACCCCGGGGCGGCCTGTGGGTCCGCTTCCTCCACCGTCAGAGTGTTGATGCGCTCCAGACCGACGACGCAGGGCAGCCCGATTATATCTCCGCCACGACCTCCGTCCAGGGCGCAAAGGCAGCGGTATCCATCGAGCGTGGACCCTGGATGGACATCTCCGTGCGCATTACCGGTACGCGCCTCGCACCGGGCGAGACGATCACGATCACCTTCGGCGACACCTCCCAGGGCGGCCCCGGCTTCCAGGTCCCCGAAGCGGCCCTCGCCCATGAGGTCATGGTCTGGGTCGATCCCGATGGGTCGGGGGACGCCCTCCGCCTCGCTGAGTCGCCGACGCTCCGGTTCGCACCGGGTGCGGCGGCCGATCTGGTCGCCCTGGCCCCCTCGCAGGCCGTAGCGGGCGAGCGCTTCGATCTCCATGTGAAGGCCGTGGACAAGTTCGGCAACACCGCATCCACCTACCAAGGCATGGTCTTCTTCGTGTCCGAGGAATGCGACGTCCTGCCGTCCGACTACACCTTTTGCGAGAGCGACAGCGGCGCCCATCGCTTCATCGCCGCCGCGGCCTCGGCGAATATCGGTTTCAACCGAATCACGGTGAAAGACAGGGAACACCATTTTTCCGCCACGACAAACCCTGTCGAGATTGTCAGCAAATCGCCTGAACTGCGGATGTGCTGGGGCAGGATCCACGGCTATTCGATCCTTTCCGGCGGCGCGCCCACGCCGGATGAATACTACCGCCGCGCGCGGGACGAGGACATGCTGGAGGTATGCGCCCTCACCGATCACGACGCCGCCGTCCACCGGCCCGGCCGGACCGTCTCGGCTGTCCCCGCGCCGTTCTATTCAGGCCCGGCCCAGGCAGCGGCCATCCAGAAGTACGAGACCAATCGGTTCTACCGGCCCGGCCGATTCGTGACGCTGGCGGCCTATGAGTGGGTCCCAGGCGAGCCCCTCGGGCGCCGGCGCATCTACGAGGGCGACGACGACCACCCGCCGCTCTCGCCGCGGGATTGGGCGAGCGGCACACCGGGAAAGCTGTATGGTCTCCTTCGCCAGAGACGGGCCGTGGTCGTGACGCGCCCCCTCCCGAACGAGAAGGTCCACGACCCGGAGAAGGACCGCCTCATCGAGATCTACTCATCACGCGGGAACATTGAGTTCCCCGGCTGTCCCCTGCCCGCAGACGAACCCGCGACGGGCAGCTATGTGCAGGAAGCGCTCGCGCAGGGCCACCGGCTCGGCCTCGTCGCCGGCAGCGACGAGGGGGCCCCCAACCCCCGAAAGGGGGCGACCGTGTTTCTCGCGGAGGACCTGACCCGCGAGGCGATCCTGGAGGCCATGCACGCCCGCCGGTGTTATGCCACCACGGGCCCCCGCATCTTTCTCGATTTCATGCTGAACGGGTTTACCATGGGCGAGAAGATCACGGTGACCGACCCCGAGGAGTCGCGTGTTCTGAGCGTGCGCGTTGCGGGCACGGCAAATATCGACCATGTAGACATCGTGAAAAACAATAACGATCTCTACCGCCAAGATGGCGCGGGACCGACGGCGGAGTTTGAATACGTGGACCAGATGCCCGCCTCGGGGACGGACTTCTACTACGTGCGCGTGACGCAATCCGACGACGAGATGGCATGGTCGAGCCCGATCTGGGTTGTGGCGCAGGAACGCTCCTCCTAAGGACGCCCCATGCGAGAGGAGCGTGTACGCCGCACACTTTCCGGTCCTAAATCAGTCTTCTATCGTCGCGCCCTTTATGGGCGCGCCGAATCGCAGGCTAAAGCCTGCGCCTACGAATTTACGGATAAGTTCTTAGGGAAAAACGCTTACCCGTCGGGGTCCAGACCGCTGCCCTTTTTGCTTGAATAGGCGGGGGGCATGTGGTATAAGGAAAATCCCATACATTGCGCGAACCTCGTGGCCCTCTTGGAAAGACGTTTATGCAGATTCTCAACGCCGTGATCCCCGTGGCCGGTCTGGGCACGGGGCTGCTGCCGTCTACAAAATCCCAGCCAAAGGAGATGTTGCCCGTCGGCCGCAAGCCCGTGGTGCAGTATGTGGTCGAGGAGTTCGAGACCGCCGGTCTGAGACGGATTCTCTTCGTCACCGGCCGCAGCAAGCACTCCATCGAGAACCACTTCGACCGCGATCTGGAGCTGATACGGTCCCTGAAAGCGGCGGGAAAGCTCGATCGCATCGAGGAGCTGAGATACGAGGAGACCCACGTCCAGTTCTTCTACACCCGCCAGAGCGAGCCGAAGGGCCTGGGCCATGCCATCGCCCACGCCGAGCACTTCGCCGGCAAGGAACCCTTCGTCGTCGGGCTGGGCGACTCGATTATCAGGAACCACGGCAGTGCGTCGGTAGTGGAGCGGATGGTCAAATGCTTCGAGAAGCATAACGCGGCGTGCGTGATCGCCTTCGAGGAGGTGCTGCGCGAGCAGGTGTCGTTCTACGGGATCGCGGACCCGGCGGCTGAGGGCGACGAGTTTCCCGTCCGCGACCTGATCGAGAAGCCGTCCGTCGAAGAGGCGCCGAGCAACCTGGCCATCGCCGCGCGCTACGTCTTCTCGCCGCGGATCTTCGACGCCATTCGCCGAACGAAGCCAGGGAAGCTGGACGAGATCCAGATTACCGACGCCATGCGTATCCTCATCAAGGACGGGCACCCGGTCTACGGCGTCCGCCTCGCCGGCGGGGAACACCGCTACGACATCGGGAACTTCGAGAGCTACTTCAAGACGTTCATCGACTTCGCGCTGGCCGACCAGAAGTTCGGCAAGGCGGTGGAGAAGTACCTGAGGGAGAAGTTCGGAGGGGCGCATGGTTCATGAGCAAACCGACCCCGCAACGAATCCGCCGCCTGAACGCGCTCCTTGAGCGGGCCTACGGCCGCGCTGAGCCCTGCGCGCCGTATCCCCCGTTGGATTCGCTGATCGGGACAATCCTTTCCCAAAACACGAACGCCGCGAATTCACGGGAAGGCTACTGCCGCCTGAAGAAACGCTTCCCAAGGTGGGAGCAGGCGGCCGCGGCGCCGGTATCGGCGATTGCATCCGCGATCAGGGTCTCCGGGTTGTCGAACACGAAGGCGCCGCGCATCAAGGCGATCCTCCGGCATGTCCACGCGGAGCGCGGGAGGTACTCGCTGGCCTTTCTCCGGAAGATGCCTCCGGTCGAGGCCGCCGCATACCTGTGCCGCTTGCCCGGGGTCGGCCCGAAGACAGCGGCCTGTGTGCTCCTTTTCTCCTGCGGGATGCCGGTGTTCCCCGTGGACACGCACGTCTTGCGAATCTCCAAGAGATTGGGCCTGATTCACCGAAGGAAATCGGCCGAAGAGGCGCACAAGATATTGGGGGGAGTGGTGCCGGAAGACCTGGTCTATTCGTTCCACGTCCTGCTCATCCACCACGGGCGGGTGATGTGCCGTGCCGGGCGGCCCGCCTGCGAGCGGTGCGTCCTACGGCGGAGTTGCAAGTACTATCGAGATAAGGTAAGATCGAAGAAAAGACCTGGATCGAACACGTGATGCGAGGGTATATGGTCCACCGCAGGATTTTCGTCTTGAAGGCCGCGGCAGTGCATCTGGCGCTCATTGCGTTTCTCGCCGTCTGCGGCTGTGAGGAGGTCGGCCCGGAGGGGCTCTCCTCCATGGAATGGTCCCCCAACGGGCGGACCCTGGCGTCGATCTATGCCGACATCATCTACATCGGCGCCCCCGACGGAACGACGCCGTTGAGGCACTTCGACGACCTGGGGCTGGCGGAGAACCACCTGGCGTGGTCGCCCGACAGCGGCGCGATCGCCTACACAAGCGCCAAGGCCGGGTCGTGGGACATCTGGGTCCTGGACATCCGAAAGGGCAAGTCGATCCGTGTGACCAAACACCCCGCCAAGGACCAGCGGCCCCATTGGCACCCATCCGGCAAGAAGATTCTCTTCCTCTCCTACCGCTCCCGGCAGCCGGACCTGTGGGAGTTCAATATCGTCACCGGCAAGACGAGGCAACTGACAAACGACAAGCTCGAGGAAGACGATGTGACCCTATCCCGCAGCGGCGATTGTCTGGCCTTCAGGGCGGTGGATACCGAAGGCGCTGCGAGTATCATGTTCCTCGATGCGGCCCGAGGGGCTCCCGTGGAGCTGGTCCCGCGGTCGGCGGAGCTGGGGGATTGCGCCCTGGCCCCGGACGGCAAGCAGGTCTGCTTCGTGAAGGGAAAAGAACTGCGACTGGTGGGGGTCGCAGGGGTCTTCGGCCGGCGGACGGAGCGCGTGATCGTAAAGGCGACGGGGGAGCCGATCACGGACTGCCGATGGTCGCCCGACGGGAAGAAGATTCTCTTCCTGCGGGCTGGACGGACAGAGATCCGGTCGCTCGAACTGTTCGGCGGCGTACGTCCGCTGGCGCCGAGCACCGGCAATGATCGCCTGCCGAGATGGTGCCCGACGGCGGATGTGGTGGCCTACTCGGCCCTCGGCGGGTCCGGCCGGCCGCTCGTAGCCGTGGTGAACGTGAAGACGGGCAAGCGCGAGTGGCTCACCCAGAGCATGGCCGACAGCCTGGAGGCGGGAAAGTACGCCGCACGCGTAGGGTGCTGGAAGGAGTGCGCACGGGTCCTGGAGGCGGGCCTGCGCGGCTATCCCCCCACCGTCGACAGCGCCGAGGCGATGGAGCTGGTGACGAAGGCCTATGCCCGTCTGGGACAATATGAAAAGATCCTGGCCCTGCACGAATCACTCGCGATGGACCCCACCAGCCGGGGGATCGTCTACCTGATCTGCTACCAGGACCTCGGCCGCGCGCGGGCCGAGTTCGAAAAGGCCTCGGCCAAGGACACAGAGGCGCAGCGGTTCCTGCACTTTCTGAAGGAGCAGAAACCCGACGTGGTGAAGACCTACGGTCGCGCCGAGCTGGCGAAGTGGCGCGGGAAGTACTCCTCCTCCGCATCGGAGTTCGAGAACTTCCTCTCCCAGGCCCCAAACTCCGACATGACGGAGACGGTGGCCTTCGACCTGGGCAGGCTCTACGAAAACGATTTGAAGGAACCGGAAAAGGCGCTGAAGGCCTATGCCCACGCCATCGACCGGTTCCCATCGTCCTCGCGCCGGGAAGAGGCCATCCTCGCACGGGCGGCGATCCTGCAGCGATTGGGGCGCATGAAGGACGCCATTGCGGAGTTCGAGCGGGTCCGCGAATCGCCGAATCCGGAGACCCGCATCAAGGTGCTGACAACTATTGCACAGCTTCGAGAGACGACCGGCGACGCGGCCGGCGCCATCCCTTACTACCGCCTGGCGGTGGATAATGTGCCGCCGGTGGACCCCGAGTCGCCGCTGCCGGAGAAGCGCAAGGCGCAGAGGCTGCAGAAGCAAGTGGATTTGGCATCCAAGATCATCGCGCTCAACGCCGGTCTCAAGCGGCCTGATGCGGCACAGAGGGCGGCGCGGGAGCTCTTGGGGCGCACCTGGACTTCCCCTGCGGAGCGCGAGCGCGCCCTCCCGGGGCTGGTGGATGCGTTCGACCGCAGCGGACTGCACGAGGCGGGCACGGGGCTTATCGACTGGGCGCACAGCGAGGGGAACACAAGCGTCAACTTCGGCGGACGGCTTGATGAATGGGTCCGGATGCGGGATTACATCCCGCGCCGGGTGCTGTTGAACTGTGAGCTGGGTCGCCTGCCTCCCTGGGCCGAGGCGCGCCTCAAGTTGTTCGCGCGGATTGCCGGGGCGCGAAAGTTCGAAACGGCGGCGTTGGGGATGGTCACCGCACGTGATCCTGCAGAGATCAAGAGAACGCTTTCCTCGCTCAAGCCGGGCGGGGCCGTCTCCGAGGGGCGGGTGGTCATCCTGAAAGCGCTGGGGCACTACCTGATCGGGAATTTCTATCAGACCAGGGACGATATGAAACGGGCCATGGCCCAATACCAGGCCATGTACAAGGCCGCCGGGGACGAGTCGTTCCTTGCCGTGCTCAAGGGGTATTCCCAACTGCTCCCCGAGAGAAAACACGTCCTGCGGCGATGGCTGGACGCGGAGCGAGTGAGCGGCAAGGGCATCTGGAACGGAAGCGAGAAACTCCTCGGCAAGGGACCGTCCGCCGAGGTGCGCCGGACAAAGTACGAGGATTTCATCCGCGACTTTCCCGACAGCCGATTGGTGGGGGACGCCTACTTCCGCGCGGCCCTGTTTGCCCCCCCCCCATCCGCAAGCGGTATCTCCAGAAGGTGGCCACCACGTATCCGGATTGCGATACCTTCGAGGAGGCCTTCTTCGCCCTGTCGGAGGAATACTCGAAGCGCGCCAACTGGTGGCTCTTCGCGCAGTTCATCCAGGACTTGGTCAAGCAGCCCAAGCAGGCCGGGCATCGGGCCTTCTACGAGCTGTGGCTGGCGACGATCTACGGCGAGGTGCTCAAGGACGTCCCCACCGCCAGAGAGCACATCCAGGTGCTCTTCAACCAGTTCCGGGGCGGCAAGGAATGGGCCATGGCGAAGCGACTCAACGCCTCCTATCTGATGGACGAAAAGAAGTATCAGGAGGCCATCAACGACATCAAGGACCTCGTCCGCGAGCGCCCGGGCGACGCGTGGGTGCAGCGGGGCCGCGCACTGCAGAGCATTGCTCAGTGCCACGATTATATGGGCGATTGGGCCCAGGCGGAACTAGAGTATGCGGCCTTCATCGAGGCCTATCGCGAGGCGCTCGATGTGACCACCGGCAAGCTTCTCGCGCGCATCCTGCCCCGGATGAGCGAAAGCGCCATGAGGTACCTGTACAAAAAGTTTCCGGGCGATTTTGTCAAGGCGGCTGTGCAACTCAAGGAGAAGGAGCAGGAGAGGCTCTACGACCTCCTGCCGGGCTTGCGGAGGAGAGTGCTGGAGGCCGAGAAGGAGTACATCGAGGGGAAAGGCAAGCAGACCCCGTGACTATTCGGGGGACGTTGTCTCGTCTTCCTTTGCTTCGATCTCTTCGGGCGCTTCCGGTTCCTCGGCGTCTTGCTTTTCTTTGGCCTTCCTGGCCTCCCACTGAAGGGCGTCTTCGACGGCCTCCGCGATGTTGGTCAGGTGGTCGCCGATCTTCTCGAAATTGGTCAGCAGATCGAGGAAGATCACCCCCGCGGGCACTTTGCATTTCTTGGACTTCAGGCGATCGACGTGATGGTCCCGGAGGACCTTGTCGAGTTCGTTGACGCTATTCTCGAGCCGGACCACATTGGCGGCCCTTTCCGCATCGTTTTCACGCAATGCCTGAATGGTCTCGTCGAACATGGAATCCACGAACCCGTACAGTTCCCGAATCTCGGCCCTGGCCTTCTTGCTGAATTTCACCTTGTCATCCAATTTGGCCTGGGCCAGTTCGACAAGGTTCTCCGCATGGTCGCCAATTCGCTCGATGTCGTTGACGGCGTGAATCAAGGCGGGTACTTTCCTGGATTGGTCCGGACTCAGCTCCTGTTCCGATAGGCGAACGACGTATTCGGTCACCTCTCTCTGCATGTCATCCACGACGTCCTCTTCCTCGGCCGCCTCGTCCAGCGCCTTTCGATCCTTCTCAAAAAACCCTCCCATCGCCCTTTGCATCATGCTGCGGGCGATCTCGGCCATGTTGACCAGTTCTCTCTCGCTTGCCTCGATCGCCATCGAGGGCGCGTTGAGCAGGCGGTCGTCGAGGTATTGAACCTTCCGCTGTTTGTCCTCCCCTTCGGGCAGGAGGGCCATCAGAAATCGCGCGTAGTAGTTCGTGAAGAGCAGAAAGACCGCGGTGTTCGCCACATTGAACATGATGTGCGAATTCGCCACGAGCTGCCCCAGATCGCTGCTGGTCAACAGGACAAGCCTCACAAATATGGGCATGACAATCATCACCCAGGCCGCTCCCGTGACATTGAAGATGACGTGCGCAATCGCAACACGCTTTGCCCCGGTGTTCGTTCCAATACTGGCGAGCAGCGCCGTGATGCACGTGCCGATGTTGCAGCCAAGAATGAGAGGCAGGACCTTCGGCAGGACCTCGCGCGGGTTGTTCGGATCGCCAAGCAGACCACCGGTCGCTAACGTGAGGACCATGACTGTCGTGGCGCTGCTGCTCTGGACCAGGTCGGTGATGAGCATGGCAATGACCAGCCCAAAAACAGGATGAGCCGCACCCCACTGGAGGATATCGACCAACCTGGGACTCTGCTTGATAACATCGACACCGTCCTTGAGCACGCAGATGCCCAGAAAGAGAAGGCCAAACCCCAGAAGCCCCATCCCCAGGTTTTTAATCAGCTTGCGCCTTCCGAAGAGGTGCAGCGCCAGACCGACGCCGATCGCCGGCAGGGCGTACTGCTCCAGCTTGAACGCCGCCAGCTTGACCGTTACCGTCGTTCCAATGTTCGCCCCAAAAACCACGCCGAGCGCCTGCTGGAGCGTCATCAACCCGGCATTGACGAACCCCACAAGCATCACGGTCGTCGCGCTGCTCGATTGGACAATCGCCGTGGACCCCGCACCCACCAGCACGCCCTTCACGGGATTGCTCGTGAACGCGCCGAGAATGCGGCGGAGTTTGTCGCCCGCTGCCTTCTGCAACCCGTCGCCGAGCAGACGAACACCAAAGATGAGCAGCCCGAGTCCGCCGATTGTCGAGAAGAGAATTTGCCGGGTAAGCTGCCAGGCACTGAGGGACGAGGGAGGCGGTCCTATCGTTAGGATCGCGTTTCCCGCCAACTCTATCTCCTTGTTTTCCCCCATGTCGATCTTGGCGCTTGACTTGGCGCCGGTCCTGACCACGTCTTTGGGCTTGAGTGCCATCCCCACAGACGCCGCTTTCGCCTTCGCCTCATCGCCGCCGGGAAGAACCTGTACCTCCCCCGAAACCGCCGTGATCTTGGGGCCGTCCGAACCTGCGCCGGCCCATGCCGGAAGGGAGAACGACAGAAGAATCAGTAAAAGTATGAAACCGTTTCTGGGCATGAACATTGTCCGAGTCATCTTTCCGCTTGTCATAGTTACATCTGCAGCTAAGCCGGTTTCTCCTTCTCTGCTTCCGGAATCACCAAGGGGTGCGGCAGGGCGAGCAAGCCGTATGCAAATACTTCTATCGGACACGGCAGCACATGTCAAGGGCAAATCTGCCCCTCACAGTTTATGATTGACATAAGGGTCGGAAGTAAAGAGAATAATGTGGTACACTGGAAAGGATAGCGAACGATGGAAGAAGATCGAGTCCTGCAGGAAGTCGAGAAGCGCTGCCCGGACGAGCGCCTGCCGTGCAGCTTGGCGTTCCAGATCGCCAAGGAGCTCGGTGTGACGCCCTTGCGCGTGGGACAAGCAGCCAATGAACTCGGCATCAAAATTGTCAACTGCCAGCTCGGCTGCTTTGGCCACAAGCCGAAAACCACCCCATGATTTGCGTTGAAGAAGCCGAAAAAATCGTTCTCGACTCCGTGACGCGAATCGACTCCGAAGAAGTCAGAATCACGGAGGCCTACGGCCGTACTATCGCCGAGACGGTGATGTCCGACGACGATATTCCCTGCTACGACAACTCGGCCATGGACGGATACGCCGTCCGCAAAGAGGACGTGGCCTCGGCCTCGCAGGACAGCCCCGTCGAGTTGGAGCTCATCGAGGAAATCCCCGCCGGGACGATCCCGCAGAAGACGGTCGAAGCGGGCACGGCCATCAAGATCATGACGGGCGCACCCATACCTGAAGGCGCGGATGCCATCGTCATTCTCGAGGACACGGAATCGGACGGATCGAAGGTGAAGGTCCTCGCTCCCGTAACCAAGGACCACATCCGTCCCAAGGGCGAGGACATTGCGGCGGGAAGCCGCGTTATCGAGGACGGCACGCTCCTGCGCTCCCAGGAGATCGGCATGCTCGCCTCGGTCGGCCGACAGCAGATCAAGGTCGCCCGCCGACCGCGCGTGGCGATCCTGTCCACGGGCGACGAAGTGATCCCCCACGATCAGCCCCTCGAGCGCGGCAAGGTGCGCAACAGCAACGCCTTCACACTGCGCGGCCTGATCCAGGACGCCGGTGCGGTGCCGATCGATCTGGGCATCGCAAAGGACACAAAGAATGAACTGAGGCGCGCTCTCAAGCGCGGTCTGAACGCCGACCTCCTCATCACGTCGGGCGGCGTGTCGGTGGGCGAGTACGATTTTGTGAAAGACGCACTCGAAGAAGTGGGCATGGAGTTGAAGTACTGGAAGGTGCAGATGAAGCCCGGCAAGCCATCCGTCTTCGGAACGATCGGCAAGACGCTGGCCTTCGGGCTTCCCGGCAATCCGGTGAGCGTCATGGTCGGCTTCGAGGTCTTCGTCCGCCCGGCCATCCTGAAGATGATGGGCCGGAAGGAAGTCCGACGGCCTCTGGTCCATGCAATTCTTGACGACGAGAAGGTAAAGCACAAGGGCAAGCGCCGGTCCTTCGTGTGTGGTCGCGTCCGCGTCGCTGCTGGGGCGTTCCATGTGACGGTGCGCGGGCCGCAGGGGTCGGGCATGCTCCGCTCGATGAGCCGGGCCAACGCCCTCCTCGTGCTCCCCAAGGACACACCCGCGCCGCAAAAGGGGGACACGGTGTCCGTGCTGCTCCTGGATAATCCACGGATCGAGTAGTTCATTTTCGATGGACAAGAACGAGCCACAGAACTGGGAACCGAAGATCGTTGCGTTTCTGTGCAACTGGTGCAGCTACGCCGGGGCGGACCTGGCGGGCGTGAGTCGGTTGCAGTACCCGCCGAACGTCCGCATCATCCGTGTGCCCTGCTCGGGCCGCGTCAACCCCCTGTTCATCCTGTCCGCCCTACGCAACGGCGCGGACGGCGTGCTGGTGAGTGGGTGCCACCCGGGCGACTGCCACTATACCAGCGGCAACTACGCGGCACGACGAAAGTTCGCACTGCTGAAACGGTTCCTGGAGTACGTGGGCATCGAAGAGGGCCGCGTCCGGTTCAGTTGGATTTCGGCGTCCGAGGGGCCGCAGTTTGCAGAATTGATCCAGAAGGTTACTGACGACGTAAAGACGCTCGGCCCGGCCGAACGTTTGGTGAAGGAAGCAACGTAGAAGCGGCATCTTGCCGCTTCATGAAGAGCCTGGAAGGCTCTTCTACCTTGCGATTGTGTGGCACGGGTTGTTTGCAACCCGTGAAGGCGAACACGGTCCCGCGAAACGCGGGACAAGCCGTGCCACACAGATAGACAAGGATGGGAATTGAAGACGACTGACGAAATCAGGCAAGTGGCGAAGGACCTGCTCCGCGAGGAGAAGGTCGAGCTGGTCATCGGCTACGAGCGGGGCACACTGCCCCTGCGCAGCCGGCCGGTCTTCGTCCGCACGGAGGCCGAAGCCGACAGGCTGATCTGGGACAACTGGTGCGAGGCCGATCTCGTTCGCTACCTGCACGACCGCGAGGAGAAGACGGCCATCGTCGCCAAGGCCTGCGACGTCCGTGCGATTAT
>JAADGH010000012.1 GCA_013152475.1 Planctomycetota bacterium
CCAGCACCTTCAGACTCACACCACCTCCTCGGGGTCAGGTTTCCTTGTCCATATCATACCGCGTTCCGCAACTGGGGCAAATCAAAATCAGGCCAAGCGCCCTCCCGCCCTTTCGCTGTGCCTGTCACTTTCGCGCGATTGCGCCGGGCTTCTCCTGAAGGGGATGGGTCCGGGCCACGATGGGGGAAATATGGCGGACATCGCGGAAGATAAGATAATGAAGAACATACGTCGCCGCCGACGCACTAAGCAGGCCGACGGCGACATAGAGCAATCATCTGCGCCTGTGCACACTCCCCTAATCTGCTTACGCCTGCTGCTGGCCCTGGGCAGGCGGCGGAGTGAAGACCCGCTGCGCCAGCTCCTGGTCCACCATGAACAGCCCGCCGCCGGTCTCGCCGGCAAGATTGAGCCGTTTGACGACGCCGTCGGTGCTGGATTCCTCCTCCACCTGCTCGTTGACAAACCACTGGAGGAAGCTCTCCGTTGCGTGGTCGTGCTCTTCGCGAGCCACGTCGACCAGTTTGTGGATTCGCGCGGTCACCTTGGTCTCATGCTCATACGCGGCCTCGAAAGCCGCGAGCGGCGAGTCCCATTCCGTCGGCACGGCCTCGATGGGCTTCAGGAGCACGCGACCACTGCGCTCGTTCATGAAGTCATAGAACTTCATCGCATGGACCAGCTCCTCCTGGGTCTGGACGCGCATCCAGTTGGCCGCGCCGGGCAAGTCGATGGACTGGAAGTAGGCCTCCATCGAGAGGTAGAGATACGCGGAGTAGAGCTCCGCGTTGATCTGCTCGTTAAGCGCCTCGTTCATCTTGTCGGTCAGCATGAATCCTATCCCTTCCACAGGCCGTGCTTGTTGCAGTAGGACCGCAGGGCGCCGCCGGTGCAGAACATGGCCTCCGGCGCGTCGCCCGGCTTGAGGTACTGGCGGGTCTTTTTGTCGTCAGCCATCACCTCGATCCATTCGATGTAGTGGTCCTCATCCATGGGATGGGGCACCGTGCCCACTTTCACCTTCGCGCGGCCGTCGCACTCCTCGGCCACAGGCACATGCTTCTCCTTCGCCGCGTCGGCGGTCTGCTCATCCAGAAGATCCATCGCCTCGCCGCAGCAGACAAGCTCCCCGGCGCCGCCGTCGAGGACCTCGATGATGTTCCCACATGCCTCGCATTTGTAGACTTCGTTTCTTTCCGCCATTTCTCTTGCCTCCCTATATGCCTAACGATTCGTCACTTGATCTTCTTCGGCTTGCACAACTTTTTCTTCTTCCTGGCCACGCCCCCACAGTTCTTGCACTTGAAGTTGCCGGGGATTTCCTTCGCTGTTTTCTTCCCTTTGACACACATGATGTCACGCTCGATAACTACCAGTTCTCGGCCAGCAGCTCGTAGTATCCCTGCGGATGCGCGCACGCCGGACAGGACTTCGGGGCTTCCGTGCCTTCGTGCAGGTAGCCGCAGTTGATGCAGCGCCACACCACGGCCTCGTCGCGCTTGAACACCTTGCCTTCCTTGATGTTGTTCAGCAAGTCCCGGTACCGCTTCTCGTGCTGCTTTTCCGCAACCGAGATACTTTCCCAGATGATCGCCGCCGCCTCGAAACCTTCCTCCCGCGCGATCTTGGCAAAGCCGGGATACAGCTCCGTCCACTCGAATTTCTCGCCGCCCGCAGCCGCTTCCAGGTTCTGCGCGGTGTCGCCGATGACGCCCGCCGGATAGCCGGCCGTGATCTCGACCTCTCCGCCCTTGAGCTGCTCGAAAAATCTCTTCGCGTGTTCCTTCTCCTGGTTCGCTGTCTCCTCGAAGATCAACGATACCTGGATCAGCCCCTCCTTCCTGGCCTTGCTCGCGAAATAGGTGTAACGGTTCCTCGCCTGTGACTCCCCCGCAAACGCCGCCAACAGATTATGCTCCGTCTTCGATCCCTTCAAATCCATATTGCCTACTCCTCCTTTCCACCCGTTTCCGGGTGATTCCAAGAGACAAGTGTCAGCTCACAACTCAGGCAGACCGATGATCAGTCCCGCCTTGTCGTTCGTGCAATGGTGTTGAACGGAAAGATCGAGGTCCGCCCCTCGCAGACCCAGGCTGATCCTGCCCTTCTCTTTCTCCTCACCCACGCCGGATATCTCGCCCACGATCTCTCTCACGCGCGCCGTGAGATCGGGAGAAAACGTGGCCAGCATCCCCCGTTCGCAACTCGCAAGGCTGATGTGCTTCGGCGAAATACAGATCCTCTCTGCCTCCTGTTCGATGGCTTCAAGCAAGACAAGCGCCAGCGCCTTCAGCGCGGCCTCGGTCGCATCCTCGTCCACCGAATCCCGCGAGCCCGAGACAAACTTCTCAAGTTCCGCCTTCAGGTCGGAGTCCACGTAGCAATCGCAGTATTCCTGGAGCCGGAAATGCAGGTTTCGTGTCACCATGCTCCGCCCTCCTCCCTGTCCAATCTCTTTTACACGGCCGTTCCACGGTCGTGGATGCACGACAGCAGAGGGTGGGTCCGAGGGGACTATGTGGAGGCCGATCATGTTGCCTGTACGCCCCCAGCACGTTCAATCCCCATTCCCGTCCCCCCTTCTGCCCCCTTTGCCGCCATACAGGTGAGTAGGAGAGCAATTCGTGTTCCAAACGGAAGATCAGCACCTCGCACATTACCTTGATTATAGCAGACTCAGCCCCCCCTGCAAGGGCATTCAGCAATAAATCGTCACACTGGACACACACGGTCACCAGTCTGGGACTATTCCTTCCCCTTCTTCTCCGCCTCCCCCGTCATCGGCACGAAACGGACGGCCAGCACCTTCTCCTCCTTCACTCCGTCCTTCGTCTTCGTCAAACGGACGATATCTTGTCCGACCCACTGCGGACCAACGGGGATGACCAGACGCCCGCCTTCCTTGAGTTGATCGATAAGCGGCTGTGGCACGTGCTCCGGCGCCGCCGTCACAATGACCGCATCAAAGGGCGCGTGCTCCTTCCAGCCCTGGTAGCCGTCGCCGCACTTGACCGTAATGTTCTTGTACCCCAGTTCCTTCAGGTCCTTCTCGGCACGTTTGGCCAGGGGCTCCACGATCTCGATGGTATAGACATGACCGACGATCTCCGCCAGGACGGCCGCCTGATAACCCGAGCCCGTGCCGACCTCCAGCACCTTCTCGCCCCCCTTCAGGTCCAGGAGCTGCGTCATCAGCGCCACGATGTAGGGCTGCGAGATCGTCTGCCCCTCGCCGATGGGCAGGGGACGGTCCTCGTAGGCGTGGGGCCTCATGTCCAGCGGGACGAGCTTGTGGCGCGGGACCTTCCGCATCGCCTCAATGACCCGCTTGTCCTTGATCCCATACTCGTAGACCAGCTGGTCCACCATCTCCATGCGGAGTTTCCTGAACTCCTCTTCGGTGGGGGTCGTCTCCTGGGCGAGGCAGGAGCCGTTGAACAGGCAGACCAAGGCGATGAGAATCGCGGACAGCCGCTTCTTGCGTTTCACGGCCAAGCCCTCCTCTATGGCCCTATCCCGCCACGTCGTTCGCGAACCGGTCGGTCCCCGGGGCGGCCAGTTTCACATATTTCACGCTGCTCGTGTCGAAAGGCGGGGCGTTCAGGCGCAACATCGCTCGCTCCCGATCGAAGGCCGCCACAACCCCCACCGCAAGCGTATTTCCATGACCGTCATTGAGTCCCACGAGTGTGCCGTCAGGCGCATCGTCATGCATATCATAAATCGGAACCCGATTGCTTTCAACATGAATCGGGACCGCATTCCTAAAGTACTCGGCGTACGCCCCATACCGTCGCCGCCGCCGCTGCTCACGGGAGCGCCGTGTAATCCCGGGAGCGACTTCAGCTCGGAGGATGTTCCGTCCCTCTCGCTCAAGACGGAGCAAAACGCCGTCCAGTTCGCCCCCGCGCCGCAATGCAACAATCCACGTCGGGCGCAGCAGCCGCGCCTTCTGCAGTTTTAATTGCCGGCCGGCCTCCCCGGCGATCATGCCCGTCGTGTCTACAACGATCCACCTCGCCCCGGCAGACCAGACCCGTTGAGCCACGCGCATCGTTCCATCGATGGACTCCACCATTCGCCCCACCGGCGTGGCCGAACCGGTGAAGAAAAGGTAGGGTGGATGCAGGTTCGGGCGGATGTCGGCCGGAGTCAAGCACACCTTCCCCCCAATCGTCATCGGCGGCCCGAACGTCGATTGCCCCACGTCGGAATCCACAAGACCCACCTGCAGTCCGGCAGCGCCGAGACGCCGCACAAGGTATGCGCAGAAGGTGGACTTCCCCGTATCGCAGTCGCCCACGACCATGATCGGTCCTGGAGAGCCCGGAAGACGCTCAGCGATCTCCCGCCACGAGTCAGGAATCGTCAGGCTGGCCGCGTTGTCGGGATCGGACATATCGGACCCCATACAAAAGTATTTCACTCTTTTTCCATTATCCCGTCTTGAGCGACGCGATTCAAGCCCGGTCCTGCGGCCCTGTTCTTTGTAGGCATCCTTCCCTGGGGCGCCTGCCGGAGATGCCATCCGGATCATAACTACCTTTCATAGAATGGGTTGCATGATTTTCATCCACTTTGATGGCCAGTTCGGGGAAAAATCTTCCTATTTCCCTTGAAATTGGTCCCAGAAAACGGTATGATGGTCAATTGGTATTGCATAAAGAAGCATATATTCTTGGAGGACACACTCATTCGTATTCAAGCGACACATAACGAGTCGCCCGAAAGTCTGTTCCGTAGATTCAAACGGGCCTGCGCAAAAGAAGGGATCATCTCTCAATACAAACGATCGTGTTTCTTCGAGAAGCCTTCTGACAAACGCCGCCGGGAGAAGCGCCGGATGATTCGTAAGGCGCAGAAAGACGCCTTGTACGCGGCCAAGGGCATCGAACCCAGACGAAAATACTAACTCTCCCGACAACACATTTCCGTTTTTTCTTCTCTCCACTTGACCCACCCGCCGGTTTCAGGCATAATATAGCCACACGGTGGGTTTGTACCCTGAATTGATAACGCTCTACAAGAGGAGGATAATATGTTTGTATCTGGCATCGCTGACGAAGCCGGCAAGGCGATCGATGTGCAGATTCAGGCCCATCAAGAGATCGGCCTGAAGCACATCGAAATCCGCAACGTGGACAGCGTGAACCTGACCGACGTGCCCGATGCAAAGTTCGACGAGATCTACGACAAGGTCAACGCCGCGGGCCTTACCGTCTCCTGCTTCGCCTCGCAACTCTGCAACTGGGGACGGCCGGTGACGAACGATTTCGATGTCGACGTGCAGGAACTGAAGCGCGCCATCCCGCGCATGCACAAGTTCAACTGCACGTTCATCCGCTGCATGAGCTACCCCAACAACAGAGAAAACCCGCTGCCAGAGGACGATTGGAAAAAGGAAGTCTTCCGCCGGATGAAAGAACTGGCAAAGATCGCCGAGGACGGGGGGGTTACTCTCGTCCACGAGAACTGCGACGGCTATGGCGGTAAAGGCCCGGACCAGACACTCGAGCTCCTCGCTGCCGTCGGCTCCGATAACCTGAAGCTCGTCTTCGACACGGGCAACACCGTCTTTCACGGCCAGGATTCCTACGACTTCTACTCGAAGGTCCAAGACCACGTCATCTATATCCATATCAAGGATGGAAAGCCCCAGGACGGAAAGACCGTGGCGACGTATCCCGGCGAGGGAAACGGCGCCGTGCGAGAGATATGCAAGGCCCATCTTGCCAAGGACCCCGATGTCGGCTTCTCCATCGAGCCGCATCTGGCCGCCGCCGTGCACTTGGGCAAGGAGGCCGACGACGAGCAGGCCTATAATATCTATGTCGAATACGGCAAACGGATGGTGGCCCTATTGAACGATCTGAAATAGTCCTTGTGGCGAATTGGCTGCAGAAATGGTCAGAAGGAGGGAAGAGCATGCGAATCTCGATGCCCCGAACGGTCCTCTTATGGGCTCTTGCCGTGCCCCTTCTGCTTCGCGCCGATGACTGGCCCACGCTGCGACGCACAAACTATGTGGCCGTGCTGGGGACTGCGGGCAAACCCTTGAATATCTCCCTTCGCTCCGTCCAGCGCGCCCCCCAGTACGGGGATGAGCTCACGTACATCCTCTTCGGCCCGGAGAACAACCAGATCGCAGCCGGTGATCTGGTTCTCGACACAGACAAAACTATTGTCAACGCACCGAAAAAAGACGGCCTGTGCGTCTTGGAGATCGAGACCGGACCCAACATCTGCTACGTCGACGCGGGGGAGACGCCTCTGGCCTACATCGCTTCCCATCGGTCTCCCCTTCACACAATCCGTGCGATAGAAAAACTCTACTTCTACGTCCCCGAGAACTGCAGGGAGTTCCATCTAAACGTTCGTGCCGACGTCCCGCGCGAGGCCGCCCGCATTCAGATCCTATCCCCGGAAGGGAATGTCTTCAAAGAGAAAGAAGATGACTTTGACAAGGCCAAGGCAATCCGGGTGAAGGTTCCCGATGCGTGGCGCGGCAGGGCCTGGGCGGTCGCCGTCCTCAAGCCGATGGCCGCAGATCTGGTGCTTGACGACGTGGTGATGTGGCTCGACCCCCAAATTCCCCCCTATCTGAGCAAGCGGGAGGAATGGGCGCTCGCTTTCGGCCAGCGGAAACACAAATGAGGAGGTAGCCATGACAACGATCGCCAGGGGCCTCCTCGTCGCTCTCGCCCTCCCCCTCGCCACGGCGGCCGTTGCTCAAGAGCAGTGCCTCACGTCGCCGCCCTTTACCTATGTCCTCGACTACGGCGCACAGCACATCAACTCCTCCAAATACATTGAACACTATGCGCCATTCCCACCGACGTACCTCCACCTCGGCAAGGATGTCCCCTTCACGCACAACTGGGGTCCCATCCAGGCCCTCGGCGGCAAGAACCAGGCCTACGGCAAAAAAAAGCCGTATGCCAAGGAGGACTATATCCGCCGCCTCTCACCCGACGAGGTGAAGCAGCGTATCGCGGACCTGACGAAGCTCGCCAAGGACCTCCACGGCATCGGCGTCAAGTGGATCACCCCCTACATCTGCAGCATGACCATCGGCGGACACGCCGAGCGGCGAACCGGTTTCTGGGAGTTCTATGACCACTGGGACGAATACAAACAGTTCGGCCTGGGCAACCGTCCACCGACCGACCCGATCCAGTGGATGCAGCGCAATCCCGATGGGTCGCTCAAATTCTTTTACACCTTCAAGGGAGACTTCTACCCCCCCTACGAACCCAATATCCGCTACGCCGCATGCCACAACAACCCCGGCTGGCGCACCTGGCTGGAAAAGGTGACCGAGAACATTGCCAAGTGCGGGATGGACGGCGTCTTTGTGGACAACGCCGGGTCGCTTCGGTGCTACTGTCCGATCTGCAAAAAAAAGTGGCGCGAGTGGATCTCGAAACGATACACGGATGCCGAGCGGAAAGAGCTCTTCGGCAGCACCGAGCCGGAGATGGGCAATCGCCGAGAGCCCGGCCTCCTCTGGGCCGAGACACGCCGCTTCTGGAACTCGTGCATTGCCGAGCACATGGCGGCCATCAAAAAGGCCGGCGAGCGAATCAGCGGCAAGCCCTTCATCGTGTTCCCGAACGGCGGAGAGCGCCGTCCGGAGAACATCATGCAGGCCTTCCCCGACACGGATTTCATCATGTTCGAGCGGTCCGTCGGCCCCCACGGCACGCACCCCGGCATGGTGCTCTGGAAGGTGACCGACGAACTCACGATGAAGAAATACAACGACAACATCTTCGAGAACAAGTTCGTCCAGTGCCTCCGCCGTAGGGTTCGCCCCATGATGCTGACACGGCCCGGCTACCACGTCTCGCGCGAGGTCCGGAAGATGCTCGAGATGACGCCGTCCTCCGCCGCGCTGGGCACGGCCGAGACCGCTGCCTTCGGGGGCGGCGGCGGGTTCCTCATCCGTCCCAAGGAGGTGGAGTGCCTTGCCGTGGTAAAGACGTACCGGGACTTCTTCGAGCAGCGCCCCGACCTATACGACGGTCTCGACTCCTTCGCCGAGGTCGGCCTCGCCGTCTTTCCCGAGGAAAAATACTTCGGGAACAGCGGCCATCTTACACAGGTACGAAAGGCCACGCAACATCTACTCGACGGCCACATCCTCTTCGACTACGTGATCCACGATCAGTTCAACGCGGACAACCTGAAGAAATACAAGGCCGTCATCGTCATCGACGCCGACCACCTGTCCGACGCCTGCGTGGCCGCACTCAGAGAGTATGTCGCGAGCGGCGGCAAGGCTATCGTCATCGGCAAGCCGCCGGAATATGATGACAAGGGAAGGAAACGCGAGACCCCGGCCTTCAAGGACTTGATCCACTCCGGCAAAGTCCTCCACATGAAGCGCCTCCCGAAATACGGCGCGCACCTCGCCAATGCGATCGAGAAGGTCACAGGACAGGACCTAAGCCTGTTCGAGTCGAAACAGTCTCCCACCCTCGCAAAGGTCCGGGTCAACGCATTCCGCAAACCCGGCGCGAACCGTCTGGTCCTTCACTTCCTGAACTACAACGTCCCTCTCGGCGTCGATGCGAAAGAGCCGGAGCTCATCGGGCCGATCAAGGTCGCCATGCGCCTACCCGAGGGAATGAAGGATGTAACGGTCACCTGTTGCGCCCCACAAGGCGAGACAGCGGAGCTAAAAGGAACGCAGGAGGACCATGTCCTGCGCTTCGCGCTGCCAGAGTTGAGGATATACAAAGTCGTCGAGATCAAGTAGCTCGGAAAGCAAACGGGACGCGCGCCCCTGCACGGCCCGTTACCTTAACCAAACTCACATTCGCTGGGTTAGAACCGCAGATCGAGGTCGATGAAAAAGTCCCGCTTTTCCCAGCAGCCACCATATCCTCCCCACCCGTACCCATAGTCGTAGTAGCGACGAGGACGGTAGGAATACGGCCGATAGGAATAGCCCTGCCACTCATGGCGGCGCGGCGCGGGCGCGTAGTACTCCTGGCGGCGGTACGGATAGCCGTAGATCCGGTTGTAATACTTCTGCGCCTTGCTCCAGTCTTTCTGCGCCTTCTCCATCTCTTTGCGGTAATCGTGCCAGTCGCCTTCGCCCCTTTCCTCGTCCGCTTCCCGGAGGTGCTTGTAGTACTTCCCCATATACTTCTGATACTTGGCGTAATCATCATCAGCAAAAGCAGTTACGCATGCGAAGATCACCACGACACATGCGGCCAACACGGCGACGAACAAGGCCTTCTTCATGACATTTCCTCCCTTCCCAATCCTGCGTGTATGGATCCAGAGCGGACTTCACACGGTTCCGCTGATCCATTAGTTGCCACCGGATTGGAAAAAGGTCGGAAAAACTGCCCTCACCTGGGAGTCTGGGCGAATGGCACTCGAACCCCGTGCCCGGCTCGCTTCGAGCGTGCTCCGGCAGTACGTTGCAACACGAGCTACTTCCTCCCGAACATCGCCTTCCGCTGCTCGTAGGCATACTTGACCGCCTGATTGAGAAGCGGATAGGCCCGCGCGTCGTTCAGCATATCCCCCCACATCCACAGCATCTCCGCGCCCTTCAGCTCCCGGCTCGTGTAGCGCATCGCCGCAATGGCATACCCGCCGAAGGGATTGCCACTCTCATCCACCACCTCCCCGATGGGGATGAACTCCACGTCGAACAGCGTATCGCCTTTATCGATGGAGCGGTAGGTTCCCCAGTGTAGATACTCCAGAGGAATGGGTTTGTCGAACCGCATGATATTCTGATCCGGCAGGCACTTGAGAAACTTCGGCCGGTTGTCCCGAATCCGACTCCCGCCCCCCTTCAAACCAAGCCCTGATAGGACATGAAAGGCGCCATCCTGCTTCTGCGTGTATTTGCCATTCGGCGCCAGCGTACCGGCGTAGTAGAACTGATACATCGTCCCACAGGCGATCAAAAAACCGCCGCCCTTCACATAATCGACATACACTTGCCACAGGTTGTCCCGGCCGGCACACTTGTTCAAGTAGTACTCGCCCGTTACGGCATGGATGGCAATCGGGAAGTTACGCGGATTGAAGATCGCCGGATCGGCAAACTCCTCCGGTTTCACCTTGTGGATCCTCAGCCCCACGGCGGCACAGGCCCGCTCGATGGCCTGATCGTGCCCGGCCATGTCGCGCGGGAGAATCGCCACCTGTGGCTCCCGGACGGCGCCGGCCTTGAGTTTCGTGGTGCAGATGGCATGGCTTATGAGGTCCAGGGCGATCGTCGGGCCGGTCTCCATTCCCAAGATGTTCCCCCACAGAAAAATGATTCGTCCCCCTTTGAAGTTCTTGCAGTTGTGCACGACCTCCGCCGCGACGATGCCGTGCTCCTTCCCTGCGCCGTCCTTCAGGACGATCACCGGCTTAAAGACATCTTCCTTCGGCAGCCCTTCGCCCGTGATCGGGCGATACGGGCCACCCACGCCGCGCTCGTATCGGAACGACGCAGGCAGGTGTGTGAACATCTTCTGCCCCGAGACCAACGCATACGTCGGTATCTCCTCCAAGGGTGGAACACGTTGGCCGGAGATGAATACCTCCAGCGCCGAGCACGTCTGGCTGTTGGGCAGGCCTTTGATCTTTGCGAATTGTTCACCGTCCGGGCGGGTGGCATAGAAGAGGGGGTACCCCCGCGCCGCGACGATCAGACACCCGCCTCCCGCGACGTACCGTTTCAGTGCTTCAGCGGCGTCGCCGGGCTTCTTCACCGTGTGGAGGAACGTCTCGGGAGCGGAGTAAACGGCGATGGCATATCGCTCCGGGTTAAACCGCTTCGGGTCGATCACCTCTTCCGGCGAGAGCAGCGCCGGCGGCGAGCCGAGCGTGCTGCATGCCGTCCGGAGGATTTCCGTGTACGACTCATGCGGGGGAAGGAAAGCAATCCGCAGCGTCTTTCCCCGCGTGGCCGCGGCCACCTTTGCCCGCAAGTCCGGGACGATCTGCTCCTGCGCCCGCTTCAGCTCAGCCGCCCTCCGCACCTCGGCCTCCCGGGCCTTTCGTTTTGCCTCCACCTTGGCCAGCGCCGCCTTGAAGGCGGAACTCGTGGACGGATGTGTCGTAACCGCAAAGAGAAGCCCATCCCCCACAACCTCGATGCGATCGACCTTGCTCCCTGCCCGCTTCACCTTCAACGGACACATGTCGATCCGCCAGCTCCGGATCGGCCCGGCAGAAAGCGCGGGGAGATGAAGCCCCAACTCATGTCGCTCCTTCTTGCCATCGCCATAGACAACCGTCGCCACCAATGCCTTGGACCTCCCCGCAACAAACAGAAATGCGGACGTGAACTGCCCCCCTGTTCTCACCCCACAAGCGCCCTCCGACAAATCAACAGCCTTCTTCTCACCCGGCCCAATTCGGAACGGCACGCCCCAGGCGAAGTGAACCCCATCGACAAGTCCCGCCCACGACAGGCCGTTCGCCCAGGATGTATCCAGCGTCCCGTTGTATGGAAAATCGAGGAGCGCGCAGTCACCATACTTGCCGACGACTTTCGGCGGCTCCGCCTTCGGCGCCTTCCGCACCGTCACGCCCCGCACAATCGCGTTCTCACCGTGCAGGCCGACGACCTCCACCTCGGCCGGCTTGCCGTTGATGACGATCTTCCTGCCGCGCAGGCTGCGGAGCGGCGTGGTAACATTGATGTCAATCACCCCAGCAACGTCACCGACCAGATCGAACCGGATGGTCCCGTCCTTCTCCAATTTATAATCGCGAATGTTGACCGCCGCATCCACACAGAAGGCCAGGCCCGCCTTGGGCCCGCAGACCACACGCGCCTTCGCCGAGCCGACCGGCTGGATATACTCCGCCAGCGCCCGATCAGGGCCCAGCCACCCCATGCGCCGTCCCTTCGTGTCCGGCCCGATGCCATAAACATCCAGCGCCTCGATGGTGTGGAACCCGTCCGCCTCGACACCCAGCGGCCAGCGCTGCAGTGCGCCGCGGATGAGGTCGCCAAGAATGGGGTCCCCCGTCTCGATGTAGTAGAGCACCATCGCGCGGATCAGTTTTCCCGTGTCCCTCCACCCCACGATACCAGCGGAACTCCGGGCGCTGTTCGGCTGGATCAGGAATGTGGGATTCAGGTTGTCCGTAGGATCGGGATCGCCCGTGTAGACGGCAAGGCTGCGATAGAGGGCCGACCGCCCGAGGGCAAGGGCCTCCTCGGCCATGGAGCGGCGCTTCCGATCTTTCGCATTTGCGAATAGGTGGTGATAATGAAGCAGGAACTCGACGGCGCACGCATCCACCGCGCGCACCGACGTCGCCCCCGGCAGGCTTGGATCGCCCGCGCGGGTGGCAAGACAGTGGCGCGCCCAACGGAAAATGCCATCGATGAACGGCAGCAGCGATGTGTCCTTCGTCTTCTCAACCATGCCCAGCAGCGCCGCGCCGATACACCACGTGGCCGGGCTGTGCTCCGCCGCAGCAGCCTGCCCGCCGAGAAACTCCTCGAATTCGCCCTCGACCGGCAAGCGCCAGAACACGCAGTCGTCTTTGCCGATGCGCTTCTTGATGGCCTTGGCCTTCAGGGCCGCCCAGTCGTCCTGGATGTGTTTTTTCCGGCCGTTCTTCCCTTTCGCGAAAAGATTTGAAACACCACGGAAGTCACCGGCCGGAACGACTGCGCCGTCAGTGAACAATGCGTTCCGCGGGTCCGGGGAGTTCTTCATAATCCGGTCGATGAGGTGGGCCGTCGTACGACCGTCAGGAATGAAGGCATCTCGTCTCGGCATCCAGCCGAGATCAGTCGCCGCCGGAGCGCCAGGCAAGCGGTCCCGGTATGTCGCCCAGATGTGCTCGATGACAAACTGGTTGGGCGTGTGCATGGCGGAAAGATCGGTGGCATAGATCAGTCGGAACCGGCTCTCGGTCTCTCCCTCGGGCAGAATCAAGCCGGCAAACTGCTTCTTCTCCTTCGGAAGTCCGGCGCAGTATGCCGACGCAACCCGCCGGCTCGACTTGTCGGTACAACGCGCCTCTTGGAACTCATATGCCACAAAGGCATGCCCCTCGGCATCCCACACACCGACCGCCGGCACGGGGCAGGCCGCCATGTCCACGGCGTATGTCCAATCACCATCCCACGGTCCTCGCATGGCAGCCGACCGGACCGGGAAGGGGTCCACGGCCGGCAACGCCATGAGAAAGCCGCCGCGATAGAAGAACTGGGGCGAGTCCATCCGGCAGTTCAGGAACGTCGTCGGCACGTCGGCCCCGACGGCCTTCTGCCACGCCGCCTTGTCCAGCCCGTTCACCTTCAGACGGAACCGCACCACCGGAAAGGGATTCGACTCGTTCAGCTCGATCTGGATCGTGCTTGCCTCGTCAAAGATCGGCTGCCCGCCCGTGGCCGTCGTGTCGATGGCCCCGAACGTCATCGTGCCCGTCTTGCCATCGCATTTTCCTGCG
>JAADGH010000163.1 GCA_013152475.1 Planctomycetota bacterium
TCGGCGTTCCGTAACTGCCGGAGACAACACGGAAACCACAGGCGGGAGCAAGTCGCCTTGCTCCCGCTTTTTTTTGCAATCTTCCGTGGTTTGTTTTCAGGAACGGAACCTCGATATCAGACAGCAGACCATGGCATTCGAAGCAACGAAAACGAGGCAAGACACCCACTAATTTCCGAAGAAATCTGTCTCAAAAGCTGAGAAACATTTCACCGACAGACCAAGTGCACGCAAATTCACGCAGTTCGCCCCACGCGCGGAGTAAATGATCCCGTCTCGGCGTACCTCAGGGCACATCCTCATCTGCCGGTTTCCATCCGGTGGGTTTCCACTTCTGCGCGGCCATTTTTTCCTGGAAGGCCGCTTCCTTCATGGATTGCACATGACCATCGACGAATAACACCGTTCGCTTCCCCTCATGTCTCGGTTTGGAGTCAAAGGCGATAATGGCCTCCGACGGTGCTACGACCGTGTCAAGCCCGCCCGGGATGAAGATATACGTGTAGCTGACCTCGACGGTCTGTTTTCCCCACTGTTCTCGTTTCGGGGCCTTGTCCTTGTGACATTTGAATGTCTGCTTCGATGGAACATACTTGGGATACAACGTCTGCAAATCCGGCGGGAATTTGTCATTGAAGTCTTCCATATACATCGTGATCCCCAATCCGATCTGCCTCAGATTGCTCAGGCATACTGTCTTATGCACCGCAGCGCGGGCCTTGACGAGGCTGGGTATGGCGATAGCCGCCACAATGGCAGCCCCGCCAACCCCGACCAGCGAGTTCCCCGGCGAATAGGATTCAACAACGATTCCCGCCTCCTCGCCCTTCACCACCATCACGCTCCCGAAGAGATGCTTCATGAAGACCTCGGCGGGAGGAAATTTGGTCATGTCAATCATGAGTTTACCCTCGCCTTGTCGGGCATTCAATATGGCCCGATTCACGGCGAGTTTGTCGTCGCCTTGTTGAACGTTCAACATGACCTGAACGCCCGCTAAGATCGTGCTTAACATCGCGTGGGTCTGCGGAAAATTCGCCTTCACATCCGAATAAATAATCACGCCCGCCCCCTTCGACACCTTGGGATAGACCTGGGCGAAGTCCGGTCGCGTGCGAATCCCCGGGCCCGGCTTGGCGAGCCGAGTCAGGGTGTTCTGAACCGTCTGCAGGGACAGGCCGATGACGAGCTTGTCTTCGGTGATGGCGTAGGCCGGCATCAGGAACGGGACGGGCGCGGCCGTGATCGTGACGTAATGGATTGTCGTGCCGCCGTGGGAGACGGACTGCCAGTAGAAGGGCACCGCCGCGGCGCCGCCTTGTTGGGCCTGTTTGAGCGCCATCTCCGCCGTCTTCTGCCGGAGCAGCTCGCCCGCCACCTCCGCCTTCAGCTTGTCTTTGACGTGAATGACGGCAACAAAGTCCAACAGGCCGAACATCATCGGCCCCATCTGCGAGGGCTGGCTGTAGAGGAGCGCATAGTCGCCGAAAGCGGGGAGGATGTCCTTCTCGATGTCCGTTTCGAGAAATTCATCGGCCCGGGCGATGGCGTCTCGGAACGTGACGTACTTCTCGTCGCCAAGACCCGCGGCAAACCCGTCGATGGCCTGCCAGAGCAGGGCGGGGTTGAATCGCGTGGCCACGAACATCGTGGCCTGCGCCGGGACCTGATCCAGCACCTTCTCATCCAGAGGGGCAGGCGAGAGCACATGGACAAACCCCTTCTTCTCCGAAGCCGTGCTGACATACACCACGTCGCGAAAGGCGGGGCCGTCGAAGGTCAGGTTGTAGCAAACCGATTTGATGGAGTATACCCCTGCGGCCTCCAGTGCCGGACGGATGTCCGCCCCGATGTGGGCGTCCAGGCGCCCCAGCAGATGGGCCACATTGAGGTAGGCAAAGAAGTCGGTATGGTCCCCGACCACTCGCTTCCGGGCGGCGGCAAAGTTCTCGTTCTGCAGGAGTGATCCCTCCGTCTGCCCCCGCCACCGGCCGATGACCTCCTGCATCGTCTTTTTGCGCGGGCCGATGGCCAGGACGAACGTGCCGCCCAGCCAGGTGTGTGCAAGCGTTGGATCGGTCGGCTTTGCCTTGTCATAGATCTCGGTAACGGTGACCCCGTCATAGTCGGCCGTCTCGACAACGGCACTCTTTTCCTTGTTGTGGATGTAGGCATGAAGGGCCGCGATAAGGGCCTTCACTCGCTCCGGCTCCTTGGGCGTCAGGAAGACCGCCGCCTCCACTACATCCGGCCCTGCCTTCTGCTTCGCCTCCCCCGGCTCGGGGGGAGGAGGCACATTGATGCGAATCAACGCCCCGGCGATCTGCCCGGAGAAGGCGGTATAGAGCTCGTCGAACGGCAGGCCGACTTCGGCGACGAACGGTTCCTTGAACTCGCCGAATTTCTTTGAGAGGAAGTCCTTGATCGGGGCGGCGAAGACCTGAATCTCCGGCTCGGACCATATTTTGTAGATGGCCGTCTCCTTGAACCGGGCCTTCGACGCCTCGAAATCCGGGATCTCTGCATAGGCAATCGTGTCGGAAGGGAGGCATCGCTCCGGCCGGAAGGGAGGCACCGCCTCCTGGGCAAGACCCACCCCCCCCAACAGACAGATGGCCGCGATCCATACGGAAAGATTCGTAACCACGTATTTTTTCATTTGCCTTCCCTTTCCGTCCATTGCACGAGCGCCCCGGGCCGGCCTATCTGGGCCCCATGACCTCCGGCAGCGCCATCGCACCCAGCGCTCCCCCCGCCACAACGGCCCATGCGCCCACACTACCCGTCGGCGAATAGCCGATAAAGCGGATTCCGCTGGCGTCGCTCTTGCAGATGGTCAGGTGCCCGAACAGGTGCTGCTCGATGGCCGACGCAGCGGCCAGCTTGGATAGATCGAAGGGCATATCGGGCCCCGCCGCCAGCATCGCGCCGGCAAGGAGGCCCTGGATGTGTTTGAGGGCGCGCCTCATGTCGATGTACCACAGCGATCCATATCCGGAACCGACCTTCTCCAATGCCTTTTTGAAGTCCGGATCTCTCTTGATTCCTGTGTCCTTTGCCCCCAGGCGATCAATCGCCCGCTGCACGCGGAGGGGGTGTATGCCCACGACAAGCTGGTCCTTCACAAGGGCATAGGACAAACGCCCCAACGGAAAACCACGCGCCATGAGGGAGTGAATCGTCTCCTCCTTGTACGGGGTTTCCTGCCATTCGGGGGGCTGGGCCGGGCCTGGTTGTGGCCTGTCGGGGCGGGGCCTCTTGGCCGCACTTGCCGCGATCTGCGCCAAGAGCCGCCGCAGCTTTTCGAGGGTGACCTCCGCCTTCGCGCGATTTTTCACCCCGAGGATGAGGGTCCAGTCGAGCATCCCAAAGCCAACCTCGCCTTGCAGCGGGGGCGCCCGAAACACAACCAACGTATCGCCAAAGGCCGGGATCAGCTCCCCCGGCACATCCAGACCATAATCCTCCTGAAATGTTGCGACCCCGTCCCGAAATTTGATCTCCGCTTCCGGCCCCATAGCCTCCATCAGCTTCTCGATCTCCTCCCAAAGCACGCGAGGATTGAACCGGGAGACGATGCAGAATGCCGCCTTTGGAGGAACGACCTCGATAAGACGCCGATCAAGGGGCTTAGGGGAAAGGAGGCGAAGGACACCCTGCCGGGGACCGGGGGCGTGGAGGTAGAGGATGTCTTTGATTCCCCGGCCGTCGAATCGAAGCGACGCGCCCGCCGCCGTCAGGCCGGGCAGCCCAAGCGCCTTTATCATCGGCTGCCTCGCCTCCTCGACCTGCTCCTGGACCTTCTCCAGTATTTTAGCTGCGGAGATGTAGAGCGAGACATCCGCCCTGTTGAACTCCGCGTTTTTGCTGACGGCGGCAAAGGAGTCCGTGGCGCCGAGCGCATCGGCGCCCTTTCGTCGCCAGTTTGTAACGATCGTTTCGATGGTGTCCTTGGGCGCACCCATCGTCAGGACGAACGTGGGTCCGAGCCAGGCATGGTAGGAGGCATCCCTCACCGTCTCCCCCTCGTACCACATCTTCGTCACCTCGACCCCATCGACCTTTAGCTTTTCCGTTTTGATCTTGGTATCGGCAAGCTTCACGGTGCCTTCGAGACGTTCGAGGACCGCCTTCGCGGCCCTCAGGTCATGGGGGGTGAGCAGCAGCGCCACCTCGGCAGAAGTATCCAGCCCGCTGGGACCTTTATCGGATCGGCCAGTGGCGCGCCAGTAGTTCCCGTCATTCCCGCGCCCTCCGATTTTCCCCCTGAACAGGGGCGCCCCAGGGACAGAGGCCGCGTCGGGCTTGGGTTTCGCCTGCCCGCTGTAGCCCCCGGCCTGCATCGCCGCCGAGTAGACCCGCCCCTCCTCGTTGGCCACGTACACACGGTCGGCCTCTTCTCTCTTGATCGGCCAGGCATACACGAGGAAATGCCCCTCCTGCTCATCGATCGCCGCGGCCGGGGCCGGGGGGCCGCCGCGGACGGCTGTCCCTCCCAGCACACGGTCGTCGCCGGCGTTGGTCGGCCCGGCGGGCAGCAGCACGCGATAGTGATACCCATCCGCGCTGGCATAGCCCTTGCCCCCGGACCCGCCCGTGGAGAATGCCGTGCCGAGGTAGGGAGGGACCACCCGTTCCTTTTTCTTCGGTCGCCGCGCGATCTCGCCGGCCAGCTCCCCCAAAAGACCATACTCGCCGACCCCGTCGCCGTCCTGGTCGACTTCCACCTGGGCCTTAAAGACGCGCTCCTGCGTCACGATGCGCCGGAGCATCCGCACCACATTGGGATTGTCCTCGGCATTCGCTGCGGCGGACTTCTTCCGGACCCGAATCCCCACAACCCCGACATGAATGGCACCCTGGAACACCACCGACAGGGCGTCCAGCTCCATCCCGAGCCCCTCGCGGCACTCGGCCCTGGCGCGATCAAGGACTGCGTCCATCTTGGTCGTGATGGGCGTGACGAATTCCTTGATGGCGTTCTCCTGCCAGATGTCATGCAGGGCCGTCTCCTCGAACCGCTCCTTCGTCCGGGTCCAGTCTGAAATGCTCAACAGCGCCAGCGTGCGATCGGGCAGGACCCGCTCCGGCCGAACGGGTTTCTTTCGGCTCTGGGGGGCTGCGGTCCGGGGCAAGAGAAAGGCAGCAAGAAACACGGCAACGGCAAGACGGCTTACGACCGATTTCATGAGACGCGACTCCTTCCCTGCCGATCGCATCCTATCTGACAACCGACATAGTGGTTTTATCTTCGCAAAATCCGCACATGGGTTTCAACAAGATTCTCCCGCTTTGCCCTGGTGGCAATCGGTTTCTATATTGCTTGAGCGGAGTGGATTCCAGTACAATAGCCGTAGCCATTTAGCCCAATAGGGGGGCATTGCAAGGAATTCCGCTGTACGCGGGAGGACGAAGCAATCTCACCATGAGATTGCTGCGCTTGCCCCGCAGGAGTGAGCGGAGCGCCTCGTCTCCACCATGCCCCGGCAGCGAGCGATCCAGGCGAAGGCAACCGATACGGTCCTCTTCCTGGTGAAGAACGAGTTCATCACCGGGCAGGTGATCTACGTGGACGGCAGAAGTCACATCGGCCGCTTGTCGAGTGGTTCTGGGGTTGCGTAGACGGCCCCAATAGGGTATCATGGATCGGAACGAACCAAGAAATGGAAGGCGGTTGTGAACCCCGGGAACGAGAGGGACATCCCTGAGTATTTCCGGCTGCGGCGGCGGGCGATAGAGACTGTCGACTCGGTGTCTCAGACCACGTGCCGATACTGCCTGGACCCCTGCTGCGAACGCCGGCTCTGCATGAAGGCCTACGAGAAATTTCAGTCGCTCATCGACCTCGAGCCGAAGGCCCATGCCATTCACGATTCGGCGAGAGAGACTTCGGCACACAGCCCCTTCATCGACTCCGACGGCTGCCTCTTCTCCATCCTCCGCCCCGCCGTCTGCACATCCTATTACTGCGACAAGAGCCTCTCGGGGCTGCTGCGGCCACAGCAATTCTGCGTCCTTGCCCTTGGACGCGCCTTCCCTGACGAGGAAGTCACGGACTTCCGCAAGCTGGGGTTTCTGCAGTACGTCCTGACCGTTTGTGAGGCAGTCGTCCGAAGGGGCGAGAACCTGTTCGAACGCGACCGACGAAAACTGATCGCCGGGGTGCCGGGGCTCAACGAGCGGATGAAGCTCTACGTCGTGTCGTGAAAGAGGCCCGGTGGCTGAAAAAGAAAAGCCTGTATTTTCTAACGTTCGACATTCGTCATTCTTTCTCTCCCGTCTTGCATTTTGCTGTGTGCCATGCTCAAACTCGTTTGAGCGTGTCTTCGACGTCGGGAGACCCGCCCCAACCACGAAGGGCACGAAGCAAGAGCACACGAAAAGGGCCATTTTACGAAGCGGAATACGCTTGGCCAACAGTAACCATTTAGCCAAGTGGGTGGTGGGGCGTCATTCCCGCGTACGCGGGAATGACAGTGCCTTTTTCGGATTCAAATGTCGACCACTACATTTGGCTAAATGCTTACGGCCAACAAGGGGGCGGGGACTACTTCGACCGGGCCCCGCGCGTCATGGCGATGCGGCCGGTGCGGACGAGCTCCTTGATGCCGTAGGGACGGAGAAGGTCAGCAATGGCCTCGATCTTGTCCTCGGCGCCAGTGACCTCGACGACCATGTCCTTGGCGCCTACGTCGGCGATCTTGCCGCGGAAGATGTCCACCAGCTCGATGATCTCGCCGCGGCGCCCGGCCGGGACGTTCACGCGGATGAGGGCGAGGTCGCGCTCGATGTGGTCCTCTCTTGTCAGGTCGTTCACCTTGACCACGCTGACCACCTTTTCGAGCTGCTTCCGAATCTGCTCGATGATCGCCTCGTTTCCCTCGTCGTCGGCGACGATGGTCATGCGGGAAAGGTCCCGGCTCTCGGTTTCGGCCACGGCCAGACTGTTGATATTGTAACCACGCGCGGCGAACAGACCGGCGATATGGGCAAGGACGCCGATCTTGTTCTCCACGGTCGCACAGATGATGTGTTTCATCGCGAACGAACCTCCTCGCTCATGCCAGCATCATGATTTTGTTGATGGCCTCCCCTGCGGGGACCATAGGCGAAACGTTTTCTTCCGGTTCCACGCGGAAGTCCATGACCACGACATTGTCCGTCGCGAGGGCGCGATCGATGGTGGGACGCACGTCCTCCTTCTTTTCGATCAGGATCCCCACGGCGCCGTAGGCCTCGGCCAGCTTGACGAAGTCGGGGTTGCCATCCAACGTCGTGTGGGCGTACCGCCTGTTGAAGAAGAGCTCCTGCCACTGGCGCACCATGCCCAGATAACCGTTGTTCAGGATGGCGACCTTGACGGGGAGCTTGTTGTAGACGGCGGTGGCAAGTTCCTGGATGTTCATCTGGATGCTGCCGTCGCCGGCGATGTCGAACACGATTTTGTCCGGACAGCCGACCTGCGCCCCGATGGCTGCGGGGAAACCGAACCCCATCGTCCCCAGGCCGCCGGAGGATATCCAGGTCCGCGGCTGGGTGTAGGTGTAGAACTGGGCCGCCCACATCTGGTTCTGTCCCACCTCGGTACAGATGATGGCGTCCCCCTTGGTGGCCTCGTAGATCTGCTCGACAACGTACTGAGGTTTAATGCGCGCACTCTCGCTGTTGTACCGAAGAGGATGGCGCTTCTTCCAGACATCGATCTTTGCGAACCAGTGCGGCCGGTCTCGGTGCTTCACATGTTTCAACACCTTCCTCAGTACGTCCTGGCAGTCACCCACCACCGGGATATGGACGGGGATGTTCTTGCTGATGGATGCCGGGTCGATGTCGATGTGCAGGACCTTGGCGCCGGGGGCAAACTTGTCCAAGCGGCCTGTCACGCGGTCGTCGAACCGGACCCCGACGGCAATGACGAGGTCCGAGTCCATGATGGCGTAGTTGGCGTACACCGTCCCGTGCATACCGAGCATGCCGAGGGAGCGGGGGTCGTTTTCCGGAAAGGCCCCCAGGCCCATGAGCGTGGTGGTGACGGGCAGATTCGCCTTCTTCGCCAGCTCCCGCAGTTCGGTTGAGGCCCCGGAAAGGATGATGCCGCCGCCGGTGTAGAGGATCGGCCGCTCGGCGTTGTTGATGGCTTCGGCGGCCTTTCGGCACTGGTACTCGTTGCCCTCGAAGCGCGGCTTGTAACCGGGCAGATGGACGTCGGAATTGACCTTGATCTTCTCCAGCGTGGCGGTTGTGACATCCACCGGCAGATCGATGACCACCGGTCCAGGTCTCCCCGTGGACGCGATGTAGAACGCCTCCTTGACGACTCGGGCCAGGTTCCTGACATCCCGCACCAGATAGTTGTGCTTGCTGATCGGCCGGGTAATGCCCGTGACATCGGCTTCTTGGAAGGCGTCGTTGCCGATGAGATGGGTCTTGACTTGACCCGTGATGGCGACAATGGGGACCGAGTCCATGTTCGCCGTGGCGATGCCCGTTGTCAGGTTTGTCGCCCCGGGTCCGGAGGTGGCCATACAGACCCCGACCTTGCCCGTGGCGCGGGCATAGCCGTCGGCGGCGTGGGCCGCTCCCTGCTCATGGCGCGTGAGGATAAGCTTGATCTTGTCGGGTTCATAGTCCATCAACGCGTCAAACAGGGGGATGACGGCGCCGCCGGGGAATCCAAAAATGATTTCCACCCCCGCCTCGATCAGGGCCTCCACAAGGATTTGAGATCCGGTCATAGTCATCGGTATTCGTCCTGCAAAATGCCAAGGTGAAATGACAGAAGATGGATATTCACGTGGGGCTTCCGGTATCGCGCCGCGCCGCGCTCCGGCGCCGCAGGCGTTTTATGACCCGACGCACGCCAGAGGGGAAGGCGTGGCGCAGCAAACAAGCACGGAAAGAACCGTGACTCCATGATGAAGCGTCATGTCAGCTCAGCTCCGGTTTCCGGCCTTCGGCCCTTTCGCACTCTTCTCTGTAGGCCGCAAGCACGGCCTTTTCGATCTTCTCGCGGCATGCTGGATTGATCGGATGGGCCACATCCACATACAGCTTGTTTTGGGCCTCCACAAATCGTCCCCGTTTGATGTTCAATCTGGCGCCGCAGTCGTTGCAGAACCGGGCCTTTATGTGATTCTTGCCGCGGCATTTCGGACACTTGGCGGATACCTTGCGGCTCGGCATCGCCACGAATGTGCCTTCGGCGCCCTTGATGATCTTCAAATCCTTGACCGCGAACTCGTCGTCAAACGTGATGCTGCAATACGCCTGCAGCGGCCCCTCCGGCTCGTCCAGCAATTTCACGCTGATTTCTGTGATCTCCAAGACGCCCACTCCCACGTCGTAGCTCACTACGTTCGGTCGATTCGGTGAAACGTCCGCACCGCGATCGACCTCCCCAAACGCTTGCAGTGAATGGACTCCGCGAGGCATTCAGCCGTGGCCATATCCGGCGCAACACAAAAAACAGCGCTCCCGGACCCGGACATCAACGGCCCCCTACACCCCAGCGCCGCCATTTCCTTCTTGATGCGACGCAGGCGCGGACGGAGCCGAAATGCCGGCCCCTCGAGTCGGTTATATGCCCCAAGGCCCAGGGATTCGGTATCCCCCCCCTTCACTGCTGTAAGCAGGATTTTAGCACCGGCGCTCTTGGGTGTCAAGTCCTTTCTGGTCAACTCCTTGTACACCCGGGCCGTCGACAGACCAAAGGGCGGAAGCACGAGGACAAAGTGGAATCTCCCGCCTGTCCGAATCGGCCTCACCCGTTCCCCTCGCCCCTCGCAGAGCGCCGTCCCTCCCTTGATGAAAAAGGGCACATCGGACCCAAGACGCGCAGCCAGGGTCATCAGCTTCCGATCCGACAGTCCCGTTCCATACAGGGCGTTCATCCCCCTCAGCACCGCCGCCGCGTCGCTGCTGCCCCCTCCAAGGCCGCGCTGGGCGGGAATGCGCTTGGTGAGTTCGATGCGAACCCCGCCCCGGATCTGCGTCTCTTTCAGGAAGATCCCGGCTGCCTGCCAGGCCAGGTTCTCCGGGCCGTCAGGGGCAAACAGGCCGGTGCATTTCAGCGAGATTACGCGCTTGCGCCTCTCGATCCGGATGGTATCGCAGAGATCGATCTCGTGCATCACGGTATGGAGATCGTGGTATCCGTCGGGGCGCTTGCCGAGGACCTCCAGGTAGAGATTGAGCTTGGCCGGGGCAATAACCCGCATTCAGGCGGTTTCCTCCTGCTGAGCGGCCGGCTTCTTCCGATTGGCTAAAAAACACTCCATCACGGCGATGCCGATGACAAGGGCCAGGAGCGTGTCGCGCAGTTGGACCCCCTCGCGGATCGTCGCCGTCACCTTCGCCACCTCCTCCGACGAGGAAGCGACATGCGTATCGGCCACACCAAGGGTGTTCGACACCTCGACCGCCGAGAGCTCGGCCAGGTCCGACTCCGACGGGTCGGGATTGACGACAAACACCCCGCTCGGAGATGACCGGGATTCCATATTCCAGGTGTATTTGCCCAGCATCGCGGCGCCGTTGTAAACGGCGGCCAACACGCCGCCGGCGGCGGTCGGCTCGATACGGGTCTCTCGCCCGAGCGGATCGGTGACATCGAGGGCCGCGCCTGCGGCTTCCTTCGGAAGGAGGATACGAACGGGCGCGCCGGTCACGTAATCCGCACGCCCGGCTTCCTCCTCGCTCAGGTGATAGACGATCTGATGGATCATCGGCAGGAAGATCTTTCGGATCGGGAGGTTGGACCACGAGGCATCCGCGGCCGTCGCAAACAGAAGGACTTTGCCTCGGCCGAGGCCCTTCTCGACCAACAGGGGCTTTCCGTTGTCCAGGTAGGCCAGCACACGACCCTCCGCGCCCGCGGGGAGGGCAAGATCGAAGTACCGATGGATATGCACGCTGGAAAAGGCCGAGGGCGGCAGTCCGCGGAACGGCTTGAAAATGGGATGATCGAAGTCCACTTTCCCTACGCTCGCGAAGTCGTCGCGCTTTTCGGCCTCGCCCAATGGCTTGACCAGCGTCGCCGGAAGGAGCGACTCCGGGTAGTCGCCGGGGAGGGTGTTCGATCCGGGAAAGATCACGACGCTCCCGCCCCCCTCCACAAAATCCTTCAGCAGCGCCGCTTCCTCTTTCGACAGTTTCTTCAAGTTGGCCAGAAACACGACCGACGTGCCGCCCAACTTGGCCCCGGCAAGCTGCGCGTGCTCGATCTGGCTGACAAGCACCCCGCCGCTGATGCTCGGGTCGAGCGCCGCACTCAGGTAGAAGGTCGCGTCGAGGAAGCTGATGGGCGCGGATTGCTCCTTGACAATCAGCACGTTTGTCCGCGCGCCGATATGGACCGCAAAGAGGCGCCGGTTGTCCGTCTCCAGCGCATCGTCGATCTGAATCTCCACACTGCCGGTATGAGCGCCTTCCTCTTTGAACACGTGGGTGAAGCGGGTGGCGGCCTTGGCATTGGCGGGAACGGTGATGATCTGCTCCGCCACGCGCTGCCGATCGACATTGAGCGCGACAGGCAGGTTCACTTCATCGCTGGCCGACGAGTTCTGAATCTCGACCTCGATCGTGCCGCGCGTGCCTGCGGCCCTGCCGCGGGTGTGGAGGGTGGCTGAGGCGACGGCTAAGTTGCGCAGGCCGCGCCGGCCAACGGATACAAGGATAAGCTCGATCCCATCGCCCTTCTCCACCTTGGGCGCCTGCCACTGGCCCTGCCAGGAGGTCTGCTGCATGTCGGTGACGACATAGATCTCCCGGTTTGGTTCTTTGACGCCGCCGAGTATCTTGTATGCGGCAGTCAGGCAGCCGAAGAGGTCGGCCCGCCCCGCGCTGGGTTCGCTGCTGGCGGCGGCCTCGTAGACCGCTGGGATGTCGCTGCTCAGCTTCTCCGGCAGGGAGGAGGCGTTGGTCAGCATCAGGGCCGCATGGCTCCCCCCGGGGAAATCCCGGATGACGTCCTGGGCGATCTCTTTCGCCCGACCGTAGAGCATCGTGTTGCCATGCACGGCAGCCATACTGAGGGAATTGTCGAGGATCACAACGGCATTGACGCCGGCGTTCGCCCGGAGCAGCCCCCCGGAGCGGAAGAAGGGCCGCGCCAGGGCAATGGCGAGGAGCGAGAAGAGAAGCACGCGGAAGAGCAGAAGCAGGAGGTCCTCGATCCTCCGACGCCGCGCAGTCTTCATGGCGGAGGTGCGGATGAACCGGATGGTGCTGAACAGGATCTGCGGCGCCCGCTTTCGGTAGATCAGATGGATGAGGATCGGGATCAACCCCGCTGCGATACCTACCAGGAAATACGGAGCGGCAAACATTACCTGAGCCTCTCCCGCCGGGCGAGATACGCGGCCAGCATCATCTCATAGGGAACGGACGTGTCGGTATCGACGAAATCCACATCGTTCTGGAAGCAGTCGCGGCGGTAGCTGTCGATAAATTTCTGCACCTCGCGGACGTATTCCTCGCGAATGTATTTCGGGTCGGCCTGGATCCGCTCGCGGCTCTCCATGTCAATGAAGTCCGACAGCCGGTCGAAGGGGAACTCCTTCTCGGCCTTGTCGAGCACGTGAAACACGATGACTTCATGTTTCTTCTGGCGGAAGTGACTTAGCCCGCGCATGACCTCCGATTGGTCATCGAAGAGATCGGAGAGCACGATGATCAGGCCGCGGCGTTTGATATTTTCGGCCAGTTTGTGGAACGTGTCGCTCACGTTGGTCTGCTTGCCCGGCTCGATCCCCTCGAAGGTTCGCAGCAGGTGGTTCAGGTGGCTCGATGTGGCATGGGCGGGGATGAAGTTGTTGATCTTCTCGTCGAAGGTGATCAGCCCCACCGAATCCTGTTGGCGTATCATAAGGTAAGCCAGCGACGCGGCGAGGAAACAGGAGTATTCGAGCTTCGTCAGGCCCTCCTCCTCGAAGCGGTACCCCATGGACGCGCTCGTATCGAGCAGGATGTGGGCCTTGAGGTTGGTCTCCTCCTCGTACCGCTTGACGAAATAGCGGTCGGTCCGGCCGTAGGCGATCCAGTCCAGGTCGCGCAGGTTGTCGCCAGGGACGTATTCCCGGTGGTCGGAGAACTCAACACTGAAGCCGTGGTAGGGACTGCGGTGCAGGCCGACGACGAATCCCTCGACGACCGACTTCGCCACGAGATTGAACCGGCCGAGCTTCGCGACGACTTCGGGTTCGATATACTTGTATCCGCGTCTGCGGGCCAATCCAGCACGAACGATTCGTCCGTCTTCCGGGGTATCAGGCCACCACGACTCCGGTCCTGATGATTTCTGAGAGAATGCTGCCCTTTTCGCAGTGTTGATACTCGCTCCACAAGATGCAACGAGGCTCAATCAACGTATCGATCTCGCTTGCATAGTGGAACAAACGAGACGTGATCTTGATGGTATTCGTATCATCCGGAAGATCGATAACAACGCCAACATCTATGTCGCTGTCCTTCGAGGCATGGCCCTTTGCATGGGAACCGTAGAGAATCATTCTTCTAACCGGATAGACTTCCTTAATCATTTCGTGGAGTCGGAGTATTTTGTCCACTACCGTCTGATCGCAGGTCACCGTTTCGTTTTTAGACATCGAAACAACTCCTCCGTCCGCTTGAGAAGTGACTCCGCCACGCCGCTGGTGAAGAACCTGGACAGCTTGGCAATATCTTCCGTGTATCTTGACTCGATATAGTACGAGTTCAGGTCTCCCAGAAATTCTTTTTGGTGCTCGGTCAGCACCGAAACCACCGACAAGCCTTCCACGAGCTGCCGCAGGTTATGAGAATAAGGCGGAGTCTCCTCCTTCTCCTTGACATAGAGCGCCTTCAACATCTTCTCGATGGTCTGGTGGCAGGTGAATGCGACATACAAATACCTGCCGCTGCCCATCATGGCCTGAGCCGTTTCGAAGTCGTACTCGGCAAGAGTAATCCAGTTGCTGACGACTTTCTCGCTCATACCCATTTGCTCCGTTCATTGCTTCCATCGCAACAGTGCCAACCCACTTGTACCATACCACCGCTCATCGACGATTTCAAATGGAAGATCGCTGGAAATGGTGAACACACGCCGGCCGTGGTGAATCATCAGAACCGCATCGGCAGCAAACAGGTCCTTCTCCGCCATCGCTCCGAGCATGCCTTCCAGGGGCGCCATTGCTGCCGGTGTGGCAGTCATCTTGTAAGGCGGGTCGATGAGAGCAAC
>JAADGH010000076.1:0-3096 GCA_013152475.1 Planctomycetota bacterium
ATGACAAGGCGTGGGTCCCGCAAGCTGAGCCTCGCGAACCAAATAACCAATAGTGGTTACACTTGATCCCGTCCGCATTCCGGGGAAAGTCCCGAAAACTCGCGGCGGGGGGCGTTCTGCGCGGGGCGGAGCGCCTCTTCCGCAACGATGGGGGCGGAATCAATTTGTGTTGAAATGGGTCTTGGGTTGCGATATGATGATTATGTTGATTCAGAGCGGCCGTCGCCCGGCGCTCCTTCTTCTGCTCGAACGAATCGGAGATTGGTCCTTGGCGCCCTGGTTGTTTCACCGAATCAGCGGCATCGTCCTGATTCCTCTCATGGTATTCAAGCTGTACACGGGCTTGGCGATAACGCGAGACCTGCCCGGGGCCGGCTGCGATATGAAGGCGCTGCACTGCGGGACGCCCACGGTGGACAAGCTGCTTCTCTTTTTTTTGGTCTTTCATGTCCTCTATGGGGTCCGCCTGGTCCTGATCGATCTCGGCATCAAGTGGGACCGGCTTTTGTTCTGGTTGGCCACGATATTGGGTGTGGTGATATTCGGCGGGTCGTACTGGTATCTGTTCACGGGGTAGATTGACGTCTCGAATGATCTTCCATGACGTACTCATCATCGGCGGCGGACTCGCCGGACTTCGGGCCGCCATCGCGGCGGGGCGGGAAGTGGATGTGGGCGTGGTCTCCCAGGTGCATCCCCTCCGGTCCAGCTCCGTTGCCGCGAGGGAGGGCGTCAACGCGGCGCTCGGCAATGTGAGAGGATCGGGGATCGATTCCGTTCAGCGGCATGTGGGCGACACGATGGCCGCCGGCGCCGGCCTGAACGCCTCGGGCGTGGCGGAGATCCTGTGCGAAGAAGCCCCGAGCGCCGTGTTCGATCTGGAACGCTGGGGGGCGCCTTTTGACCGGGGAACCGAGGGCCTGATCGCCCAGTTTCGCGCCGCCCCGGGGGCGTTCCCGCGCACGTGCCTGGCGGGTCCGCGCACGGGCCATGCCCTGCTCAACACGCTGTTTGAGCAGGTCGTCCGGTGGGGGACCCGGATCTATGCCGGGCGCCGGGTGCTGTCCCTTGTCGTGAAGGATGAGCGGTGCTTCGGTGTCGTGGCCATGGACCCCGCCACGGGCGATGTCATGGCCCTGGGCGCAAAGGCCGTGATTCTTGCCGCTGGGGGGTGCGGGCAGATCTATGGGCGCACGTCAAACGCCCTCCATTGCACGGGGAGCGGTATGGCCATGGCGTACCGCGCGGGGGTGCCGCTGGTCGATATGGAGTGTGTGCAGTTCCACCCGCTGGCCATTGCCGGGGGGCGGGTGCTGGCGCCGCAGGCCCTGCTTCAGCAGGGACATCTGCTGAACGGGCGTCTCGACCGCTTCATGGAGACATACGATCTCCAAAAGATGGAGCACGCGGGCAGCGCCGTAATTGCCCGGGCCATGGCTCGCGAGATCGACGAGGGCCGGGCATTCAGCGACGGGTGCGTCCGGCTCGACTTGCCGGATATGTCCGCCAGGAAGCGAACGGAGCTCATCAACGGTATACGGCAAGACGTGATCCGCTTCGTCGGAATGGACCCGAGGGACGAGCCGATTCCCATTGCGCCGGTCCAGCGGTGCATCCTCGGCGGCGTGGCGGTGGACGAGCACGGCATGACCTGCATCCGCGGCCTGCTTGCCGCAGGCGAGTGTGCGTGCACCGGTGCGCACGGCGCGCACGTCCTGGCGGGAAACGCCATTCCGGAGGCCCTGGTTTTCGGCAGACGGGCCGGGGAGCGAGCGGTGGCGCTGTGCCGGAAGCCCACGCCCGCTGCGGAGGGTGTGATCGAGGAGGGCCGACAGCGCGAAGGAGAGCGCATTCAGCGCCTTTTGTCGGACGGCTCGGGTGAACGCCCCGCGGCGCTGCGGGACCGATTATCGTCCATCATGTGGGGAAAGGTCGGCATCGTGCGAGACGAAGCGGGCCTGTCCGAGGCGATTCAGGAAATTCGTGAATGCCGGGCGGCGTATGCCGATGTCGCGGTTGCGGGGGAGTCGGCTGAGTTCAACAGCGACCTGATGACCGCCATCGACGTAGGAGAGATGATCGATGTCGCGGAGGCCGTTGCCCTAAGCGCCCGGACGCGCAGGGAAAGCCGGGGCGTGCACTATCGGCGCGACCATCCCGATATGGACGACCGGAATGGAGTAAGACACACGAGGGTCACTTTCTCGGAGGCCGGGCCGGACGTATCGTACGCCCCCTTGGGAAACGTGGGGAATTCGGTAGGAAGCCTGTCTGGGTCACGGTGACTATGGCAGAAGGCATTGCACTCTTCGACGTCTATCGATTCAACCCGGAAAAGGATTCCGGCCCTCACCGGAAGAAGTATGAAGTGGAACTCCAGAAGAACATGACGGTGCTCGATGGGCTTCGACAGGTTCAGGAGAGGCGCGATGGCTTCCTTGCCTTTCGGGCGTCGTGCCAGGGAGGGCAGTGCGGGGCCTGCGCTATGCGGATCAACGGCCGGGTCCGACTCGCCTGTGAGACGCGCATCGAGACGTTGGGGAAACACGTCATCCACATCGATCCGCTGCCGAACCTGACGGTGATCCGGGACCTCGTGGTGGATATGGGGCCCTTCTGGCAGAGCTATGAGCAGATTCGGCCGTGGTTGTCCCCGGACGTTCACCACGTCGAGCGCGAGCACCCGCAGGCCCCCGGCGACCGCGAGCGGATGGACGCCTACACGGGGTGCATCCTTTGCGGCGCGTGCTATGCGGTCTGTCCGGCGGTACGGCGGACGCCGTGGTTTGTGGGACCGGCTGCGCTGGCAAAGGTATTTCGCTTCGTGGCCGATTCCCGTGACGGCGATGCGGGCGAACGGATCGAGGCGCTGAACAGCCACGCCGGTGTGTGGGGGTGCGACACGACATTTTGCTGCATTCGAGTCTGCCCAAAGGGGGTACCGACGACGCACGCGATTACCGCGATGCGCAGGAAACTGGTGATGAAGAAGATCAAGGGGATTCTGAGCCTTATTCCCCTGGAGCGGGAATCAACCACAGGATAGCGCCCACAGATGCTGACGATCCTTGACAAGGTAGGCCGCCTGGGCATCAA
>JAADGH010000076.1:3198-16325 GCA_013152475.1 Planctomycetota bacterium
GTCTACTTCACGGGCGTTCAGGCCCTGCCCATGCTAAGCGTCCTTGCCGCGTCCATCGGGATGGCCACCATCCTCGGGGCGCTGGTCGCACTGCCGGCCATCGGCGCGGCGGACTACCTCGGGATTACCGTTGTCATCGTCATCATCCGCGAGCTGGCCCCCATTGTCACCGCCGTCATCGTCATCGCCCGCTCCGGGACGGCCATGGCGGCGGAACTGGCGAGTATGAGCATCGAAGACGAGATCAACGCCATGAAGGCGATGAAGATCAACCATATCCGGCTGGTCGTGCTGCCCCGGCTGTTCGGCTGCATCGTCTCCGTGCTCTGCCTGACGGCCTATTTCGCCTGCATCGCCATCCTGTCGGGATATGCGGCGGCCTCGCTGACGATGGACTATCCGCTGGACACGTTTCTGATAGATGTGGTGGCGGCGATTCGTCCCATCGATATCATTGCCAGTTTTCTGAAATGCCTTGTGTTCGGGACAATCGTGCCGCTGCTGTCGTGCTACTATGGACTTTCGGCGGAGTATTCGAGCACACATATCCCGCGGATGACCACGAAGGCGACCATCCGCTCGCTGGTGTGGTGCTTTATCGGCGGGTTCGTGATTACACTGCTGACATACTGAGACGCAATGACAGGCAACGAGAAGCAAAACGATGTGGTCTTGAAGGTCACCGGCTTGAGCTACGCCTATAGCGAGACCCCCATCCTGGAGGAGGTGAGCTTCGAGGTGTATCGAGGCGAGGTATTCTTCATCGTGGGGGAGAGCGCGAGCGGAAAGACCACGTTGCTGCGCTTGTGTGCGGGCCTGATCGAGCCGAAGTCGGGAACGGTGGAGATCAAGGCGAAGCAGGAGGCGGGGGAAGATATCCACGTCTCCAGTGGGTTTGTGTTTCAGCAGCACGGATTGATCAGCAGCATGAACGTGTACGACAACGTGGCGCTGCCGCTGCGCTACCACACCGACCTGACGGAGGGGGAGATCCGGGAACGGGTCGAGAGGGCGCTTCGCTCGACCGGGGCCCTTGAGGCAAGGCGGACGCGGCCGGACTACCTGAGCCTGGGCCTGCAGCGGCGTGTCAGCGTGGCGCGGGCCGTGGTGCTCCATCCCGATATTATCTTTTACGACGACCCGCTGCTCGGGCTGGACCACGAGAACGCATCGGCCGTGGCGCAGTTGATCAGGACATCACGCGAGGACCACGGCGTGACATCGGTGGTGGTGAGTCACAGCCTGGCCCTTGCCTCGTCGCTCGGCGACCGCATCGCGGTGGTCGTCAAGGGGCGGATACGGGACATCGGGTCCCTTGCGAAACTTCGAAAGAGCCCAGACGCCGAGATACGGCGATTCATGCAATCCCACGCATCGCTGTGGCTGCAGGCGACATAGGAGTTGGAGGAAAAATCAGATGGCGATATCCCATCGGGTCGAGAGAATCGTCGGCATTTTCATCCTGTTGCCGTTTCTGACCTTTGGGGCCCTTGTTTTGGTGTCGGGCACCCGGAAAGGCTGGTTCGAAAATAAGCTCGAGCTCGAGGCCACGTTCGACCAGGGCCTGGCCCTTCGTCCCGGCGCGTCGGTGGTGATGGAGGGCGTCCGGATCGGCTGGGTGGACTCGGTGGAGTTCGACCCGGAGAACCGCGTCGAGGTCCACATCAAGATCCGAAAACGGTTTGCGAGCCAGGTGCGCACCGATTCCGTAGCCGTCATCACCAAGCTGAACCTTCTCGGCGAGCCGGTCGTGGTCATCTCCAAGGGGGCGGCCGACCAGCCGCGGGTGGATGACGGGGTCGAAATCCAGACGCGCGCCACGCGAGATGTGAAGCCTCAGGAGCTGAGACAACTGCTTCTCGATACGATTGATCTCGTATCCCAACTCAACTCAAAGCGGACCACCATCGGCAAGGTGATTCGCGATGACGGCAGGCTCTACAACGATCTCACCACCCTCCTTGCCTCAGGGAACCGCCTCCTGAAGGACGCGCCACCGGTCCCCGTTGAGCTCACGGAGAAGTCCATCCTGACCATGCACCTCGACGCCCGGCTCCAGAAGCAGGTGGACGGCTTGGTGGCCATGGCGGATCGGCTCGACAAGATGCTGGCCAAGGCAAACGGAGGGGAAGGCACCCTCGGCAAGTTCCTCAACGACCCCAACGTGTTCAACGAAATCACGGCCCTCGTTAAAGAGACACGGGAACTTGTGGCGGAGTTCAAAGTGACGGCGAAATATCTCAAAGAGATCGCGCCCGCCCTGCCGGACCTCGTGGAGTCGGGCGACGCCCTGATTCGCCGCGCCGACGGTCTGCTGCAAAAGATCGACGCGAACCCGCTTCTCGGCGGTCCGCCGGTCGAACGCCCCGAAAAACCGCCTGCCCAGATCGAGGAGCGGTTCAAACACTATCGCCCACAGAAAAGCACACCGGAGACCGACAAGAAAAAATGAAAAGCTCATGGAAGATCGGGAGCTGCCTGCTTCTCGCGGCCGTGTTGGGATGCAAGGGAAACGAGCCCAAGCCGCGGCTGTTCAGCGCCGAAAAGATCAAGGACCGAGCGGAGCGACACCGCAAGACCGGCAGGACCGAGGCCGCCCTGCGCGACCTGCTCCGCGCCCATGCCCTCGCCGAGGGAACGGACAACCAGACGGAGGTCGCCCGCATCGCCAACGACATCGCCGCCGTTTACTATTCTGATGGCGAGTTCGAGTCCGCCTTGAGGTACCTCGGACAGGCCAAGTCGATTGCACAAGAGAAGAAGGATTTTGAGATGCTCGCCGTCACGCTCGGCAATATCGGGGGCGTGTACTCCGCCCAGAACAAGCTCGATCTTGCACAGGCCGCCTATGAGCAGGCGCTCGCCCTCGACGAAAAGACCCGGAACAAGCGCGGCAAAGCCGCCCACCTGAACAACCTGGCCATGCTGCATCGCAAACAGGGGGAGACGCAAAAGGCCATGTCCCTGCTCCAGGAGGCCCTGTCCATCAACCGGTCCACCAAGAACCACCTCGGCACGGGCGTGAACCTGTGCAACATTGCGTCCATCCACGAGGCGATGGGCGAGCCGGAGCGGGCGATCGAATTCTATAAGCGGGCCCTCGATGTGGACAAGGGCATCGAGAACTTCCAAGGGGTGGGGATGGACCTGAACAACATCGCCAATCTCTACGAGGGCTTGGGGAAGATCGACCTCGCCATCGAGTATCACACCCGCGCCGAGCGCGTGAACCTCCTCATCGGCCGCGACGACCGCGCCGCGCAAGACCGCGAAGCCATTGAACGACTGCGAAAGAAACAACAAGCCCCGGCCCCGTGACCCCCCCCGCCTGTGGGGTTGTTGAAAACCTCTCTGGGGCGTCATCCTGAACGAAGTGATGGATATCCAAGGGGCAAATTGTTGAGATTCTTCGCTGCGTTCAGAATAACAACCTTCGAAAAAATCGGTTTTCGGCAGCCCCTCCGTGCCTGGATTTTTTATCCACCGCGACCTCGGCGGTCTTGAATTTTCTCAAACAATACACGGGGCCACACCGTCTGTAGTTGATAGTGAGGGGGAAGGCCAACGGGTGTCCCGGATATGTACATATGATTGCGCGCGGGGGGGCTGAAGGGAGGTGCGTAATGTGCGTGGACGCCGTTCACGGCGTTTATATACCCGGTGGAGGAACCGGGCCTGTACGTGTTTGCATATGGAGAAGGGATGGGACTTGGGTGTGCCTGTGTGCTGATAGTCACCTTGCGTCTGAAGGCCGCAGCAAAGAAGAGGCCCTATTGAAGCTGAAGAAGCAGTTGTCATCCGCACCGCGTGATCGGACATGTCCGCCGGAGGCCTGGACGAGGGGACTGTCGCCGGAGAAGGGGACCGAGAAAGGGCACACGCTCGATGGTCCCCCGACAAGGGGGGAGAGGGCAGAGTAAGTTGCATGGCCCACGTGTCGGTCCCTGCCGCGGTTTCGGGCCACAGTGCGCCGCGGAGATGGGGCCGGCGCGGTGGGCCACTGCGAGGGGTGACCCAGAGGAGGGGGGTCTGGGTGGAATCGGTATGGGAAAGGGGCTGTTCGTCCCTGGTAGTGAGTGATGGTAGTAAGGGAGACGAGCAAATGGAAACAAAGGACATTGCAGCACTCAAGCGAAGACTGTTGCAGAGGCGCCATAGGGTATCGGGCGAGCTCAGCCGCACTGCCGATGTGGCGAGAAAGGAGGCCGTACGAAGCGCCTCCGGCGAGCTTTCCATGGTCCCGGACCACATGGCCGATGTCGGGACCGATGCCTTTGAGGAAGATTTGGCCCTGAGCCTGATGGAAAAAGAGGAGAAAGAACTCGCCGAGATTGATGATGCGCTCGCGAGGCTCGACGACGGGACGTACGGAATCTGTGAAGGGTGCGGGAAACGGATTCCCATGCGCCGGCTGCGCGTGATTCCGCACGCGCGGCTCTGTATTCGGTGCAAGAGGGCTGAAGAAGAGGGGGAGCGGTCGTGCCGGAGCCTGTTCTGCGGCAGCTCCAATGTCTGAATGAACCGCTTTTTCCACGGCACGTTATCCCTTGTCGCGAAAGGAGGTTGACAAAATGAGCGAGAAGAACGCACGTTATACGAAACTGATGGCCGCCGTCATTATTCTATTTGCCGCCATTGTGGTGGTGCAGTCCGTCTTTCTGTTCCAGATGAACAAGCAAATCAGTCGAGCCATAGGAACACAGACCAAGACGGTCAAATCGCCCGTGACACCCGGAAGAAGCGTTGCAAGCCCAAAGACCGGCCCACTTGCAATGAAAAAACCTGACGCAAAGATCCTTCCCGGCCCGGGGAAAAACCTGCTGGCGCGACCGTTTGATCTCAGCCTTGACGACGACTGGTTTAACCAACCGTTCAATCCCGATACCTGGAACCCGTTCGAGGAAATGCAGCAGATGCAAGAGCACATGGATCGCGTCTTCGATCGCGCCTTTGGGCGGCTCGGCGAGGCCCCACGATTCCAGCCCTTCGTGCGGGACCTCTCCTATTCCCCCAAGCTCGACGTGACCGAGCAGAAAGATCGGTATGTCATCCACGTGGACCTTCCAGGTGTCGATCAGTCCAATGTGAAGGTCGAAGTGAAGGGCCAAGTGCTGACCATCTCGGGCAAGCGAGAAAAACTGGTCGAACAGAAAGACCAGAAAGGACGCGTTGTCCAGCGTGAGCGACGGACCGGACAGTTCGAGCGCCGCCTCAGACTTCCCAAACCGCTGGACGCGGCCAAGATGAAAACAAAACAGGAGAATGGCATCCTCACGATCATTCTGCCCAAAAGGTAAAATCAAAAATCGGGGACGGTATATTTTTTAACACTGACGCAGCGGGGTGGGGGAGGCCCCTACTGGGTCAGGGCAAGAATATGCGGAAGTCGTTGCACTTGGCATGTCCGGAATAGAATATACTGTCCCCGTTTTTTACCACGCTTGGCACTTTTTCGGCAGAAATTTCTTCTCGAAGCGCATGAAAACGGGAAGGCCGTCTTTGTCGACTCGGATCGGGACCTCGCCCCTCATCAGCGGTGTGATGTAGTCGCGCATCTTCCGGGTGATGTGGTTGCCGTCTTTGTTCATCCAACTGCGCGGGACCTTGCGCTCGCCGTTGGCTACGGCGCTCAGGTCGGCCAAGCCGGTCGTGCACCGATACGGCTTGTTGCTCTTGCGAACGAGCGTGACCATCTTCCCGGTCGTGCCCTTTGCGGCCTCCCGAACTGCCTGTGCACCGACCCGATAGGCCTCGTCGCTGTCGGTCTTCGAGGCGAAGTGCATCGCATTGCGCTGGCACGTGCCGAGCTTGTTCGACCGGCACTTGACGCCGACCTTGTTCTCGATGATCTCTCGCAGTGTCTCGGCCACGCCGCCAAGCTGCCGGTGGCCGAAGGAATCCTTCGCAAAGCCGCCGCCGATCTCGGCGATGTAGTTGCCGTCCTTGTCTTGAATGCCCTCCGAAGCGGTGATGAAGCACCGTCCGAGCTTGTGAAGGACCTTCTTCACGTCCTTGACGAACTGCTTCATGTCGAAGGCGACCTCGGGGACGTAGACGAGGTGCGGCGCGTCCACGGGAGTCCGCTGGGCGCAGCCCCCTGCCGCGGCGATCCAGCCAGCGTTGCGGCCCATGGTCTCGAGGACGGTGCAGGTGTCGGTGGTGTACAGGGCCTCGGTGTCGCGGCCGGCCTCCATGCTCATCGTGGCGATGAACTTGGCGACGCTCCCAAACCCGGGACAATGGTCGGTGCAGGCCAGGTCGTTGTCGATGGTCTTCGGCACGCCCATGGCCCGCATCTCGTATCCGGCCTCGCGGGCAAGCTGGCTCAGCTTGTCGGCGGTGTCCATGGAGTCGTTGCCGCCGGCGTAGAAGAAATAGCGGATGTTGTGGGCCTTGAAGACATCGAGAATCCGCTCGTAGTCCTCGCGGTTGTCCTCAAGGCTTCTTAGTTTGTACCGGCACGACCCTGCCGCTGCGGCGGGCGTGCGCCGGAGGGCCTCGATGGTGGACGGCTTCTCTTTTCGCAAATCGAAAATTTCCTCGCGCAGCACGCCCAGGATGCCGTTTAAAGAGGCGTAGATCCCATCGAAACACTTGTGTTTCTTCGCCTCCTGGGCCACGCCGCACAGACTGCTGTTGATGACGGTCGTTGGTCCGCCGGACTGGGCCACTATGCAACTGCCTTTCAGTTCCGCCATTTTCATCCTCCGCTATCGTGACAACGTCGTCTGTAGTGATTCTGTAATCGGCGTGAGTTTACAGGTCGCTGCCGCCCTCTTCAAGCGAAAAATCTCTTGACCCCGTTTCAGCGATGAGTGTATGATTTTCAAACTTTATTCGGTCGCGAGGTGTATGATGGTGAGAGCATATCTGTCTTCATTACTGAACAGCGCCGGCGTCGCCCCCCCGGGCTCGCCGGAGGACAATCAGGCCCTGGCCCAGGTGCTCGGCGAGAAGGTCGACATGGCCGTTTACCCCCGGTCCATTACCGGCCGGGACGGGGTGGTTTTCTTTTTCGCGAGGCAAGGCCTCGACAAGTTTCTCTGCTTCGCATCGGAAACATCCATCCCGGCTTATTTCGCGGCGGAGTGCAAGCAGGCGCGGCTGAGCGAGCTGGAGCTCCTCGTCGCAATCGTTCCGCCCAGCCACGAGCGCGCCTGTGCGCTGCGGCAGCACCTGCCCTTCACCGCCCCCCAGGTCTTCGGTGTGAAGAAGGCCCTCGGCACCGGCGACCGGCTGGGCCTCGCCACACCGGGGCACGTGCACGCCGTCCGCGGCAGCGGCGTGGTCCCCTACTTTGCCCAGCAGTCCATCCGGGAGATGAGCCGGACCCATCGCACGCCGGAGAACGTCATGGACACCGCCACACTGGGCGTGTTCCAGGAGGGCTGGCGCGAAGGCTTCGGGTCCGACGCGGACCATCTGAAGACCACCGACGACATTGACGTCTGCTTCAAGGCGGGCTTCACGTTCTACACGGTGGACCCGGGGGACCATGTGGACAACGACGCCGACGGGCTCGGCAGGAGCGCTCTCACTCAGCGCTTCGAGCAGCTCCCTTGGAGTGATCTGGAGTCGACGGCGTCGGACTGCCGAGCGGCGTACGCGGGCAAGGACTTCCAGGTCGGGCCGGGCCTGACGATCCAGATGACCGAGGAGGACATGCTCCGTGCGGCGGTGAAATACGGCAAGGCCATTGCCCACGCGGCGAGGATGTATCGCCACCTGAAGGGCAAGATGGGCGACAAGCCCTTCGAGCTGGAGATGTCGGTGGATGAGACATTCGCCCCAACGACCGTGCCCGATCACTACTTCGTGGCCAGCGAGCTGAAGCGGCTCGGGGTGGAGTGGGTGAGCTTGGCGCCGCGCTTCATCGGCGAGTTCGAGAAGGGGGTCGATTACAAGGGCAGCCTGGAGGAGTTCGAGGCGGCCTTCATCCAGCATGTCGCGATTGCGAAGCACTTCGGGCCTTACAAAATTTCTCTTCACTCCGGCTCGGACAAGTTCAGCGTCTATCCCATCGCGGCGAAGCACGCGGGGGAGCTGGTGCATGTGAAGACGGCCGGGACGAGCTACCTTGAAGCCCTGCGCGCCATCGGCCAGGTGAATCCGGAGCTCTTCCGCGAGATCCTCGCCTTCGCTTTCGAGCGCTATGACGAGGACAAGGCGACGTATCATGTCTCCGCCGATCCCGGCAAGGTACCCACGCCGGACCGCCTGAAGGATGAGGACCTGCCGGGCGTGCTGGACCAGTTCGACGGGCGGCAGTTACTTCACGTGACGTACGGTTCGGTGCTCACGTGCGAGAACGAGGACGGGTTCCGCTTCCGCGATCGCATCCTCACCACGCTTCGCGAACATGAAGATGCGCATTACGCCGTGTTGGAGAAACATCTGGGGCGGCATGTGGCGCCGTTCAGGAACGCATGACAGAAAGGAGTTTTCCCATGTGCAATGAATACCTGGAGCGACTGTTCAACTTTGAGGGCCGCGTGGCGGCGATCACCGGCGGAGGCGGCGTGCTGTGCAGCATGCTGGCCAGGGGTTTGGCGACGCAGGGCGTCAAGATCGCCGTGCTCGATCTGATGGAAGATGCCGCAAAAAAGGTTGCCGGCGAGATCGTGGCCGACGGCGGCGAGGCCATCGCCGTGAAGGCCGATGTTTTGGACAAGGCCAGCGTCGAAGCCGCGCGAGATGCCATCCTGGAAAAATACGAGAAAGTGGACATCCTCATCAACGGCGCCGGCGGCAACAAGAAGGAGGCGACAACGTCGGACGACCTGGCCTTCTTCGACCTGCCCCCCGATGCGGTGCGCTGGGTCTTTGAGCTGAACTTCATCGGCACCCTCCTCCCGACTCAAGTGTTCGCCAAGCTCATGGCCGAAGCGGGCACAGGCGACATTCTGAACATCAGCTCCATGAACGCCTTCTGCCCGCTGACGAAGATCCCGGCCTACTCCGGCGCCAAGGCGGCGGTGAGCAACTTCACCCAATGGCTGGCTGTTCACATGTCGCAGAACTACTCGACCGACATCCGCGTGAACGCCATCGCACCGGGGTTCTTCCTGACACAGCAGAACAAGTTCCTGCTCACCGACGAGAAGACGGGCGATCTGACCCCGCGCGGGAAGACCATCATCGATCACACGCCCATGGGCCGGTTCGGCGACCCGGAGGACCTGGTCGGCACGGTGCTCTGGCTGCTATCGCCCGGCGCGAAGTTCGTCCATGGCGTCGTGGTGCCGATCGACGGCGGCTTCTCCGCGTTCAGCGGTGTGTAGTCCGGTCTTGTGGTCAGATGTTGTGGGCGATGCGAATATGAGCGTGAAGATTGACATCCCGCAAGCGAAGATAGAAGACTTTTGCCGTCGCAACCGTATCCGGCGGCTGGCTTTGTTTGGTTCGGTGCTCCGGGATGATTTTGGACCGGACAGCGACGTGGATGTGCTGGTGGAATTCGAGGCGGGAGCGCGGGTGGGGCTGATTACGCTGGCGGGCATGGAAATCGAGTTGAGCCGGATACTGGGGCGCAAGGCGGAAATGCACACGGTCAAGGGCCTGAACCCCCATTTTCGGGATCGGGTGTTGGACCTGGCAGAGGTGCAGTATGAGCAAGCACGATGACGAGGTCAGCTTGAGAGACATGTTGAGCCACGCAAACGAAGCAGCGGAATTGCTGGGCGCGGCCAGTCGGGAGGAGTTGGGGCGGGATCGGGTGATGCAACTGGCGCTGACGCGGCTGGTGGAGATTGTCGGTGAGGCGGCCAATAGAATTTCTGCGGCAACCCAGCAGAAGCACCCGGGAATTCCCTGGGCGCAGATCATCGGCATGCGCAACCGGCTTGTTCACGGGTACGACGTAATTGATTTGGATTTGCTCTGGGACACGATCAGAGGCGATTTGCCGCCGCTGATTGCCGCACTTGAGGCGATTGTCAAGGAGGCGTAGCCGATGGCCCAGGGAAAGGTTGCTTCAGGCAAGTGAAGGAGGAATAAATGGCGAAAGATCCGCAAGCGGAACTGAAGGCGTTCCAGGCCAGGCACGATTTCTTCGTCGGAATCGACTCCGACGGCTGTGCGTTCGACACGATGGAGATCAAGCACAAGGAATGTTTCATCCCCAACATCATCAATCACTGGCGCCTCCAGCCCGTGTCGAAGTACGCGCGCGAGGCAGCCGAGTTCGTGAACCTGTATTCCAAGTGGCGCGGCTGCAACCGATTCATCGCCCTGGCGATGGTGTTCGATCTGCTTACCGAACGGAAAGAGATCAAGAAGCGGAAGGTGAAGATACCGAAGGCGCCGCAGATTCGAAAGTTCATCGACTCCGGCATTCCGCTCGGCGAGCCGGGGCTGAAGCTTTACATGAAAAAGAACAAATCGGCGGAGCTGAAGCAGGCCTACAAATGGAGCCGCGCGGTCAACGATACCATCGCCGACATCGTGCACGACATCCCGCCCTTCCCCGGCGTGAAGGAGAGCATGAAGAAGCTGTCGAAACATGCCGACATGATCTGCGTTTCGGCCACGCCCGGTGAGGCCCTGACACGGGAGTGGAAAGAACATGGCATCGCAAGATATGCGGCCGTCATCGCGGGTCAGGAGATGGGCAAGAAGTCGGAGCATATCGCCCTGGCCACGAAGGGACAGTACAGCAAGTCCCGCATCCTCATGGTCGGCGACGCGCCCGGCGACATGAAAGCCGCCCGGGCCAACGGCGCTCTGTTCTACCCGATCAATCCGGGCCATGAGGAGGATTCATGGCAGCGCTTCTACGACGAGGCCATCGACAAGTTCCTCAACGAGAAATATAATGGCGCTTACGAAAAGAAGCTCATCAAGGAGTTCAACAAGCTCCTGCCTTCGAAGCCGCCCTGGAAGTGAGGCAGCGGCGGACATTCGCCTTCTCCATCTGTGACCATTTAGCCAAGTGGAGGATCATGGCCACAGGTTGTGTGCCACGCTCAAGCTCCGGCTTGAGCGTGCAGGCGGTGGGGTACCTGGCGCATCGCAAGACACGCTCAAACAAGTTTGAGCGTGCCACCTGCCGATGACATCCCGGACATTCGCCTTCTTCAGTTGTAACCATTTAACCAAGTGTTGTCATTCCCGCGAAAGCGGGAATCCAGGCCCTCGACCACTCGTGGATTCCCGCAAAAGCGGGAATGACGAGAGGCCGAATATCGGGTCGCCACACTTGGCTAAATGGTTACATCCAGTTCAATAAGCCGAGTTTCCAACAAGGAAACGCCGTTTACGTTTTTCACCGCAAAGGCACCCCTCCTCTGCGCTCCAGCAGAAATGGCCTGATCGTAACCTATTGTGTCACACAGTGTTAGAGATAGAGCACCCGTGGTTGGCCAATGGGTACGCCGTTCGCTGTTTGGAGACTCGGTGGGCAACAACGTGAAACGGATACACGGTGGAAGGAGGTGCGGACATGAAACGATCCCGAAGAGTAATGCTCGGTCTGGCCCTGCTTGCGGTGATGGCAATGCCGGCGAGAGCGGAGCGCCGCAGCGGCAGAATGGCGGGGCCGATGGGTAAGCTGGCGGAAATCCGGGACCCCCTCGAAGAGGTCCGACAGGAAATCGTCTATCTCAATCTGATCAACGGTCTGAATCTCACGCCGGAGCAGTTGGCGAAGATCGTCAAGCTGGCCGATCGCCGTGACATGATCGTGAAGAGCTATGCGCCCCGCGCCTCAGCCTTGACACGCGAGGCAAAGCCGCTGCTGGCCGAGCTCAAGAGCACGCTGGAACAGCAGAAGGAAGTGCCCGAAGATCTGGCGCAACGGGTGACACGGATCAACCACAGAGACAAGCGGCTGCGCCAGGAACTCATGGCCCAACTCGCCCGGGCCGGCGAGGAGATCGAGGACATCCTGACCGATGCCCAGCTCACCGTCGTCGAGAGCTACGAGCCGTGCGTCGTGCTGCCGCCAGATCGGCGCGATCCCGTCCGCGCGGGACAGGCCAGCAACTCGGCCATCGGGGAGGAGATGCTCCGAAGAATCCGGTCCATGTCCGATCAGGAGTTTCGCACACGCGGGCGGCGCATGGTCGATTATGGCATCGAGCGTGTCAGCAGGAATCAGGGCAGGCTCTCGAGCAAGGAGAAGGCCGAGGAGCGGAAGCGGCTCCTGGCGCTGGTCAACAAGGCGCGCGCTATGTCGGACACCGAGTTCGAGATGAAAAAGGAAGAGCTGGCCAAGGAGTTCAAGCCCAAGCAGAAAATCAAGGACCTTCAGCACCAGATCAACGAGGCCCGTATCGGCACAAGAATCAGCAGGGCCGCACAGTTGCTTATGAACCCCACTGCGATCAAGGTCCTCCGCAAACGCGCGAAGCAGATGGACGTGGCGCTGAAATAACCAGATCAGAGGGGGTGGGTGGACACGCCCACCCCCCTTTCATGTCCCAGGAGTCCATTCCCCTCCTCTCCCATCCGTGGCGTACCCTCTTTTCCTTTTGGTTTTGTGTTCGGCAAGGTCTGTGGTATACGTGGGTGTGTTGTATGCCGGTCACGGAACAGTCGTGAACGGAGTGGTCCCCTCCCACATGCAATGGAGAAGATGAGAGTGAAGGCTATTCTGACCGTGTTGGTGGCGTCGGTGTGCGTGTGTATGGGCCCGGCTCGGGCCGCCGATTACTATGTCAGCAGCAACGGCGATGATGCCGGCCCCGGGAGCGCGGCGCAGCCCTTCCGTACGATCCAGAAGGCGGCCGATGTGATGAACCCCGGCGACACGTGCCACATCCGCCGGGGCACGTATCGGGAGACGGTACGCCCGGCGAGGTCGGGCGAAGCGGGCAAGCCGATCCGCTTCGTCGCCTACGAGAATGAGCCGGTCACGATCAGCGGCGCGGAGGTCCTCAAGCTCGAGTGGGCGCAGCACAAGGGAGACATCTTCAAGGCGACCACCGACGGGAAGTTCATCCAGCTCTTCGTCGACGGGAAGATGATGTTTGAGGCCCGCTGGCCGAACTCCCCGCTGGATGACATCATGGCCATGAATCGCGCCAAGGCCGGCAAAGGAACCGACTACACGATCCTCGCCGACCCGAATCTGCCACCGGGAGACTGGAACGGCGCCGTGGTCCTGATCTGGCCGGGCTCCTGCTGGA
>JAADGH010000136.1 GCA_013152475.1 Planctomycetota bacterium
TCTTCACCTCGATGGGACCCTTCAAGATCAACGGACACGCTGTGCCCGGTTCGGTGTTGTGAATTTTCAGGCAGTGTCCCTTTCCGTCGCGTCCCCCCTCGACAATGGCGGCCTGCATCTTCCCGACGTCGAGCCTGTCGGCGTACTTCGCGACGTCCGCCCCCTGCTCGAAGTCGATGGTGAAGATATCCGCGGCGTGGAGGGGGGATGTTATAAAGGAAGTAACGGCATAGAGAAGCACAGGTACAGCTATCGAGAGACGCATTCGATTTCTCCAAATCAGCAACGTGGTCAACCACATGATCGGCTGGGCGATCATAGCGCAGATGGTTCTTCTCTGTCAATGGAGGATGTCAAGAGGTGTTTCCGCATGAACCATGAGGAAACTCCTCGCCCACTTTTCGCTTGACCGCAAGGGCGGATTCGCTACGATAGTAACCCCTGTGCGTGTGGGGCCCGCGGAAGGATGCGACACGTGGGGCGAACGAAAACACCCCCAAATGAGTTTGGGGGTGGCACACGGACAGCGACACAGACATTTACGATAGAGAATATTTGGTTGGAGGTATGGAAGATGGCCAAGGCTGAACGGCTCGGCTCGACCACGAGCAAGAAGGGCAATGTGCCCACCTTCGGCGTCTGCGCCACGAGCATCGATGCGGCCTCGCGCAAACGCTGCCAGAACATCCTCAAAATGACCGCCGATATCCTCGCCGGCAAGGTCTGCCTGCCCGACGGCACGCCCGCGCGCGTCGTCTGGACGCCCACCCTCATCGACGGCGAGCCCCAGGCGGACACCGTCGCCAGGCAGTTCAAGGACGCCGGCGTGGACATGATCGTCTGCGTGCCGGACACGTGGGCCTTCCCGCAGCTCACGCTCATCTCGCTCATCCAGCAGTTCCCCGACGACGTGCCCGTGAACATCACCTGCGGCAACAGCGGGCCGAAGCCGGGGGTGGTCTACTGCCACGCCGTCAGCGGGGCCATCGCCCAGTACGGCCGGCTGATCCACATCAACGTCGGCACGTGGCCGGATACCGGCCAGAACCCCGTCATGACCGAGGGCACGGCCGAGAACCTGATCGACTGGGCCTACGCGGCGCTGGCGGTTCAGGCCCTCAAGGGCCGCCGCGTGGTCGTCCTCGGCCACGACTCCATGGGCATGGAGACGGCGCTGGCGCACATCCTCCCCACGCGAAACACCTTCGGCCTCGAGATCACCCGCCTCGACATGAAGCTCCTGGCCGATATGATCCAGAAGCAGGCCTACGACAAGAAGGAGCTGAAGGCCCTGCGGGCGTGGTTTGACAAGCATCTCGGCAAGCGCATCGAGCTGCCCAAGAAGGCCGACAGCGACCGCTTCAACACCAGCCTCGCCATGTATCTCATGGTCCGCGACCTGATGAAGGACCTGAACGCCGTGGGCGGCGGATTCATGAGCCAGCTCGAATGGGGGTCGGACCCGCGCGGCATCCCCCTGCCGGTGGCCGACGGGATGGAGTCGCTCTTCAACTCCACCTTCGATCACAATGGCCGCAAGCCGCCCCTGCCCTACGCCACCGAGGCCGACGTGCAGGGCCTGCTGACGATGCTCTTCTTCACCTACCTCACCGGCGGCGCGCCGCCGTTGTTCATGGACTTCCGGAAGGTGTGGGAGTCGTGGGAGATCTGCGCGTTAGCGAAAAAGCTGAATATCCAGGGCCTCGACGGCGCCACCCTCTGGGAGCAGAAGGGCCTCGTCGATGGCGACAACTCCGGCAGCGCGTCCCTCGACTGGGCCGCCGAGCCGAGCGCATCCATCGAGGAAATCATGAACGGCATCTCCATGCCGCTGGCCGAGAAGCACTACTTCCCCGGCATGGGCAACTCGGTGAACTTCGTCTCCCCGGCGGGCATCGACGGCATTGCCGGGCGGATGGCCTACAGCTCGCTGTCGGGCATGTTCAGTCTCGTCTGGGACGAGGCGACGACGGTGGGGCTGCCGGAGAAGCTGTGCGAGGCGGTGTGCCAGACGTCCACGCCGACGTGGCCGCACACGTTCGTCGTGCCGAAGTATGCGACGATGGTGGAGTACAAGCAGTACGCCCCGGCGAACCACTTCCACATGACGTGGGGCCTGTCGCCGGCGCGGTTGCAGTTCTGGATGGACATGACCAACGTCCTGTCGGCGGCGCCGTGGGCGGAGCGTCCCTGTTGGATCGAGGGCGTGGACCGTCCGCAGCCGCTGCTCTACGTCATCAACGGCGGGGAGACGAACGCGAAGATGCTGCGGGCGCGGGGATAGGAGAAGCAGCATCCCAACGTCAAGGGAGGATCGTCTCAGGGCCTACCGGTACTCAAACACCCGCGTCTTCGGGTAGAAGACGGTTTTGAGGTCGGGAAAGTCCTTGCGGAGGCGTGCGGCGAAGTTTTTCATGCCGAGGTTCTCGCTCACCGAATGGCCCGTCTCGATGATTGGCACGCCGGCGTCGGTGGCGAAGACCATGCCGTACTCGTCGCACTCCCCGGCGATGAGCGCCTCGGCGCCGAGCTGGATGCACTGGGCCTGGTAGCCGATGTTCGAGTCGAGCCCCAGCCCGCCCCACGGAAAACCGAGCACCGTCACCTTCTTCTTCAGGTCGCCGGCGACGCGCACGTGCTTCAGGCCGAAGACCTTCTTCACCCGCTTCACCAGCTCACCGACGGTGGTCGGAGGGATGGACAGCACCTTCCCCCAACCGGTGCCGGGGTTGGGGTTCTCGACACCGAGGGCGGCGACGAAGTCGTCCCAGATGCAGATCAGGTCCATCGATCCATGCACGCGAAGGATGGTGATCCCGCCGTCGGCTGCGGCAGCGAGGCGGTTGCGGTTGGTCGCCCACGCCATGTTCTGCGCCGTGAGGCCCTGCTGGCGCTGGGGGATCAGATAGAAGGCTTCATGGCACAGGACCACGTTGCACCCCTGCTTCTTCGCGGTCTTGAGCGACTCGACCGTCGCCATCCATGTGAGCAGGACGGCTTTGATTTTTGCCTTCGGGTCGCCGTAGAGGACGCCCTCGTCCTGGTTCAGGCCCCCGCCCTTGAGCTTGACAATGTAGTCCACCAGATCGCTGACTTTCATGGCTCTCCTCCTTCTTGTGAGATGGTGACCTGTCTGAGCATACCAGTACATCGGCGGATGTCAAGCCCTGAAAGAAACTCAAAGTCTGAGCGTGGGCGCCCAGTGGATTTCGCTTGAAACCGTTTTCGGCATCGTCTATTCTGCAGCGAACATCATGTGAACGGCTTGGGTTCCATAGGAGGGTCGTGCATGGACGTTCGGGTTGCTGTGGCGGGAATGGGGTATTGGGGCAAGAATCTTGTACGCAACCTCCACGAGCTCGGCGCGCTGCAGATGGTCTGCGACAGCGATCCCGAGCGGGAGCAGGTCGTCAAGGACACATATCCGACCGTCGAGTTCACATCCGGCTATGCCGATGTCCTGGCCGATGACCGACTCCATGCCGTGGTTCTCGCCACGCCGGCTGTCCGGCACTACCAGATGGCGAAGCAGGCCATCGAGGCGGGGAAGGACGTCTACGTCGAGAAGCCGCTGGCGCTGACGGTTGCGGACGGGGAGGAGCTGAACGCCCTCGCCGAGCGGCATGGCCGTATCCTCATGGTCGGCCACATCCTCCGCTATCACCCTGCGGTGGTGAAGCTCGGCGAGCTGGTGGACAGCGGCGAGCTCGGCCGCATCCGCTACCTCTACTCCAATCGGCTGAACATGGGGAAGATTCGCACGGAGGAAAACATCCTGTGGAGTTTCGCGCCGCACGACATCTCCGTCATGCTGGCGCTGCTGCAGGAGGGGCCGAGTTACGTCTCCTGCCAGGGGGCCAGCTACCTGAACAAGGGTGTGGCCGATGTGACGCTCAGCCAGTTCGCGTTCCCGAGCGGCGTCCGCGCCCATATCTTTGTAAGCTGGCTGCATCCCTTCAAGGAGCAGCGCCTCGTCGTCGTTGGATCGGAGAAGATGGCGGTCTTCGACGACACGGCGCGGGAGAAGCTGGTCCTCTTCCCGCACAAGGTGGAATGGAAGCACCGCGTGCCGACGGCGGTGAAGGCGGAGGGACAGCCGGTGGAGATCGACTCGGCCGAGCCGCTGCGGATGGAGTGCGCGCATTTCCTCGAATGCGTATCTTCCCGAAACACGCCGACCACCGACGGGGCCGAGGGGCTGCGTGTATTGAAAATCCTCGACGCCTGCCAGAAACAGTTGGTTGAGGCACAAGGCATCGCACCGCCGACCGGCATCGGGGCTGCCGAGGAGAAGCCCTACTTCGCTCATCCCACCGCTGTGATCGATGAGCCGGTCGAGATCGGCGAGGGGACGAAAATATGGCATTTCGCCCACATCCTGAAAAACTCGAAAATCGGGACGCATTGCACCGTGGGACAGAATGTGATGATCGGCCCGGACGTGACCGTCGGTGACGGATGCAAGATTCAGAACAACGTGTCCGTGTTCAAGGGCGTAACGCTGGAGGACCATGTCTTTTGCGGGCCGTCGTGTGTTTTTACCAATGTGTTCAACCCTCGCAGTGAACTCTCGCGCATGGACGAGCTGCGACCGACGTTCGTGCGCCGGGGGGCGACCATCGGCGCGAACGCGACAATTGTCTGCGGTCACACCGTCGGGGAGTATGCCTTCATCGGCGCCGGCGCGGTGGTAACGAAGGACGTGCCGGCCTACGCCCTCATGTACGGCAACCCCGCCGCACAGAATGGATGGATGTGCCGCTGCGGGGCGGGCCGGCTGGACTTCGGCGCGGCCAACGAGACGGTGTGCCCGGCGTGCGGACGGGCCTATGTCAAATCCGACGGCGACGTGGCTCCCAGAGAAGGATAGCTCGGCCCTAATCCGTTCCCGGCTGACTGTCTGTTGAGGTGCGGCGCATGCCCGTTCTCAACTTGAATTCTTCGATGGCGCAAAAGAGGGTGGGGACGACGAAGACGGTGATCAAGACGACGGTCATGCCGCCGAAGGAGGGAATGGCCATGGGGACCATGACGTCGGAGCCGCGGCCGGTGGATGTGAGGACGGGGATGAGGGCGAGGATCGTTGTGCCGACGGTCATGAGGCAGGGGCGTATGCGCCGTTTGCCCGCGGAGACGGTCGCCTCGCGAATCTCGGCGATGGAGTTGGGTTTCCTGTCCGCGAACACCTGGCTGAGGTAGGTGCCGATGATCACGCCGTCATCGGTGGCGATCCCAAAGAGGGCGAGGAACCCGACCCATACCGCCACACTGAGGTTGATCGGATGGATCTGAAACAGCTCTCGCATGGAGACGCCAAAGACGCTGAAGTTAAGAAACCAGGGCTGTCCGTAGAGCCAGATCATCTGAAAGCCGCCCGCCCAGGCGACCAATATGCCGGAGAAGACGATGAGTGTTGTTGGGACGGACTTGAACTGGAAATAGATAATCAAGAAAATGATGAACAAGGCCAGCGGCAAAACCACGGCGAGTTTCTTTTGCGCCCGGATTTGGTTTTCGTAGCTGCCGGCGAATTTGTAGCTCACTCCCGCCGGCACCTTGAATTCGCCGCTCTTGATCTTATCCTGTAAATATCGCTGGCATTCCTCCACGACGTCCACCTCGGCGTAACCGGGCTTTTTGTCGAAGATGACATATCCAACCAGAAAGGTATCCTCGCTCTTGATCACCTGCGGGCCGCGCACATATCGGATGTCGGCAAGCTGAATGAGGGGGATTTGTGTGCCATCGGGCGCGGGCACGAGGGTGCGGCCCAGGGTCTCGATTTGATTGCGCAGCTCGCGCTGGTAGCGGACGCGGACGGGGTAGCGCTCGCGGCCCTCCACGGTGGTGGTAATTCTGCGTCCGCCAATGGCGACCTCGATGACGTCCTGGACGCGGCGAATGCTCACGCCGTATCGGGCGATGGCCCGGCGGTTGATCTCGATCTCCAGGTAGGGCTTGCCCACGATGCGGTCGGCGAACACGGCGGCGGGCTCGACAGAGGGGACCTCTTTGAGGTAGCGTTCGATCTCCAGCCCCACCCGTTCAATGGTTTCCAGGTCGGGTCCCTTGACCTTGACGCCCATGGGGGCTCGCATGCCGCTCTGGAGCATCACGATGCGGGCGGCGATCGGCTGAAGCTTCGGCGCGGATGTCGTGCCGGGGAGTTTCGCGGCCTTGATGATCTCGTTCCAGATATCGTCCGGACTCTTGATGTGCGGACGCCACTGCCGGTAGGGAAGTCCTTTGGGGTCCGGTATCAACTCCCCGTCGGCATCCCGGACGAACTCTTTTTTCCTCCGGTCATACCGAAAATTTATCCGATGCCCGTTCTTGTTGGTAATGTATTCCGGCTTATAGTTGATGACGGTTTCAATCATGGAGATCGGGGCGGGATCGAGCGGGCTATCCACGCGGCCTAACTTGCCGACCGCCGACTCCACCTCGGGGATCGCCGTGATGGCCATGTCCTGCTTCTGAAGCACGTCGTAACATTCGCCGATGGAGGCGTGGGGCATGGTGGTGGGCATGAACAGATAAGATCCTTCGTCCAGAGGGGGCATGAACTCCTTGCCCAGACCGGGGAATTTGTGTTTTCCGGCGATCCAGAAGGTGGTGGAGCGTATCTTCTCCGGCTTGATGCCGATCTTGCGAGCCGGCGCGAGGACAAGTGAGCCGAACACGGAATCGAATCCGAGCCAGATCACCCCTCCCCAGATGACCAGCACCGTCGGGATCAGCAGGAAGATCGCCTTGTGGCGCAGGCACCATCGCAGGACATATTCGTATACCAAAAGGAATATCCGGAAGAACCCGAGAAGCACCGCCATCATCCCCCCGACGAAGATGAGGTTTCTGAGCAGCCCCCGCTCCGGTCCCAGCGGCATCCAATGCCGCGCCAGCAAGATGGCGACTGTCAGCACGGCGGCGCCGTTGGTCACATAGGCCGCAATATGCTCTACAAGCTTCGGCAGCATCGGCTCTACAAGGTGGTAGGCGCCGATGCCCGCCACAATGACGCCCACCCACCAGACGATCTTCACCCCGAGCACCCCCCCCAGGACGATTAACCCGGCGTGGGTCAGAATGCGGAGCGTTTTCCGACGAATGCGACCCGTGAACAGGATGTGCGCGAAGGGAGGGATGACGGTGAGCGCAACAATGACCGAGGCAACGAGGGCGAATGTCTTCGTGTAGGCCAGGGGCTTGAAGAGCTTTCCTTCTGCCGCTTCCATCGTGAACACGGGCAGGAAGCTGACCACCGTGGTCGAGACGGCGGTCAGGACCGCCCCGCCGACCTCCGTCACCGCGCGGTAGACGACCTCCAGCCGGTCCTCATCGGGTGCCGCCGCGTCCAGGTGTTTCAGGGTGTTTTCACAGACCACGATCCCCATGTCCACCATCGTCCCGATGGCAATCGCAATCCCGGACAGCGCGACGACGTTCGCATCCACATGGAAAAGCTTCATGGCAATGAAGCACATCAGCACGGCGAGGGGCAGAAGGCCGGAGATCAACGCTGAACTGCGCAGGTGCATCACCATGACGATCACGACGATAATGGTGACGAGGATTTCTTCGGAGAGGGCGCTGTTCAGCGTGCCCAGCGTCTCATAGATCAAGCCGGTTCGGTCGTAGAAGGGGACGACGGTTACCTGAGAGACGCGGCCGTCGGCAAGGGTTTTTTTGGGGAGGCCCGGTGCAATCTCTTTTATCATTTTCTTTACGTTCTTGATGACCGCGAGCGGGTTGTCGCCATAGCGCACCACCACCACGCCGCCGGCGGCCTCAGCCCCTCCTTTATCGAGTGCGCCTCGCCGGAGGGCAGGTCCGAGGGAAACGTGGGCCACGTCCTTGATGAAAAGGGGCACGTTGTCCCGCATCTTGACGACAGTGTTTTCGAGGTCGCTTACGCGGCGAATAAAGCCCAGGCCGCGGATCACATATTCGGCGCGATTGATCTCGATGGTTCGCGCGCCCACATCAATGTTGGACATGCGGACGGCGTTGAAGACATCCTCCAGCGTGACGCGGTGTGCCCGCATCGCATCGGGATCCACGTCCACCTGGTATTCCTTCACGAAGCCGCCGATGGATGCGACCTCGCTGACCCCCTCCGCCGACAGGAGCGCGTATCGGACATACCAGTCCTGGATGGTCCGGAGCTCGTCAAGTCCCCAATCCCCTGTGGGATTGCCCTCTTCATCGCGGCCCTCGAGGGTATACCAGAATATCTGCCCCAGGGCCGTGGCATCCGGTCCGAGCGCGGGCTGGACGTCGCTGGGCAGTGTGCCCGCCGGGAGGCTGTTCAGTTTTTCCAGTACCCTTGATCTCGACCAGTAAAAGTCGATCTCGTCTTTGAAGATGATGTAGATGCTGGAAAACCCGAAGAAGGAATAGCTGCGGACGGTTTTGACCCCCGGAACGCCGAGCAGGGAGACCGTGAGGGGGTAGGTGATCTGATCTTCCACGTCCTGCGGAGATCGGCCCGGCCACTTGGTGAACACAATCTGCTGGTTCTCGCCGATGTCGGGGATCGCATCCACCGGGATCGGGCTCCGCGGCAGGCCGCCCAGCTCCCAGTCGAAAGGCGCCACCAAAATGCCCCACACGATGACAAAGATCACGAACAGCCCGACGACGAGCTTGTTCTCGAGGCAGAATCTTATGATACCGTTGAGGAAAGACCTAGGCGGTTCGCTCTGCTGCGGCGCTCTGCCATTTTCACTCATCGTCACCGACCACTCACTCCATTAAGACATCTTGCCTGGAGAGGCTTCTTGAGTCACTTCGCCGCCGGTATTTCTCCCACCCGCTCCCCGCACTTCAGCATCGCCCCACCGAAATAGGGATTGGCCGTGTCCTTGTCCGCCTGCAGCCAGTCGGCGCCGCGGTTGCCCAGGGCCATCGGGCAGTGAAATTGAAACAGGGACTTTCCTTCTCGCTGGCCCAATCTCTTTACCACACCGATCAGAGCATCAGAGAGAAGGGCAAACTTCTTGCGAAGTTTCTCGATGTCCTCCACCGAACTCGCCGCACCGGCTGTTTTCGAGAGGGACGGACCTTCCTTCATCCAGATCATATGCGCCGGGCCCTTGAGAAGTTTCATGTCCACCTTGCCGAGACCGGCTTGGAGCTCCGAGGCCGCGGCTTGAGCGGCCTTGAAGTCGTCGCCGGCCAGGGCCTTTTGCATCTTGAGATAGGCGCTAATGACTGCCGAAAGTTGGGAGTGAAATGCCTTCGGCACTTCGATCCTGGGTCCTGACTTGGCCTCCGTCTCTGGTGGTATTCTCTCAATCTGGTCGCCGCACTTGAGCATGGATGCCCCCAGATACGGATTCGCGGTATTCTTGTCCGCCTGCAGCCAGTCGGCGCCGCGTCCGTCGAGGGCCATTGTGCAGCGGAATTGGAAGAGCGCGCTCTTTTCCCGGTGGCCGAGGCTCTTCACCACGGCTGTCAGGGCGTCGGATAGGGCGGCAAATTCCTTCCGGATGCCCCCGATGTCCTTTGTCGAGGCCGCTGCTTTGACGGCCTTTGACATGGAGGGGCCTTCCTTCATCCAGACCATGTGGGCGGGGCCCTTCAGGAGCTTCATGTCTACCTTACCAAGCCCGGCTTGGAGCTCCGAGGCCGCAGCTTGAGCGGCCTTGAAGTCGTTGCCGGTCAGGGCCTTTTGCATCTTGAGATAGGCGCCGATGACTGCCGAAAGCTGTTCGTGAAATTGTTTCGGCGCCTCGGCCTTCTTATAAGATGGCTTCTTCTGTTTAGACGGCGTCCCTTCCGCCGCTTCCGGGCTCATCATGCTCGGTTTGGCCTGAATTTGAAGTTCGCTGTCAAGTTTGAAGTTGCCTTTGACAACGACCCTCTCACCTTCCTTCAGGCCCTCTTCCACAAGGTAATAATTCTGCGCCCTCGGCCCAAGCACGATCTCCCGCCCTTCATACGTCGGCCTTTCCTGGTCGGGCACCTCGACATAGACCACCGCCCGCGTGCCGGTGACCAGCGGGGCCGAAACCGGGATGACCAGCGGCGGCTCTGCTACTTTCTCCTTTGTGGCATACCCGAGTGACTCCGTCCGTACCAGCGGCATGCCGCAGATCGGACAGATCCCCGCCGTATCCCGGACCACATCCGGGTGCATGGAGCAGATCCACTTGCCCACCATCCGTTCGGCCATCACCTTCCCACCCTGAGCGACCTTCGCCTTGACCAAGGCGCGGACGAACATGTTGGGCTTGAGTCGGCCGTCTGGATTGTCCACATTCACCCGGAGCTTGACCGTTCGGGTCTTTTCCGTCAACACAGGTTCGATCAGGGAGATCCAGCCCTCGAACTTTTCTCCGGGGTATGCCTCCGTGGTGAACTCCACCCTCTGCCCGTATCGGATCCATTCCATGTCCGATTCATAGGCGTCCAGCAGCGCCCAGAGCTCCGTCAGATCGGCAATGGTGTAGATCCGGGTCCCTTCCTTGACGTACGCCCCTTCCAGCACGTGCTTTTTGACAACGATCCCGCTCATCGGCGCATAAATGGTCAGGTGATCGGTCGCCTTGCCGCTCTTCTCGATTTCCTCGATCTGCCTCGGCAGGAGCCCCCACAGCAGCAGGCGCTTTCGAGACGCCTCCACCGAGCTCTTCGCCAGCTTCCTGGCCATCTTGAACTCATCGCTTTTGATGTTTTTCAGGCGCCTTACCGCCTCCAGGAGGTCCTCCTGCGTGGCGAGGAGCTCCGGGCTGTAGATGTAGACCATGTGCTCGCCCTTCTCCACGGGCACACCGGCGTAGTCCACGTACAGCTTGTCCAATCGCCCGGCGATCCACGCCGTGATATACGCGATGCGGGTTTGATCGTAATCGAGCATGCCCTGCATGCGGATAACCGCATCGACGAACTTTCGCTGCACCGGCGCCGTCTCGATCTCGGCGAGGGCCTTGGCGGCCTCGGACATAACCAGGCGGCGAGGGTGTTCATCGCCGCCCGAACTCCCCTCAAGGGGGATCAGAGTCATGCCGCAGATCGGACATTTGCCCGGGGCGGGAAGATTGATCTGGGGGTGCATCGAGCACGTCCACCGCGTGGCCTTTTTCTCTTTCTTGGTCTCTGTTTTTCCCGGTTCCCCTGTCGTGGGTGTGAATCTCTCGCTGCGGAGCCAATACCCGGCGACAAACGCCGCGAGGATGGCGACCACGAAAACGAGCTTCAGTGCTGCCTTTCCGATCGCCTTTATTCGGTCCGTGAGGCTTCTTTTCTCCGTTTTGGCTTTCACGCCTCTATCCTTGTGGAATTAGTGAAAAAGCAAAACCAACAACGCATGGCACAGGGCCAGAGCCACCGTGGCAAAGGCCAGCCGCTTGTGCCACTTCAAGAGCAATTTCGGATTCTTCCGCCTGAAAAGCCCCGCACAGGCCGTCAAGGCCAGAAGCGTCAGCGTGGCGATCCCGAATGGCCGCACAAGAGATCCGAGATTAAAATGGCGTCCCTCCTTCTCTTCGGAATGCCCCGGGTCTGAAAACTGGGGCAGGCGGCTGACATATTTCTCGGGTGAACGCTCGAATGTCGCCTTGCATGTCGAACAACAGAAGTAAACTTTCTTGCCTTTGTACTCGGTGTAAATGGCAGGATTGATCTTGCTTCCGGTCAAGACGGGGCATGTTGTCTGTACGATCTCCGTCTGTGCGTTTGAAGGGCCTGATCCGTGTCCGCGCCCTTCATCTGCGTACACTGCATTGGCCGCGTACGCGAAGGACAGGACGAGTGAAACACCGAGCGACGTCAAAGCGCGCTTGTTGTCTGCCGTCATGGTTGTCTCGTCCTTTACGGTTTCGCCTTTTTCTCAGGCATTGCACGCCCGCCGGGCGCCAACTCGGCCCCGATGGCCCGCTCCAGCTCCGCGAAGTTCTGCTCCAGCGAGGCCTTGGCCCGGTACAGTTCCAGCTCGAAGTCCAGCAGCCCGCGCCAGTTGTCCAGCACCGTGAGGAAATCCACCTTGCCGACCTGATAGCCCGACTGCGCCGCCTCAAGGGTTTGTCTGGCCTGGGGGATAATCGTGTCGCGGAACAGACGCGCCAGGCGTTCTGAGGTCTTCACGCGGACGATCGCGTCCTTGACCTCGAAGAAGGTCAGGTTCTTTCTCTGCTCGTAGTCGGCGTGGGACTTGGCCAGCATGTCCTTGGCCTCGCGGACGCCCTCCATCAGCCGATCGTACCAGATGGGCACGTTGGCCGAGAAGGTCAGCGCCCACGCCTCCTGTCCGTTGGCCACGGGGCTCAGGCCGTGCCTGCCGATGTCCGAATAGGTGAATCCCAGCGTCAGGTCGGGGAAAAAATCCAACACCGCGAGGTCTTTATTGAACTCGTCCCGGCTGATGGCGTGTTTCAGCGCCAATAGCTCCGGGCGATTCTCCGCGGCCAAGTCCAGCAGGCCGGCAATTCGCAGGTCGATCTCCTTCACCGCAAAATCCGCCGGCGCCCCCACCTTCGCCGTGACGGCGCGGTTCAGCAGCATGTTCAGCTTGGCCTCCGCCGTCTCGAGCTCCTGCTCGAACCGGATCAGTTGGTCGCGCAGTTTCGACAGGGCCACCTGCGCCCGGAGCGCATCCTGCTTCGTGCCCTTGCCTATCTCGTATTTCACCTGGGCCAGTCTCGCCAGTGAGGCCAGGAGCTTCTGGTTCCGCTGGTTCACCTCGATGGCCTTGTGGGCCACATACACGGCGTAGTACGTCTTTTTCACATCCGCGAGCACGCGCTGCTCCACGCTCCGGGCCAGCTCCCGCGCGGCCACCGCGTTCTCGTGCGCCACCCGCCCCCGCAGGGACAGCTTGCCAGGGAAGGGCAGCTTCTGGCTTACACCTACCGTGGAATGCACCGGCCCCGCAGCGGTCTGGAGGGGATCGGTATAGACCCCGACCGAGACCCTCGGGTCGTCCAGCGACCGCGCCTGCGTCACACGGTGTTGAAGCGCCGATGCCAACAGCCTGGCCGAGCGAATCTCGGGGTTCAGCCGGAGGGCCTGATCGATGCACTTCCGAAGGGTAATGGACTCGGCGAGGTCGTCGCCCCCTGCATCACGTTTCTCATCCTTCACGGGGGCTGGAGTTTTCGGAGGAGTCTCGGGTTGGCTGCGCGCCGCCTCGGTCTTCGATGGGGCCGGGGCGGTCTCCGCTGCGGGCGGAATTTTCGGTTGACCCGTGCAACCGAGGACCAGAACAACGCCAACTAAGACCCCCAAAGTCTTGCGCATGGCTCTCCCTTTGGAACGGTTTTCGAATTAGTTATAATGACGGCACTTGCGGCAGTGAATGAATATGATATATAGTCTATCATGGTCCATCCTTCCAATACAAGTACAAAGCCATTTCTCTCTATCTATACGGCGGCATGTGCAAAACGTCTTTGGGTTTTACGGAAATTTATTTCGAAATGCTTTGGCGGCGGCGCCCGGCGGGACATCGGTCCCCATCGCCCGCAGCCCCGACTCGATGGCGTCGATGGTGGGGATCAGGTGCTCCGCCGATGCGGTCCAGGCGAGATGGCCGACACGGATCACCGTGTTCTTCGTTGCGCCCAGGCCCCCGGCGATGAGGATCTTGTGGTTGGCCTGCATGTTCTTTCGGAGCGCTGCCCCGTCCATGGCTTCGGGCAAGCGGACGGCCGTCAAGGTCCGGCTGGCGACTGCATCCTCCACAAACAGCTCCAACCCCATCGCCCGCATCGCCGCCCGGAAGGCGTCCCGTGCACGGGTGTGCCGAGCGAAGCGCCCCGGCAGCCCCTCCTCGATGATCTCATCGAGGGCCTGATCGAGGGCGAGGTAGAGCGGCACGGACGCCGAGTTCGGCCCCTGCGGGTGCCAGTCGGCCCACTCGTCGCGATACCTGGCAAGGATGTTCAGGTTGAGATACCATGAGGGGATCGGCTGCCTGCGGTTGCGAATGCGCTCCCACGCCCGGCCGCTCACGCTGATGAGGGCCAGGCCCGCCGGGGCGGCCAGGCACTTCTGCGATCCCGTCAGGCAGAAGTCGATGCCGAGCTCATCCGTCGGCACATCCACTGCCCCCATGCTCGACACGCAATCGACGATGGTCAGCACATCGTGCTCCTGCGCGGCCTTCGTGATACCCGACAGCTCCGTCTCGACCGCCGTGGACGACTCATTGTGGACCACGGCCAGCGCGCGGATCTCCGGGTGTTCCTTGAGCGCCGAGCGCACCTGTTCCTCCGTGATGGCCTGCCCGTGGTCGCTCCGGGTGATTACGACCTTCGCGCCGAGGCACTCCGCGATCTCGGCGAACCGGTCGCCGAAGAAGCCGTTGTTGCAGATCAGGATCGTCTCGCCGGGCTCGACGGCATGGCTCAGGGCCACCTCCATCGCGGCGGAGGAGGTCGTGGCCAGGATGAAGAGATCGCTCTGCGTCTGAAACACCTGTTTTGCTTTTGCGACGATATCGAAGTAGAATGCGCTCCACTCATCGCCGTAATGGGGCATCATGGGCAGGGCAAGCTTCTCCAGCACCTTTTCGCTCACCACGGTCGGGCCGGGAATCATCAATCTCAGTTCCGAATCCATTGCCGATCCTCATCGCAGTGGGTATCGCGTCGCATCCCCAGGTGTCATTTCCGTGAAAGCGAGAATCCACACGGCACATCCAATACGTCTTTCCGTGCTTTTTTGCAAGCGAAAACTGCCCTCAACGGCCTCCATTGTCCCTCTCCGCCTTTGTTACAAACCTTGTACACACAAAGGCGGAGACGCGGGGTATGCTTGGGACAAGAATAGCGAATCTATGAAACCAGGGGGACTGGCTGAGGGGGAAATGGATCGGGGGAATGATGGGAATGTGGGGTATGGGGTCAAAGACTGAACACAGCGAACGCGGCCTTGCATTGCGGGGGAATCGGATAGGCTCCAAATGCCTACTGAACGGCTTACTGCTCGTAGGCCTCGATCTCGACGAGCGTTGGGCGCTTGCCTTTCTCGAACAAGAGCCGCAGCCGGTCCGCCTCGAAGGCCGGGAAGGAGTGTGTGACCGCCTTCACCGCGCCGGGTACGCATTCATCGCTCCGCTCCCACCGGTTTGTCTCTTCGTTCCAGATGATGTAGTGGGCCTTCTTCTGCACGGCCAAGTTGTGCCACTCGCTGCCGGCCAGGGAGAGCTGAACCTGATACGCCCCGTCATCGAGAGAGGTTCTACCCTCCCCATCGATCGGCGCAACGGCGACGACCCGCCTCAACTTCCGCGCCTTCGGCAGTTTGATCTCGATCCAATGGGGGCCGGGCGACTTGTGGTCCGGCGTCCAGCGCGAACACGACCCATATCCGCCGTTATTTACGGCCATGGCCCTGGCGTAGCGATTGGTCGAGGATGCTCGTGCCAGCGCCCCGTTCAGGTAGCTGGCAAGGTTCCGCTCGCGGACGGGGTTCACGGTCCCTGCTATGGAGTACGGCTCGACATACTCGCGCAGCAGCTTTGCGATGGGCAGGACAGGGGCATCGGCCCGAGACGTATAGATATGCACGTCCCACGGCCTGAATTCATCCTTCACGACGCCGTTGCGGACCTCGACCTTTCGGTTCTCGGAGAGGACGTGGAGTTCCTTCCATTGGGCGTCGCCGATCGTGATGCGCGCCTTGGCCTTGGCATCGCTGTTGTTGACAGCCACGATGTAGAGTTGATCGGCCAGCGTCCACGCTGCGAGTCGAATGGGTTCAGGGGCATGAACCGTGTCGATCTCTTTCCCCGTGGCGAACACACCGCCCATGAGCTTCAGCTCGGCGAGGAGGGCCTTGACGGCCTCGGCGTACTTCGGCGTGTCGCGCATGTCCCACCGGCACGCGCCGTAGCACCAGTAGAGGAACCCGCGCGCCCCGTGGACGGCGGCGGAGTAGGTCATGAAGCGCTCCTCGGCAAGAGTGGGCGTGCGTCCGAAGATCTCGCCGCGTTCGTCATGGTAACACGGGCCGTTGTGAATCTGAGGGGTGATCCAGATGGCCGGGCGTTTCGCCTCGCGGGCATCGGTCATGAACTCGCCGATTCGCGAAAGGGAAAACCCCGGCGGCAGGGCCTGATAGAAACCGGGATAGGGGTCGGGCATGAGGATATCCCCGGCAAAAGCATACTTTTTGATGGCCTCGCTCTGGTTGTTGAGCAGGATAACCGGATGGAAGGGATCGAGGTCCTTGATCGTCTTGTAGGCCTTCACGTATTCCTCGACTGGCGCCTTGCCGTACTCCGGCTCGTCGGCGATGTAGTAGGCCAGGAGGGCGGGGTGATCCTTCGCGTCGTTCACCAGCCTCGTCAGGCCCTTGATGTCGGCCTTGCCCGTTTTTGACACTTTTGTGTAGGTTTGAACATCGACCACACCCATAAGCCCGTTGGCCATACACTGGTCGAGGTAGTCCTTCACGCCGTTGCGGCTCTCAAAGTAGCCCCGATACTGCATCATGGTGTTTGCGCCGGTCCGGCGGATTTCGCCGAAGTAATCCTTGGGGACGCAGAAGAGGCCGATGGGGAAGAAGGGCTGCTCGTTGACGATGACGATCCCGCCTTCAATGATCTCGACTCGCGACGGCTGGCCGGGCTTGATCTGCGGCGGGAGCTGGAGGCTTGCGAGAACCGGTTCTTTATAGGCAGGAAGGTCTTTTTCGCGGCCGTAGGCGTTGAGCGGCGGCTTGCTGAAATCGAGGGGGTAGTTCGTCGCGCCGGTGGGCGCATCGCCCCGTCGCTCGAACTTGATGTCGTCAAGATAGACTGTCCCGGCAAGGCCGTGGGGAACGGTGATGACCATGCTCCGGATGCTGGTCACATGGATCGATGTGTCCTTGCGCTTGTCGTTGCCCCAGGCGTAGAAGAAGAAACGCAGGGGGAGCTGGACCTTCGTCCAGGAGTCCTTCCGGACGGGGATTCGGCAGCCCGTGGACCGCCAGGAGGACTTGTCGGCGTCGCCGAGGGTGAGGCTGAGCGGCTTGGGCAGGTCGCGGTCGCCGCGAACGCGGAGGGTGAGGACCCATTCGCCGGGGGGATCGTCTTTTTCGCAAATGCTTATCCCGCTGCGGAGCAGCCCACGCGGGGGCTTCTCGACGTCCGGGGCCTCGAAGGTCCATGCAAAGCAGACTCCCTCTCCATCCGGCGACGGCTCCAGAGCAATCCTTCCGCCGCCGGGCCCCCACGCCTTCCACTCCGCAAGCGGCCGTTCCGATTTTTCTTGCGACAAAGCACAGAACGGTCCGGCGAACATCAGGGCACAGACAAGAAGTGTGGGCCTCCAACAGACCACCTTTGATCCTCCATTCGGATATCTTTGGCGAGTGAACCTCAGTCATTACCATACCGATCCCTATTTGCCAAGTCAACGGCCACTTGCTACAATGGCTCGGCAGTTGGTTATCGCGAAGGAGTTGAGATGCGCTACCGAGTGGCAGTATGCTTTGCTGTCGTGGCTATGAGTCTGATTGGAGAAGGCAGAGCGATGGGCGACGAATGGAACCCTCGGGCGAAATTGCTGAAGTGTCTCGTTGAATCTGTTCCGGAGACCCTGAAGACCCAGGACAAGGCCACGGGCCGCTTCGGAAGCAAGCCGTGGATCTGCAGGGATCAGCAGGTCCTCTTCACCCTTGCCGCCGCGTGGGCAACTAAGGATGCGAGCAATCCTTATTACCACAGTGCCGAGGTCCTGGACGCGATCATGAAGGGCGGGGACTACCTGATCGAACAGCAGGACGAGAAGGGCATGTGGACCTTCCGTAAAAAGGACAATTCCACCTGGGGACAGATTTACATGCCCTGGACCTACAGCCGGTGGATTCGCACCTTCTATCTCATCAAGGACGCCATGCCGCCCGACCGCCGCGAGCGCTGGGCGAAGGCGCTACGTCACGGCTACGAGGGCATCTCCAAGACCTGTCTCGGCGGCGTGCACAACATCCCGACGCACCACGCCATGGGGCTCTACTTCGCAGGCCTGTGCTTCGACCGCGATGACTGGAAGAAGCAGGCGGCGGAGTTCATGGCCAAGGTCGTCGCAAAACAGGACCCTGCCGGCTGGTGGTCGGAACACTACGGCCCGGTGGTCGCTTACAACTTCGTCTACAGCGACGCGCTCGGGACCTACTACGCCGTGTCACACGACGAGTCCGTGCTCAATGCCCTGCGCCGCGCGGCGGTGTTCCATGCCGCATTGGTCTATCCCGACGGCGCGCGGGTGGAGACCGTGGACGAGCGAAATTGGTACCACGGGGACCGGCGTCTGGGCAACGTCGGTTTCAGCTTTACGCCCGAGGGGCGCGGCTATCTGCTCCAGCAGTTCGATTTGGCCAAGTGGCGCGTGTCGCCCGATGACGCCGCCAGCTTCCTCCTCTACGGCGGGACGGGGGAGGCCGCGCCGACGGCCGGGGAGGCCGATGAGCGCCTCACCATCCTCGGCAAGAACGATGCCCTCATCCTCAGAAAGAAGCCGTGGTTCATCTGCCTTTCCGCCTACGCCTGCGAGCCCATTCCCAATCGATGGATCCAGGACCGGCAGAACTTCGTCAGCATCTATCACGACAAGGTCGGCCTCATCGTTGGCGGCGGGAACACGAAACTCCAACCGTTCTGGAGCAACTTCACCGTCGGCGACACGTCGCTGCTGAGGCACACGCCCGGGGATGAGAAACCGGACTTCAAGCCAAAGGGGGACCTGATTCACTACCCGTCATCGATCACGCTGCGACCGGACAAGGCGGCCCCCGAATTGGACATGAGATACGGCGAGGAAGACTGTCGGGTGGCCATACAAGCCAAAACAGATAAAGAACTTACGATCATTTACGAAGCCACCGCCAACTCCGGAAAGCCCGTCGAAGGGCACTTGACTTTCATCCCGCATCTGAACGGCAACGTCACGTGCGCCTCGGGCAAATCGATCAAGCTGGGCAAGGAGGACTTCGACTGGTCCGCGGCCGAGATGGGCGAGTGGGTGGCGCACTGTGGCTGGCGGGTATCCGTCCCAGCGGGTGCGCAACTCGTCTGGCCGAAGAAGCTGCACAACCCATATAAGAAGGACGGGAGCAGCAGCCTGAAGGATGCGCGGATGGTTCTGTGCCTGCCCTTCTCCAACGCCGCGATGAAATACGAAATCCAGTTGGAGATCATGAAATAAAAAGGGATGGGCGGATGCTGGCCACGCCGTAAGCAAAGGAGGTAACGTTTTGGAAACGCGAAAAATTGGACGAACCAACATCGAAGTCCCGGTGCTCGGCCTTGGCGGCATTCCGCTCATGCAGGTAAGCGTTGAGGAAGGCGCGAAGGTCATCGACGCCGCGTTCGACAAGGGGATCACGTTCATCGACACGGCTCGCGGGTATGGCACCGAGCCGACGTTCGGGGAGGTGCTGAAGCGGCGCCGCGACAAGGACGGCATCATCGTCGCCACGAAATCCCCCGCCAAGACGGCAGACAAGATGCGTGAGGAGCTGGAGACGAGCCTGAAGGAGCTGCAAGTCAACATGATCGACATATACCAGTGCCACGCCGTGAATAATGATGATGCCTATGCGCAGGTCATGGGCCCGGACGGCGCGCTGAAGGCGCTTCAGAAGGCCCGCGACGAGGGGCTGATTCGGTTCATCGGCCTCACGAGCCACCGCTACAACATCCTCGTCGAGGGCATGAAGACCGACGAGTTTGATACGATCATGGTGCAGCACAGTTTCATCGACTACGAGGCCGAGACGAAGATATTCCCGATCGCGAATGAGCGAAACATCGGCATCCTCCTCATGAAGGCCATGGCCGGCGGTGTGATCGACCAGCCCGGCCCGGCGCTGCGCTACGTGATGCAGTTCCCCATATCGGTGATCCCCGTTGGGATGTACAAGGTCGAAGAGGTCGAGCAGAACATCGCTGTCATGGAGGGCGACCTCACGCTGACCGATGAGGACACGGCCTACATCGAGCAGACGAAGAAGGAGAACGAAGGGGAGTTCTGCCGGCGGTGCGGCTACTGCATGCCCTGTCCGGAGAAGATCACGATTTCGATGGTCATGTCCTTCGAGAGCGTCTACAAGCGCCTCGGCTGGAAGGACAACTTCCTCCAGTGGGCCGAGCGCGCGGCCGAGTGCAAGGAGTGCGGCGAGTGCGAGCCGAAGTGTCCTTACGAACTGCCCATCCGCGAGATGCTGCCGAAGCGCGTCGAGCTGATCCGCGACGTCGCGCAGAAAGAGGGGAAGCTGCCATAGGCGGAACGGCCATCCCGCCTACGGTCGAAAGATCTTGAGATCCAGGTCGCTGATCGCTACGTAGTGTTTCCGGTTTGCGGTGCAGAGGCGCAGGCCGTTCTCCACGGCCGTGGCGCCCACAAGAGCGTCGCCCATGCACATCCCTGCCTTCAGGGCGTACTCTTCTATATAGATGGAAGCGCGGTGGCCGATGTTCTCGCTAAGAGGAACCATCTGGAAGCCAAAGTCGGTGAGGAAGCTTCGGATTGCCTTCACCTCCTGCCTGTCACGCGCTCCCTGCAGGAGCTCCATGTAGGTGACGACGGACACGGAGCGCTCGGCCTCCGAATCGACCCGCTTTGCCGCCTTGGCGTTTCCGCGAAACACCCAGATGAGCACGTCGGTGTCAAAGAGCATCGACGCGTCCCTTTCGGAGACGGCGAACCGTTTTCGCTACGTCCTTAACATCCCGCCGATCCTTCCACATGCCGAAGGCGGCGTGATCGCGCACCGCCCCTCCGTCATCTCTCGCTCCGCGGGCGGGTCGCAGGACGCCCTTTGTCTTACCGCGGTGCAGGATGGTAATCGATTCATTCCGGTCCAGCGCCCGGAGTATCTCACTCATCCGACGGCGCAAATCCAGGATTGTGGCCTTCATCGCATTCCTTTCCCGATCTGAACTGCACACACGAAGTGTACACTACAAAAATCGGTCTGTCAAGTGCCTTTCTCGGGTCGCTATTCGTATGCCCCGGGCCGCCGATGGCGCACGCGCCGTTCCTCCAGCGATGATACCGCATATGAAGAGGGCTGCGCTCAGCCCGGCGTCACCGGAAGGATCACTCGCGACGGGTAATTCATCGAGTGATGGATCGTCTGCTTTGCCGGGATGAGCTCCGGATCGCTGAAGTCATTCTTCCCGGTGTTGTGGTTCCGGTCGTAGTTGGGGAAGTCGCTGCTGGCGATCTCCACCTGGATGCGATGGCCCTTCAGGAACCGGCAGGCCGTATTGCGCAGTTTGATGCGGTACTCGACCACCTCCCCCGGCGTCAGGAGCTGCTCCGGCTCGTATCCGTTCCGATAGCGCGCGCGGACCATGCCGACGCTGATGTCGATGGCCCGGCCATCAGGGTAGACGTCCACGAGGCGCGCAAAGAAGTCGGTGTCCTTTGCGGTGGAAGCAGCGTGCAGGACCACCTCCGGCGCACCGACGACCTCGACGTCCTCTTCGAGGACCGTCGTCGAGTAGCGAAGGATGTCGCGACGGTAGCGGAGGGCGGTGCGGTCGGAGGGGACCGTGAAGAGCGAGGGCGTCCAGAGGGTCATCACCGGGTCGGCGGGGTTGTAGGTATACTCATCCGGGGAGTCATCGCCGCGCGGCTTGGTATGGAGCATCCCGTTTGCGGCGAGATAGAGATTCCTCGGCTTTGCGCCCTTTGCCGGCCAGACGGCGGATGTCTTCCACCGGTTCTCCCCCATGACAAAGTAGCGCACCGGCGGCCAATCCTCGACCTCGTTGTCGATGTCCTTTAGCCAGTGATCGAACCACTGTATCTGGACCCCCTCCTTGTCGAGCTGCGCATCCGGGCCGAAGTCGATCTCGCCGATCTTCCGCTGTCCGATGCCGGTGTGGTTCCACGGGCCGACGACGATCTTCTGCTGGTCGCGGGCCAGCTTGCTGCCGCCGTTCTTTCGCATATTCACATGATGGTCCATGCTCCAGCAGTGGTCGTACCAGCCGGTGAAGTCGAGGTTGGGCACGGTCACGTCCTTGTGGTGCTCCTGGAACTTCCACGGGTCCACCCACGGCTTCTTCATCCACTCGAAGACCGGCCCGGCCAGGCTGCCGAAAAGCTCGCGAGGGAGTTTCGCATACGGCAGGAAGTAGAGCCACTTGGCACGGTCGATGTCGTTCCAAATTTTTCCCGCCTCGGCCTTGTCATGGGGCGGCGGGCCGTTCTCGCGGCGCTTCACGTCGGGAGCGATGCTGTTCATCCACCAGTGAATCCGCCGGGCGGGGCGGAAGGATCCGGTGAAATCCACGTCCGGCAAGGTCGTCGGGATGGACACCGCGCTCATGGCCTTCAGGTGTGGCGGGCGCAGGCGCGCCAGCATCCACTGCATCCAGGCACAGTAGGACGCGCCGAAGGTACCCACCTTGCCGTCGCACCAGGGCTGTTTCGCCAGCCACTCGACGGCGTCGTACCCGTCCTCGGCGTCACCCGTGTTCTCCACCGAGAACATGGTGTACTTTCCGTCGGACTCATATCGCCCCCGGCTGTCCTGCGTGGCAACAACATAGCCCGCCCGAACGAATCGGTCGTGCCGGGCCTGGCCCTTGCCGTACGGCGTGCGCATAAGCAGGGCGGGAAACTTGCCCGGCGCATCGGGCCGGAAGATGTTCGTGCTCAGCGTCACGCCGTCGCGCATGGGCACGCGGACGTTGTATTCCTCAATCACCCCAAGAGCGCCTGCGGTGGACATGGTTCCTTCCTCGACTATTCTTTCTCCGTTTTGATGATATATCGATCAAAGCCCTTCGATTTGTGAAACACGAGCTTGTCGTCTTTCATGGTGATCAGCATGGCCTCCACGTCGGGGAGGGAGTCGATCAGTTGAATTCCCTTCTCCACGCCCATCACGCTCACGGCCGTGGCGAGGGCGTCGGCGGTGGTGCAGTCCAGCGCGATGATCGTGGCGCTGGGGATGTTGTCGGCGGGCCAGCCGCTGCGCGGATCGATGATGTGGGAGTGACGCTTGCCGTTGATGACCGTGAATTGCATGTAGTTCCCCGACGTGGCCACGGCGATGTCTGAGAGACCGAGGATGATGTCAAGCGTCTGGGGGGCCAGGAGGTGGCTGCGCGGGTCCTGGACGCCGATCTTCCACGGGCCGCCGTCCTCGCGCCGGCCGGTGCAAACGACTTCGCCTCCGATCTCGACCATGACGTTCTGGAAGCCCCGGCAGTTCAGGGCCTTCGCAGCGGCGTCGACGGCGTAGCCCTTGGCGATGCCGCCGAGGTCGATGGCCATGCCCTTTTTCAAGGAGACTTCGCGGCTTTCCTTCTTCAGTTCCATCTTCTTCCAGCCGACGAGGGCGAGGGCGGCCTTCAGGTCCGCCTCCGTGGGGAGGGTCTTTCTCTTCGCGGCGCTTTTCCAGAGGCGAATCAGCGGCGGAACAGTAATGTCGAAGGCCCCGTCGGTCAGCGCCGAGACCTCTTTCGCCTTTTTCAAGACTGCGAATGTCTCCGCCGATACGACCTCTTTCCCGCTGTCGTTCAGCCGGGACACGTCGCTGTCGGGCCGATAGTGGCTCATCATCTGCTCGACTTCTTCGACCCGGGCGAAGGCGGCCTCGATGGCCTGCTCGGCCTCGTGGCCTCGGTCGGCGCCGGTCACCACGGACATCTTGGCCTGCGTGCCGAGGGCCTTTCGTGTTTGCGAATCGACCCGCACCTGGTCCTTTACGACCCGAACGGTCTTGTCCGAGGCCCTTTTGCCCTGCCTCGACGACAGAAAGCCGAGCACAACGATGAGGACCACCGCCGCACACGCCACAGCATAGGCCAAGGGGCCGGTCTTCTGGGAGGGATTGACATCGGGATCGGGCGGGGCGTCGGTCATTTCTTGTACATCTTTCTATCGAACATCCGCTGAAAGCCGGTCCAGTTGTCGTCGCCGTTGGAGTCCTCTTCGATCATCCTGGGCAGGGCGTTCAGCTTGGCGTCCATGTTGTCGATATAGTGCAGCGCGATGGCCTCGGCGATCACGGGCAGCTTGGGCGAGCCGTACTCGAATTCCCCGTGGTGGCTGAGGATCATATGCTGGAGGAGCATCAGCGTGTCCCGCGGAAAGCCGTCGATTCCCTTCGCTTTCTCCTCGACCATCATGCACCCGATGACCAGATGGCCGAGCAGACCGCCGGCGTCAGTATACTGGAAGGACAGTTCGTACGAAAACTCCGCGATCTTGCCGATGTCGTGGAGGAAGACACCGGCCAGCATCAGGTCGCGCCGGAGGACGGGGTAGCACTCGCAGACTTTTTCGGTGAGGCGAAGCATGCTCGCCGTGTGCTCCAGCAGGCCGCCGAGGTAGGCATGGTGGTTCGACACGGCCGCCGGCGCCTCGTTGAACTTCTTGCAGAACTCGGTATCCTCCAGGAAGGCGTTCACCAGCTTTGTCAGGTGCTCGTCTTCGATAGTGGACAGCGTTTTCCGCACGTACGTGATCATCTTGTTGATGTCTTTCTCCGTCTGCGGGACGAAGTCGCCGATCTGCACAGAAGCGGGATCGGTCTTCTCGAATTTTTTGATGTTGATCTGAAGTTTGTTTTTGTAGGTTTCAACCCGTCCTTTGACTTGAATGAAATCATCGATGTCAAAGGCCGCGAAGGCGGCTTCCGTAGCGTCCCAGAAAGTGGCGGGCAGGCTTCCCGTGCGGTCGCCAAGATCCATGGTCATGTACAGGTTCCCGGACCGTGTGGTCTTTAGCTCCTTGTTCCGAACCAGAAACACCGCGTCCACGGGCTCGCCGTTTTCGTAGTCCGTCAAAAGTTTCTTCGCCATGTGCTTATTCCTCTGTTTGGGCACGTAAACGCACAACCGGGGCATTGTATGGACATGGCGTTGCCGGAGTCAAGAACAAAGGACTTGAAGAATGCACCGTCTGGCACTAAAATAAATAAAAGAAGATATCGAGCAAAGGAGGTACCTGCATGCCGATCTACGAATACAAGTGTGGCTCGTGCGAGGCGGAGTTTGAGTTCCTGCACCGAGGCGATGAGAAGGCGAATTGCCCCGAGTGCGGATCGAAGAAGCTGACGAAGCTGCTGAGTGTTTTCTCCAGTCTGCCGAAGATGAACTCCATGCCGAAGTGCGAGGGCGCCACGCCGACGTGCGCGCCGGAGAAGTGCCGCTCAGGCGCATGCGGCATGGGACGCCTGGACTGAAGCCGAGGAGAAAATTCGAGATGATCACACAGGTCATACTGCCCGGCCCGCTGCGGCGGTTCGCCGACGGTGAGAACACCGTGGCGGTCGAGGCCGAAACGGTTGGCGAGGCCCTCGGAGAGCTCGTGAAGAAGTACGAGGAGATTGGCGAACGGCTCTATGATGAGAACGGTGAGATCCGGAAGGCGTTCAATATTTTTCTCAATGACGAAAGTGTTGGATCGCTCGCCGGGCTGAACACGTGCATCAAGGAAGGCGACGAGGTCTCCGTCCTTGTCGCGCTCGCGGGGGGATAAAACACCGGCCCTATGAGACGCCCTTCCGCCATTCTTCTCTTCCTTCTTCTCCTCGCGGTCGAGCTGGCGGCCGCCGGCAAACCGTTCATCGTCGTCTTCGATTTCGAGTCCGAGTTCGACAATGGCGAAATGGGGAAGAAGGTCGCCGCGATCTTCCGCGGCCATGCCTTCCGCCGCCGCATTTACCAGACCATCGACGACCTCTCTTTCGACGAGGTGGTGTCGGGACGTTTCAAGGCGAGGTGGAGCTCCGCGCCCAAAGAGGTGGCCGACTTCGCGCGGAAGGCCCTGCAGGCCGACATCGTGATTTACGGAAAAGTGACAAAACAGCCGCCGGAGCAGTACGGCATCTTTGTCCGCATTCTCGAAATCAGCGACAAAGGCGTGAAGGAGGTCCTGAACAAACGATACGCCGCCGCCGGCGTCCATGCGATCCCGGAGCAGATCGATGCCGCCCTGCACGTCCTCGATGGACGGCACGCCCCGCCGAAGGTGGACCTTCTGGCCGACGAGTCCTGGAAGAAACGGAACAACCTCGTGAAGAACGGCGGCTTCGAGCGCGGCAAGGACACCCCCATCGGCTGGGAGCGCGTGGACGGGCTGTGCAGCTTCTGGGTCGATGGCGAATCGCCCACGGGGAAGTGCGTCAAGTTCGACACGGACGTCCTCGGCTCGCAGTTCGAGGAGTGGCGCAAAAAGTTCGAGGCCGGCGCCCCCGCCTCTGAAGCGCCGAAGAAAATACCGCCCAAGGACCCGGGCTACAACACCGTCGGCGGCACGGTGGGAACGCATATCTACAGCAATCCAATCCCGATCAAGCCCGGTATGACCTACCGGCTGGACTTCGATCTCCGCGCCCCGAAGGGCGACACAAGTCGTTTGTTTGTCAAGGGATACGGAGGAATCACCGAGGAGAAGTACGGGAAACAGGACCGGGAGATTTACCGCGCGCCGGTGACGCTTCGCGTCGAGGGGAACGATGCGAACAAGTGGAAACATTTCGCCCGATTGTTCCGGCCCACGCAGAGTTTGATTGTTCTCGATTTCGTCTCCGAGTTTGACAACAATGAAACCGGGAGAAAACTCGCGGACGCAATTTACGCCGCCGCCAAGCGAACGCGAAAAATTGGCATCTTCGATCGGAAGCAGGTCGCCGATGCGTTGGCGTCCCGAAAGGTCCCGGTTTCGAGCCGGTCGACCCCCGCGGATATCGGTCTCTTTGCCGGCGAGGAGTTTGGCCACGCAATCATTGTTTACGGCGAGGTGCTGCGGGGCGATGGCGAGCTCGGCGCGCGAGCCTCTGCGCTGGATGTGCGGCGAAAGATTGTGAAGCCGCTGCTGAAGGGCTTCGCGTTCCGGTCGAGCAAGGGGAGCATCCAGGAAATCGGCGCGGCGATTGCCAAGCGCATCATCGGCGACAAGCCGGCCGTGAAGTTCCTGCGAATTAAACTCGACTGCTACTGGCCGCGTGGACTTTACTATTTCGACAATGTCACCTTGACCGAAGAAGGGATGGGCAAGTGAGGCATATTGCCTTCGCGTTTGTCATTGCGACGAGTTCGGCGCTTGCCTTTGCGCAGGACGAACCGGCCATCGAGCTGCCAAGGGGCTTCGCGCTGATCATCTGCGGCATCTCCGGCGACGAACCCCACTACGAAAAGTTCTGGACCCTCGGCACGGACCTCTACTACGCCTTGCGCGACAAGTGCGGTTACCCGGAAGATCAGATTTTCTTCCTTTTCGAGGAAAAACCACCGGGGCAGCAGATCGTCCACGCCACGTCGCGGAAGACGGACATCATCAAGACCTTTGAGGAGCTGAAGGGGAAACTCCGTCCGAAGGACAAGCTCCTCATCTTCATCGCAGGCCATGCCGACGACGAGAAGCGTGGGCATACGACCTTCCACCTGCCCGGCCCCGATATGACCGACGAAGAATTGGGCAAGCTCATCAACACACTCCCCATCAAGCGCCTGACTACGGTGGTTACCACCCCCGTGAGCGGCTACGCCATGCGCTATCTGGCGAAGCCCGGGCGAATCACCATCACCGCTACCAAGGCGGACAGGGAACTGAGCGAAACGGTCTTCCCCTATTGTTTCGTCAAGGCCTTCGAGGACGAAACCGCCGACCAGAACGCCGACGGGCTGCTCTCGGTTTTGGAGATATTTCAATATGCGAAAGAAAAGGTCCTGGATTTCTATCTTGAAAAGAACCTGATCTGTACCGAGCACGCCATGCTCGACGACAACGGCGACGGCATCGGCGTTCGCGCGGTGGATGAGAACGCCAAGGACGGGAAGCGCGCCGAACAGGAATACTTCGAGATCCGCATCAAAGGATAACCCGTGCGAATCCTCGGCATCGACCACGGAGAGAGGCGCATCGGCCTCGCCATCAGCGACCCTCTCGGCCTCATCGCCCACGGCCTGCCGACGCTGAAGCGATCGCATGAAGAAGGCGATTTCGCTGCAATCGGCGAAATCATTGCGGATCAGAGCGTGACGGAAATTGTCGTCGGCCTGCCGAAGAACATGGACGACAGCATCGGCCCGGAGGCCAAGCGGGCCATGGACTTTGCCCAGAAACTCCGTGAGCGGTTCGATCTGCCTGTGCACATGGTGGACGAGCGCCTCACGACGGCCCAGGCGGAACGGTCGCTGATCGAGGCGGATGTGTCGCGGAAGAAGCGCAAGGGCAAGATCGACCGAATCGCCGCACAGTTGATCCTCCAAATCCACCTGGACCAATGGTCAAGAACAAAACGGAGGGAGACATGAAGACGAGTATTGGACTGACCGAAGGCGACATCACACAGATGGACGTGGACGCCATCGTCAACGCAGCCAACAACGACCTCATCCTCGGGGCGGGCGTGGCGGGCGCTATCAAGCGCGCGGGCGGGCCGAGCATCCAGAAGGAGTGCAACAAAATCGGCCGGATCGAGATCGGTGAAGCCGCCATCACCGGCGCGGGCGACATGAAAGCGAAATATGTGATCCACGCGGCCAGCATGGGCCTCGGCGGCACGACGACGGCCGAGAGCCTGCGCAACTCCACGAAGAACAGCCTGCTCCGCGCCGACGAGAACGGTGTGAAAACAATTGCCTTTCCCGCCATTGGCACGGGCATCGCCGGTTTCCCTCTGGACGAATGCGCGAAGGTCATGATGGATGTGGTGGCGGAGCATCTCAAGGGGGGCAGTGGCATTGAGAAAGTTACCTTCTGCCTCTTTGGCCAGGAGGCGTTCGACGCCTTCAAGCAAGCCCACGACGAATTGCCGGAGTGATACGGGAACCCCCATGACTATTGGCACCGTCTATCTCATTGGCGCAGGTCCCGGCGATCCGGGGCTGATCACCGTTCGCGGGATGGAGTGCCTGCGCAAGGCGGATGTGGTCGTCTACGATTACCTCTCGAATCCGGCCCTCCTTCGCGAGGCGCCGGAGGCCGAGCACATCTACGTCGGCAAGCGCGGCAGCACGCACGTCCTGGAGCAGCCCGACATCAACGACCTGCTCGTCGCAAAAGCGAAAGAAGGAAAGGCCATCGCTCGCCTCAAGGGCGGCGACCCCTTCGTCTTCGGTCGCGGCGGCGAGGAGGCGCTGCACTTGAAGGAGCACGGCATCCCCTTCGAGGTCGTCCCCGGCGTGACGGCGGGTGTCGCTGCGGCGGCCTATGCGGGCATCCCCGTCACCCATCGCGGCTGCACCAGCAGCCTCGGCATGCTCACCGGACACGAGGATCCGACCAAGCCCGAAAGCGCCCTCGACTGGGCCAGGATCGCGGGCAGCATGGGGACGCTGGTCTTCTACATGGGTGTGAAAAACCTGCCGAAGGTCGTGGACAAGCTTATCGAGCACGGTCGCCCGAAGGACACACCCGTGGCCCTCATCCAATGGGGAACCATGGCCCGGCAGCGGACGGTCGTCGGCACGCTCGGCGACATTGTTGAGAAAACGAAAGGCATCGAGCCGCCGGCTATCACCATCGTCGGCGAAGTGGTTGCCCTGCGCGAGCATCTGAATTGGTTTGAGACGCGGCCGCTCTTTGGCAAGCGCGTTGTGGTGACACGATCACGAGAGCAGGCAAGTGATCTGTCAGCCATGCTCCAAGGCCTCGGCGCCGAGGTGATGGAACTGCCCACGATCAAGTTGGTCCCGCCCGATGACTTTGCCCCGATGGACAAGGCCATCGAGGACATCGCGTCCTTCGACTGGATCATTTTCGCAAGTGTGAATGGGGTCAAGTCGTTCTTCGATCGGGCCATGGAGATCGGAAAGGACATCCGCGACCTCGCCGGTCCGAGGATCTGCGCCATCGGCCCGGGCACTCGCGCCGCCGCCGAGGCGTATCACGTCCGCGTGGACTGCCAGCCGCCAAAGTACGTGGCCGAGAGCGTCGTGGACGAGTTCAGGAAGATGGAGGATATGGCGGGCAAAAGCATCCTCATCCCGCGCACCGACGTCGGTCGTCGCCTCCTCATGGAGGAACTGGAGAAGATGGGCGCGGCGATCACCGAGGTCACCGCCTACCGCACCCTCCCCGAAACGATCTCGCCCGAGGCCCTGCAGGACCTGCTTGACAATCCCCCCGACTTCGTCACCTTCACCAGCAGCTCGACCGTCCGCAACTTCGTCGAATGCGTTGGCAAGAAGAGTCTATCCCAAATCGCCGCCGGGACGCGATTTATCAGCATCGGACCGATCACATCGAAAACCGCCCAGGAGCTCGGCATCTGTATCACCGCGGAGGCGGAGGAGTCGACGATTCCCGCGTTGGTCGCAGCGGTGGTGCGTGACGCATCAGGAAAGAAACCATGACCGGCAAGGAACGAATCCGAAAGACGTGCAAACTCGAACCAACGGACAAGGTCCCCATGTTTGAGCAGTCAATCTGCTCGAAGGTGGCGTCGGATGTCATGGGCAGGCCCATGTATCTCGGCGGCGGCGAGCTGCGGATGATGGAGGCCGAAGCGTGGCTGAAGGGCGACGAGGCCCACGATGAGTTCGTCGCAAAAATGAAAGCCGACACGCTCGAGTTCTACCAGCACATGGGCTACAGCCTCATCCGCATGCCCTGGCGCGCCGCGGCTCGGCCGGCGAAAAAAATCGATGAGTTCCATTATCTCTACGGCGACAGGAATGCTTCGTGGTCGGTGAGCAAGTACGACCCCGATAGCGACTCGTTCCAAACGATTGATTCCTCCGACCGCGCGCTGACCTCGGACCAGCTCATCGAACGGCTGGAGGCGCAGTCAGAAAGCTACGTCAAACCGACCAAGACCCGCCTGACCTTCGACGACCTCGACTGGCTCTACGAGCAGGTCGGCGACTCCATCGGCCTCGCCGGCGGTGCAGGCTTCATCATCATCCCCATGCAGCCGGCGTGGTGGGAGGCGACGGCCCTCCGCCCCGATCTCGTGGGCCAACACCTGGAGCGCGTGACAGACATGAACCTGCTCAACATGGAAGCGGAGGCCCAGCACCGCATCGACATGTTCAACGGCGGCGGCGACCTGGCCAACAACGACGGCCCGGTCTACTCCCCCAAGGTCTTCCGCGAGCTCATGCTGCCGCAGGTGAAACGCATCGCGGAGAAATCGCACGAGCTGGACCTCTGTTACTTCTTCCGCACCGACGGCTGGCTCTGGCCCATCGCCGACATGCTTTTCGGGGAGTCCGGCGTCGGAGGCTATGGCGAGATCGACGCGCAGGCCGGGATGGACGTGCTCGAGGTGAAGAAGAAGTTCCCCCGCCTCGTGTGCTGGGGCGGGATGGACTGCGGCCGGCTGCTCACCTTCGGCACGCCGCAGGAAATCGCCGACGAGACGAAGCGCGTCCTCGACGGCTGCCGCGAGGTCGGCGGCCTCATCTTCGGCTCCTCCAACGCCATCCACAGCGCTATCCCGACGGAGAACTACCTCGCCATGATCGAGGCGGCCCGGGCGAATGGGTGCTGAAGGGGAGCCTCCTTGGACGCGCCTTCCCCTTCTGTTAGAATATCCCGCACCTGACCACTAAGAGCCCATGCGAGGAAGGAGGAGTGGCATTATGAGATTTCTCTGGATCGTGTCGTTCCTGATGGGGTGTAGCTGCTGGACCTCGGCGCGCGCGGATGAGTGGGAGCCGATTGGAAGCCTGCCGTACGAGGCGTCGCTTCGCCATTTCTTCCAGGCGATCCCTTCCGGCGATCCGTGCGCCGACCTCGCCGGCTGGAAGGCCATCGAGGGCGTCCAGAACGCGCGTGCGTCCATCAGCCGGGGCAAGGGACGAAAGCCGGAAGAGAAAGCCATCGCCATCTCCTACGAGTTCGTGGGGAAAAATGGGCTGGAGTATGTCGCCGTGAGTGTGCCCCTCAAGATCGACAAGCCCGGCCACTACCTGGCGGTATGGGCGAAGGGCGTCGGCGACGGCGGCAAGTTGCGCTTCCGCGTGCGCGACCGCACCGGCGAGATCCATCAGGGCGACCTCGGCCAGATTAAGGACGACCAGTGGCAGTTCCATATGGGACCAGTCAAAGATTCAGCCGGCGCGTGGGCCGGGGACGGCAACAAGAAGTTGGACTATCCCTGCACACTCCAATCCATCCTCCTCGACCGACCGCAGAAGGGATACAAGGGCAAGGGTACCCTGACCCTCGCCGGCCTCACGCTCATGCGGCGGAAGCGCCCACCGAAGGAAGTGATCCGCATGAGTGTGCCGAAGGGCCACTTCGGGAATGTGTTCCGGCCGGACGAATCGCCCCGGCTCCGCATCGACCGCACGAAGGATGCAGGTAAGGAAACGCTCCTCGTCAAATACCGCGTGCTGGACTACTGGGACAGGAAGCGCGGCGACGGCGAGTTTTTCGTGAGCACCGAGGGGCAAGAGCTGTCCTTTGAATCAATCGGCCCGGGATACTACCGGTGCGTCCTCGAGGCTTATGTCGATGGCGAACCGACCGAGGCCATCGAAGCGCGTTTTGCCGTCATCGCTCCGCCTGTGCCACTCAAGCAGGTGCAGGAGTCCTTCTTCGCTGTGTGCACGCACTACCGCGGGACCGCCTGGCCGCTCGAGTCCCAGGGCCTGATCGCCCGCGCGGGGATCAAGGCAATCCGCGACGAGATGAGCTGGGGGCGCGTCGAACAGAAGAAGGGCGTCTTCGAGTTCGATCCGAGATTCGATGAATACGTGGACCACGCCCTGTCCCTCGGCATCGAGCCGATGATCATCCTCGACTACGCCAACCGCCATTACGATGGCGGGAACTTTCCCGTCTCCGACGAGGCGGTCAAGGGCTTCGCGCGGTACTGCCACGAGGTGGTCAAGCGCTACAAGGGAAAGATTCGCTATTTCGAAGTATGGAACGAGTGGAGCGGCGGCTGCGGCATGAGGGGAAAAAAAGGGAACACGCCCGAGAACTACGCCAGGCTCATCGCCGCGGCCTACCCCGCCATCAAGAAAGCCAACCCCAATGCCTTCGTCATCGGCGTCGGCGGTGACCACAGCAAACACCACTTCGACAAGATCGAAGCCATGTTCAAGGCGGGTGCGCTGAAGCACATGGATGCCGTGTCGGTCCATTCGTATCGCTATCCGAGAACGCCAGAGGCGACCGACCTGATCGGCGAGATCATGGACGTCAAGAAACTCATCGAGAAGTACGGCGGCAAGCAGCGCATCTGGATCACCGAGATCGGCTGGCCCACGCACATCGGCAGCACCAGCTCGACGGAGCAGCACCAGGCCCGGATGTTCGTCCGCACGCACGTCCAGATGATGGCCACGCAGGTCGTCGATCGCATCTTTTGGTACGACTTCAAGGACGACGGCCTGGACCGCTTCTACAACGAATGCAACTTCGGCATCGTGCGCCACCAGAAGTTCCACTGCGCCCCCAAGTCGGCGTACGTGGCATGCGCCGTCCTGTCACGACTCTTGACAAATGCGAAATTCGCCGGGAGAGAAAAACTTGGCCGGGGCGTGTTGGCCTACCGCTTCCACCGTCCCGACGGTTCCGACCTCGTCGTCGCCTGGGCGCCGGAGGGCGAGAAGGATGTCTGGCTTCCCTGGAAAGTGCAACGCGTGACGGACATCATGGGCAGCGAGCAAGAGGCGCGGACGTCGTGGTGCCGCTTGACAGGGGATCCTGTCTACATCGCCCTCGCGAGGAGATAACGGGGCGACGCTGAGTAAAGAAGCGGACATCCAAGTATCAAAACTTATCCGCAAATCCGGTCTTCTGTCGTCGCGCCCTTTATGGGTGCGTCGAATCGAGTTAAGAAGGTCTGACCTATGCTCTTGGCGGCCCGAATTCCGGCGAATCCGTCTATTGGGGGGGGAAGCCTGTACGGACCTGTGGAATGCCGCCCTTAGATCACCTGCCGTTTTGCGAGATCGGCGAAGACGCCCTTCTGGTTGACGAGCTCCTGATAGCTGCCGGCCTGGACGATCTGGCCGTTCACCAGGACATAGATCCGGTCGGCGTTGATGATGGTGCTCAGGCGGTGGGCGATGACGATGCGGGTGGCGTTGAGCTGCTCCAGGCTGCGGCTCACAATGGCCTGGGTGCGATTGTCCAGGGCGCTGGTGGCCTCGTCGAAGAAGAGGATTCTGGGCCTGTGGACGACGGCCCGGGCGATGAGGATCCGCTGCCGCTGACCGCCGGAGAGGCCCGTTCCCCCCTCCGCCACGACGGTGTGCATGCCCATGGGCATGTCCTTGATGTCGTCCTCCAGGCCGCACATGCGCGCCGCCTCCCAGGCGTCATCCACGGTGAGGAGTGACGCGCCGATGATGTTCTCGAAGATCGACCCGGGCATCACCTTCGAGGTCTGGAGGACGACGCCGATCTGCCTGCGCAGCGCCTGGATGTCCAGGCCGCTGATGTCCTGCTGGTCATAGTAGACGGAGCCGGTGTTGGGGAACTCAAAGCCGAGGAGCAGGCGGAAGAGCGTGGACTTTCCCGACCCCGACGGTCCGACAATGGCTACGAACTCGCCGGGCTTGACGGTGAGGGAGACGTCTTTCAGTATTTGCGGGCCGTCCTTGGTATAGCGGAAGGAGACGTGGCTTACCTCGATCCGGCCGCTCAGCTCCGAGGGCTGGGCCTTGTTCACGCTTACCTCAGGCTCGGCCCGGACGATGGGCATGATGCGCTCGGCCAGCGGCCCCGCCAGGAGAGCGGGCGCCAGCGACATGATCATGCTGACCCCGCCGGTGATGACGTTCGTCAACGCCGCAGTGAAGGCGAGAAAGTCGCCGACGCTCACCTCCCTTAGAGACGGGCTGTGCGAGAACGCAAACGCCCCGAAGATGACACCCGAGGAGAACAGGGGGAGCACGCCAACGAACATGGCGAACGCTGCATTCACCTTCCGCGCCTTGTAGGAGAGCCGTTTCTGGTCGGCGAACATCTCGGCCCATGTGGAGAGCGCCCGCTTCTCGGCGCCGGCCACGCGGAGCTTGGACATGCCGTAGATGAACTGCAGCACCAGGCCCTGGATCCTGCCCTGGATGTTGAACAGGGGCCGCTGGTAGTGGTACTGCATCCCAATGGACGCCATGCTGATGAGCCCCGCCACGACCAGGATCCCCAGCGCCACCAGCGCCAGCACCCAACTGTAGTAGAACAGCAGGGCGACACTGAAGACGGAAAAGATGCTGTCGAGGAACGTCGCGGCCACCGCGCCGGCGAGCATCTGCCGGATCATGCCGATCCCGCTGGCCCGCAGGGCAAGATCGCCGGCGGTATAGTCCCGGAAAAACGGCAGGGGCAGGTTCAGGAGGCGGTCCCAGACGGCCGCTTCGAGGGACCCGTCCATCTTCGCCTCGATGCGCAGGATGGCAAAGGCCCGGACCACATGAAAGGCGGCCACCGCCAGGGCGCTCACGATCAGGGCGAAGACGATGGTCGCCAACTGCTCCAGGTTGGCGCTGGGGATGACGGTGTCGAAGAGCAGGTTTGTGACAATGGGGGTCACCAGCGCCAACAGGCCGGCGGCGATGCCCATGACAACAAGCCGCCAGATGTCCCGGCCGCAGGTGAACAGCCCGAAACGGACCATTTCCTTCCCCGTGATGGGCCGATCCGGGAAGGTGCGGTAGAAGACGAAGGCAAAGGGTTCGAGCTTGTCCGCCAGCCGGGCGGTCACGCGCTGGTGGGTTTTCTCCGACGGGTCGTGCAGGACGTAGCGCCCCGGCGATGTCGGCAGCAGCGCCACGGGACGCCTGTCCTCCGCCAGATAGGCCAGCATCGGTCCGGCGTCTTGCCTCCACCAGTCGTCGGTTAGAAGGACCTTTCGCGTGCGGAACCGGGAGGCCTTGGCAATGTTCTCCAGAATGTCGGTGTGTTTCGCGCCTCGCGTGGAGGCGCGGGAGAGCTGGACCTGGATTCCCGCCGCCTTGCCCACGAGCCGGCAGGCCTCGAGAAGCATGTCATCCGAGACGCGCACGTACTTTTCCACACTGGGGGCCAGGACGGAGGTGAGCCGGATGGAGACGTTCTCCAGGGCGAGCTCGTCCACCTCGGCCGTGGCGGACATGCGCTCCCGGTCGTGCTGCACGCTGAGCAGGCGGTCCTGCCGGATGCACGCCAGCGCCTGTTCGTGAAAGCCGTCGAGGGCCGGCCAGATTGCGCCGTTAGAGACCAGGGTCCTCGTCTCGGCGGTCCGAATCGTGGTCTTTTCGACGGCTGCGAGCCAGCAGGTATCACTGACGGGGAAGAAGCAGTCCTTCCGCACGGGCGAAATATCTTCACGCCCGGCGAAACGGAGCGTCCCCTCGGAATGGGCCGCCCACAGGAGACCGTCCTCCACACGGGCCGATTGCCCGCTGTCGATCTCAAGCTCCTTTCCCGGTTCAAGCTCGGCGGCGTCCTTCGGCATAAGGCCGGGCCGTAGAAGCCCGGAGAGCAGCGCGCTCGTCCACTTCTCGATGGAAGCGGCGGCGGCCTCTGCATGGCCGGCCTCCTGCGCAAGCGCTTTGAGGCGCGCCTTGGGGACGGTGACGAGCGTTGTCTCGATGCCGGCCACGGCGAGGGCGCCGGCCTCGCCCCTGTGCTCCATTCCGAGGAGCAGGTCGCCCGCCTCCAGGCGGCAGAGATGGCTCCGCACCCCCGCAGCCCGGCCGTCCTCGACGTCCACGGAGAAGATGTCGATCAGGCCGGACTGGATGAGCCAGGCGCTGTCGGCGTCGTCCAGCAGGAAGGGCTGGTTGGCGCCCACGTCGAGGGGCGCGCCCTCCTGACTGAGAACCTGGTTGAGCTTTTCCGTATCTGTCATTGGTCCTTGATCAGGTCGTAATAGGCCCCGCCGGCCTTGACCAGTTCGTCGTGGGTCCCTCGCTGCACGACCTTGCCACGCTCCAGGACGATGATCTCATCGCAGTCGCGGATGGTGCTCAGGCGATGAGCAACAATCACGCAGGTGCATCCCCGCCGCCGGAGGGCGTCGTCGATCCGCTTCTCCGTCAGGGGGTCCAGGGCGCTGGTGGCCTCGTCGAGGACGAGGATGGACGGGCTCATGGCGAGGGCGCGGGCGATCTCCAGGCGCTGGCGCTGCCCGCCGCTGAAGTTCAGGCCGCCCTCGTCCACCTTGCTGTCGTAGCCTGCGGCGCGGGCGGCGATGTCCTCATGGATGCAGGCATCGCGCGCGGCCTGGAGGATATCCTCCTCGGGGATGCTGGGGTCCCAGAGGGAGAGGTTCTGGCGGATGGTTCCCTCGAAGAGGAGGATGTCCTGGTCCACCAGGCCGAGGGAGCTGGTGAGCGCGCGGCGGGGGGTCTCGGCCCTCGGCTTGCCGTCGAAGAGAATCTGCCCCGACCAGGGCCCGAAGAGGCCGCAGATCAGTTTCGATATGGTGGACTTTCCGCTGCCGGAGCTCCCGACAAGGGCGACGCGGCTGCCGGGGGCGAGCGTTAGGTTGAAGTCCTCGATGAGGGGGGCTTCCAGGCGGCTGTAGCCGAAGCTGACGCCTTTCATCTCCAAACGTCCGGTGAGCTTGGTGAAGGTGTCGCTCCCTTCCTCGGCCCGCTCGGACTGTTCCAGCTCGGGGTCCTGCTCGTAGTTCAGGACGTCGTCGATGCGATTCATGTCGCCCTCGGCCTCCTGGAGCTGGCTGCCGAGCATGACGAGCTGGTTGATGGGCAGGCTGAAGGTGAGCATGAGGCTCTGGAAGGCCACGAGCTCGCCAACGGAGAGGGCGCCCTGCATCACGCGCAGGCCGCCGAGTCCGAGCATACAGCTTGTGTTGAATGCAGTGAGGAGGGGGGGCACGACGTTCAGAATCTGGGTGTAGAACCCCAGTCCCTGTTCCGCATTGATAGCCTTGGCCTTGTATCCCGCCCATCGGGAGAAGAAGTCATCCTCGCCGCCGGTGGCCTTGAGGGTCTCCATCATCTGCACGCCGTTCATGGCCGTGCCGATGAGCTTGGCCTGATTCTGGAGCATTCGCTTGTTCAGGTCCCTTCGCCTTCGCGAGACGAACTGGAGGGCGAGGAGGTTGGTCATGGCGATGGCGACGCCCACGAGCGTCATGATCCGGTCGTACTGGTACATCAGGATCGCGTAGAAGACGACCATGAGACAGTTCAGCAGATTGGCGGCCAACTGGCCGGACAGGAGTTGGGCGACCTTGTCGTTGAGCAGGACGCGAGAGGCGATGTCGCCGCCGTAGCGCTGAGCGAAGAACTCGATGGGGAGGCGCATGACGTGGTAGAGGAATTTGCCCGAGAAGGCCAGGGCCAGCTTGATCTCCAGCCGGCAGAGGCAGTACTGCTGGAGCCAGGTGAGGAGGGCGAAGAGAACGGCCGTGACGCCCATGCCCAAGAGGAGCGGGCGGACCCAGTAGCTCATCTTGTTGATGAGGTACTGGTCCACGAAGATCTTGCTGAACGTGGGGATCACCAGCCCGGGGATCACCAGCGCCAGGCCGGCGATGACGGCGTAGGTAAGGGGGGTCGCGGCGCCCCGGGTGCGTCTATGCAGGGACCGGCTGAGCCGGGGCCTCTCGCCGCCCTTCTTGAATTCGGGCGAGGGATCGAAGGTGAGCACGACGCCGGTGAAGGACTCGTCAAATTCGTCCTTGGGCACGGAGCGCGGCCCGGTGGCGGGATCGTTGAGATACCACTGTTCCCTGTCGAACCCCTCGACCACGACGAAGTGGTTGAAGTTCCAGAACACGATGACGGGCAAGTCGATGAGCTTCAGGTCGTCGGGATCTTTTCTCCACCCTTTCGCCTCGAAGCCGTAGTTTTGGGCGGCCTTGACCATGTTACTGGCTTTGCTGCCGTCGCGGGACACACCGCAGTCGAGACGGAGCTGCTCCAGGGGCACGTACCGTCCGTGGTAGGCAAGGACCATGGCGAGGGCGGCCGCGCCGCACTCCACGGCCTCCATCTGGATGACGGTGGGCGTATGCACGCGCCTGCGGCGCGGGGGTCTCACCCTCTTTCCCTTGTCCGATGTCGCCTCTTCGCTCATGTCAGCCCGAAGAACTTCTTGAAAAAGGGAATGACCAGCGTGATGGGCGGCTGCTCTTGAACGACAACACTCCCCGTGCACAGCGTGCCGCTGGAGATATGGAGACGGGGGCCCTTGCGGGACGACCATTTGTAGCCGCTCGGCGTATTCTTGTCCACCTCAAGGCTTGCATTGACCTGGATGGGCACGCCGCCGCGCGAGAGCTGGTTCACCAGCGTCTCGTTGTGCAGCAGCCTCATCATGCCGTCCCGGGTGGCGGGGAATTCACTGACGTTCTTCACGCGAGCAACGATGTAGCCGTATTCCTCTCGTTTCACTGTGGCGGGGGTGATCTCGACCATCATGGATTTCTGCACCTTCTTCCCCTGCGTATCCGAGATGAAGATTGCGGCCTCCATGGTCTGGTTCAGCATCTCCACACTGAGCATGGCCGTTCCGATATTCACGACCGTACCTTCGTCCACCATCACTTCGAGAACCCGGCCCTCGTAGGGGCTTACCACCTGCGAGGCATGTTTCAGGCGCGTATCGAGAAGCTGGATCTTTCGCTTCACGTCATCGACCGCCTTCTCGCTGCTGAACGCCTTCAGACTCAGGTTGTACTCTGTTTCGACCTTGTCAGTGGGAATGGAGTTCAATTGGTCGTCCAGGGTCCGAATCTGCATCTGGGCCTGGATGAAGCTCTGGCGGGATTGGTTCAGCTCCTGCTCCGAGACGAGGTCCCGCTTTCGCAGGCCCTCCATGTTGGCCACCATCCTCTTGAGCTCGGCCACAAGGGAATTCTGTTCCTTGATGTCCGACTCCAGGTCCTGTCGCTGCGAGAGGTAATAGGCCATTTTCAATTTCCGCTGCCGCTCGCAATAGTCGAGGACCTTCTTGTGCTCCTCCTGCAGAAGGGCCAGCTCGTTCTTCGCCTCCTCGATCTGGGCGAGCAGGTCGACCTGGGTAATCTCAGCGATCACCTGGTTCGCCTTGATCATATCCCCTTCCGCGACGAGCATCCGGGCAACAGGCCCCGCGCCATTGGACGGGACATTGAACACTCCGGTAGGTCGGATAAGCATGCCCTCGCCGTTCACGCGCGTGGGGATGCGGCCGAAGATTCCCCACAGGACAGCGGTCGCCACGACGGCGCAGAGGGCCAGCAGCGCGACCCAGCCCCGCGGGCGAGTCACCTTCATCAGCTCATCAAGCTGCTCCGGGGATTGCAGTTTCCCCAGCGCCTTCTTCCGAAACATTGATTCTGCCATGTGTGTCCCTCGCAGAGCGTTGCACTAAACCATCAGGAGAATTTTCCGGATGCAGCACACAGACGCAATTGGGACATAAGACTACACGCCCGTCGCCCGTTTGTCAATGTTCAATCCACGAGTCATGGCGGCGGGGGGCAGGTACAAAACCATCCTGGCATGCGGACGCGGGATTGCTGCGCGCTCCATCATCCGAACGTGGCACATCCCGTGCGCGATTGGGGCGGCACGGCGATGCGATCCGGGCCTCAAACGATCGGCTTCAGCCGGACCGGTTTGCCCGTCTCCATGGACTTGTTTGCGGCAGTGGAGAGCTCCAGCGACCGGACGGCGTCGGCATAGGGCGACTTGATCTGCGACGGGTCGCCGGTCTTGATGGCGTTGATGAAGGCCGTGTCGGTCGCCAACTGGTAGTTGTTCTCCACCATGCTCTGCTCCGGCTCCACGCCTTTTCGGTGGACGGTGATCGACTTGCGCTCTTTGTATTCGATGAAGCAGTCCTTGCAGAAGATATCCAGCCCACCGCGATTGCCCACGCTCAGGAAGCAGGCCGAGAAGACCACTGCCACGAGGCCGTTCGCGAAGCGCAGCGTCACGGCCGAGGCGTCCTCGATGTCGTAGTCCTCCACGTCCGCCATCAGGCCCTTCGTACCGCCGGCATAGACCTCCGTCACCTCGCCGAAGAGATAGCGGCACATGTCGAAGATGTGGGTCGTCTGCTCGACGGCCTGGCCGCCGGACAGGGCTTTCACGCGCCACCAGGCCACCCCCGGCATGCCGCCCATCCAGTAGCCCATCACCATGCCGGGCTTGTGGTCCCGGAGCAGGCCCTGGAGCGTGTCGATAATGTCGAGGTATCGGTCCTGGTACCCCGTAGCCGTGATGAGGCCGGCGTCCTGGATCTTCCTGGCGATCGCCGCCGCCTTGCGGGCATCCACATGAACGGGCTTTTCCACGAACATGTGGAGGCCCTTCTTGATGACCGCGTTCTCGACCTTGCCGTGTGCGAAGGGGGGCAGGCAGACATAAACGACGTCGAGACCGCCCTTCCGGAGCATCTTGCGGTAGTCCGTATAGGCCCTCGCGCTGTGCTCGGCTGCCGCCTCCTGGACCTTTTCCTCCACCACATCGCACATGGCGACGATCTCGACATCGGGGAGCTGGGTGAGATTGCGCCTGTGCATCCTGGAGATGCCGCCTGTGCCGATAAAGCCAACCCGAACCGCCATGGGAACTCCTCCTCATAAAATGGACAATGAAAAACTCCCGCCGCCCAGTGCAGGAGCGACCCACTAAACTCCAAAGCAAGGAGGCAAGTCAAGCAAAAAATCGGATGGACAGTGACGCTTCAGTTACGGGCGAATCGCCTGCATGCCACCCCGGCCCCCCGCACGGTCGGTGCGCCTCTGCCGGGAAGCACGGCTTCCCGGTGGCAAGGCGCAAGCATGGCTTGCGCACTCCACATGCGCCCTCGGCCCGGTTTGCGCTTGACAGCAAGATCGCAAGGGCCTATATAGTATCCGTTGCGGAAAGACACGCTCAAAGTGGTTTGAGCGTGTCTTGACAACCAGCAATCCACAACCGGAGGCGCAATGGACATCTACAACGGCATCAGCTTCGTCGGCATCTTCGTCCTGCTCGGATTCGCGTGGCTGATCTCGAAGGAGCGGCGGAACATGAACCTCCGCCTCATCTTCTGGGGCATTGCGTTCCAGATGTTCGTCGCGTTGTTCGTATTCGTGATCTTCCCGGCATTCGGCGAGGGCAGGAACCCATTTCTGATGGTCAACAGCTTAGTGGTAAAGGTGATCGATACAGCCAAGGCCGGGCCGCAGTTCGTCTTCGGCCGTCTCGGCCTCGGCCCCGGCGAGACGAACGCGGCGGGGGAGACGTCCCTGGGCTTCATCCTCGCCTTCCAGGCCCTGCCGACGATCATCTTCTTTTCCGCCCTCATGTCCATCCTCTACTACTGTAATGTGATGCCGTGGGTCATCCGCGGGTTCTCCTACGCCTTCACGAAACTGATGCGCGTGTCCGGCGCCGAGTCGCTGTGCGTCTCCAGCAATATCTTTGTCGGCGTCGAGGCATCGCTGATAGTCAAGCCGCACCTGAAGGACATGACACGCTCGGAGCTCTGCACGATCCTCACCGGCGGCATGGCGACGATCGCCTCCAGCATGTTGGCCGTCTACGTCATCTCACTGAAACAGGAATTCCCCACCATCGCCGGTCACCTGATCTCCGCGTCGATCCTCAACGCCCCGGCGGCGCTGGTCATGTCCAAGATTCTCCTGCCCGAGTCGGAGGAGCCGAAGACCCTCGGCGAGACCGTCCAACCCCACTACGAAAAGGAGGACAGCCTCTTCGAGGCCGTAATCAACGGCGCGAATACGGGCCTGCAACTAATCTTCGGCATCACCGCCCTGCTGATCGCCGTGCTCGGTCTCGTGGCCCTCGTGAACCTCGCGCTCGGGTATGTGGGCGGTCTCTTCGGCATGACGGAGACGACGCTTTCCCTCGAATTGATCCTGGGATACCTCTTCTATCCCTTCACGCTGGCCATGGGCGTGCCGCTGGGCGATGTGAAGACCATCGCCCAGATCATCGGCTGCCGGACCATCGAGACGGAGGTGCCGTGCTACTACGCCCTGGCCGCGGCCATCAAGAACGAGACCCTGACAAATCCCCGTTCCGCCGTCATCGCCACGTACGCCCTGTGCGGCTTCGCCCATATCGCGTCCATGGCCATCTTCATCGGCGGCATTTCGGCCCTCGTACCCGAAAGGGCGAAAGACTTGGCACAGGTCGGCTTCCGCGCGCTCATCGCGGCGACGCTGGCCTGCCTGATGACCGGCTGCGTCGCGGGGATGTTTGTCACGTCCGCTGTGAAGGGATCGATTCTCATCGGATCATAGAAAGCACTGCGGCATGAGCCGTAAGAACGAAAAACCAAACGTCCTCTTCATCATCTCCGACCAGCACCGGCACGACTACATGGGCTGCGCCGGGGCCGACTTCATTCGCACGCCGAACATGGACCGCATCGCCGAGCGCGGCGTGCGCTTCACCCAGTGCACCACCAACTGCCCCGTCTGCGCCCCGGC
>JAADGH010000146.1 GCA_013152475.1 Planctomycetota bacterium
TTCGTCGTCGCGCGCTGCATCGGAGTAGGCGGGAGTGTCAGGTCCTCGTAGCGTTTGTTGTCCGTTATCAAACCATATCTCTGGACGAGCTTGGGCAGGATCTTATCGCCTGCCTTACTCTTCAGTCTGTCCAGGTTGATGAGCAGCGGATCAGCAAGCGTTGACCACCGCCACGATGGGAGCTTGCGTTCTATGACCTTGAGCAGCGCGGCTTCCGCATCGGGGCCGCCAATGCGCCCCAGCGCCCACGCCGCCTCGGGCCTCCGCCACTGTCCGGCAAGATACGGGATTGCTTTTTGCGTGCCGATTCTCTCCAGGGCCAAGATCGCGAGTCCGTGTTCGTTGACGAACGCTTCGCCTTGACAAATGTCAACAGCGCGTCTTCGGCGCCCTTTGATCCCAGGAACCGCAGGGCTCGCAACGACCTCAGGCGCACATCGGCATCCTTGCTCGCAAGCCCATCAATGAGGACTTTTTCCCTGGCTGCCGGATCGCCTGCCCCCCACCAGTTTTCCCACGCGGCTTTGTCATCCATCTCTAACGTTTGAGCCGTCATCCGGCACAGGGCATCGCGGGCCTGCACGCGGACCTCCCACGCGGGATCGCTCAGAAGTGCGATAAGCGCAGGGATGGACTTGGCCGTCCCGCACCGCCCCAGCGCGATGGCCGTCTCACGGCGGACCGACGGGTCCTTGAGCAAGCGAAGCAGCACACCCTCGCAGGACGGGACCTTCAGGTAGGCCAGCCCCTGGATCGCCTCGATCCGTCGCTCTGGCAAGGGGCTGGAGAGTAACGCGCGAAAGCGCGCGAGCTCCTGGGAGAATACGTCCGTGGATTCTTCCGATGCCGCGACGCCAACAACTGCAAACAGGAGAATCGCCACGCAGTTCGGACGAACCTTCCGCATCCAAAGCATCTTCATCCCTCCCCGGGATTGTGGAGCTTCCACCGCAAGCATTCACCTAAACCCAGCGAGATCGGGCCGATGCCTCCCACCTCACTGCGCCAGCAGCTTCGCAACACCCCCCAAGGCACGGCGTCAAACACTAAACGATCAACGCTTATCGCTTTATTGCGCCCAAATCAAGCGAAATCTGAGAAAAACCCATAAATCAATGCCTCCTCGGCGTCGTCAGGGCTCTTCCTCATTATTTCATATCGTGGGCGCCGCGATTTGCTCGTCGTTCTCGAAGGGCTTTATTGGCAGATGGCCTGTGCCGGTGACAAGGATTTTCACCTATGCTTCCTCCCAGGCCCTCCTCACGTACTCGACCCCGTCGCGAATACCTTCTTCACCGCGTGCGCCCCCGGCCTCCAGCGATATCCACCCGTCGAAGCTGGCCTCATGTTTGAGAACTCGGAAGATAGCCGGGAAGTCCACCACTCCCTCGCCGACAACGGTATGCTCCAGCTCGGCATCGCGATCACTGGCGTGGACGTGAACGACGCGATCTTTCACGAGCCCCACGCGCGCCGCCATCTTGACCCATTCCGTCAAAGACATCTTCCCTTGTCGCAGCTCGTGGAAAAACAGATCGGAATACAACTCATTTTCATGGCGTGACCTCCTACCGCAGTAGTCGCTCTAATTGCGAAAGACGCGCCGGGCGGACGCGGCCTATCCCGTGCTATCCCTTCTCGGCGGTCCCCCTTCGGCCGTGAATGATCAGGACGTGCGACTCCTCCGACGCAACGTATTCATGTTCGAAGATAGCGTCGAACTGCAGCAGGTCTCGCGGCCTCAACTTATACACAGTGTCGCCCATCTTCACTTCCACCTTGCCGGACAGCAGGATACAAGTCTCCACGATATTGCCGTGAATGGACGGGCTTGACGCTCTGTGTCCCTTGTTGAACTTGCCGAAGAACAACTTCTGCCCGGCAACATCACATTCGAGAAACTCGGCTTTCCCGATCGTGCGACGCCGTCCCTTGGCGCGGCGCGGCTTCTGCCTTTCGGCCAAGGCCAGGAGATCAGACACCGTGATGTCCAGCGACTTGCAGAGCCGCACCAAAGTCTGAAGGGCAGGGTTGCCATCGTTTCGCTCGATCTTGACCACCGCGCCGAGGGACAGCCCGGATTTTGCCGCCAGGCTGCGGAAACTCAGCTTCTTTTCTTTCCTCAGGTGGCGAATTACAGAGAAATCATACTCGAAATTGCCCATTTGATGGCGTTCCTCCATACTATAATATTTATGTGAATATTATACTATGTTGATCTCCCATATCAAGCGGGAAATTTAGGGCGCGCCAATTTTCGTATTCGTCAAGCCAAGGCCATCGTCCGGCCGATGATCTCTTCCTGAATCTGTTCCGGCAGCGCCGTGAACCGGGCGCTGTAGCCGCTGACGCGCACGACCAGGTCGGCGTGACGTTCGGGATGCTGCCGGGCGTCAACGAGGGCCTGCGAATCGACGACGTTCATCTGGAGCACGGACCCACCCGAATCGAGGAAGCGCCGGATGATGGGGACGATCGTGTCGGGGCCGACGCCCTTCGGGGACAGCGGCAGCTTGAGGTCCAGCACCGCCACGATCGGGTAGTCCGCCAGATCGAGCGGCCCGACCGCGCGCATAACCTGGCCGATGTCGGCCGTTCTGCCAAGACTGAGGAGAGAGGGGCCCATTCCCTGGGAAAGGAGCTCGCCGGCCCTGCGGCCGTCAGGGGTGGCGCCGGTCTTTTGCCCCATGTCTGCGAATGCCCGATGGACGAACAGGCTGGCTTCGTACCTGCCGCCGCGGCTGTTGGGGCGGCCGGACGACACCCGGGCCACGTCGGCAAACACGCGCGCGGAAAACTGCCGGACTTCCTCGTCATCCTGTCCGAATTTGGGTACCCGGTTGATGAGATACCTCCGGAACGCCTCCTCGCCGTCGAAGTTGCGTTCGAGCATGTCCCGGAGCTGGCGCAGGGACAGTTGCTTCCGATGATAGACCGCCTCCCGCACCGCGAAGAGCGAATCGATTAGTGTGCCGATGCCGACCAGCGACACGCTCGCGGCGCTGTATCGGCACCCGCCCTCCATCATGTCCCGCCCCTTCTCGATGCAGCCATCGAGGGTCGCCGAATGCAGCGGACAGGGGTTGAACTGTCCGCCTTGCGCTTCCGACCGGTTGCGCTGGTCGATATGAGCGCCGACGACGGCCTCCAGGTTGGCCAGAAACGCGGCGTGGAAGACGTCGAAGCTTCGGCAGCCGTCGTATCGTTTCAGGTCGATGCCTTCCCGCTCGGCGAACCAGCGCCACGGATCGGAAAAGAACCCCATCAGAAAGACGTGCGGCAGGTTGAGGAAGATGGAGGCGCGGCTGTTGATTTCCGTGTTCTGGAGCACGTTCTCCTGACAGCCGCCTGCGACGTAAAGCCGACAGTCCCGCAGGGATTTCCCCTGACGGACGTTGGCCTCGATGATGACGTCGTCGTTGAAGATCGCCAGCACGTTGGTCCCGCGCGCGGCCAGCTCTCCCAGCAGGTCGAAGTACTTCTGCGGATGACGCGGCGAAATCCGGCCCTGGAGCTTCGGATTGACCAGGCGCAGCTCCTGGTAGGCCTCCACGATCATCCGGGTTATCTCGTTGAACACGATCGCGCCATCTGCGTCGCATCCGCCAATGACCACGGTGGTCGAGGTCTCGTGGCGGTCGCGGAAATCGAACTTGGCGTCCGTCATCGCCAGGAAAGCGCGAAGGAGGTCTTTGGCTTCCCCGCGTGTCATCCGGCCTGCGGCCACGTCGCGCTGGTAGTACGGCCACACCATGCGGTCGAGATGGCCGAGGACGCTCTCGCCGATGCCTTCGAGGGAGCCAAGGATCTCGCGCATGAACAAGATCGTGTTCAGCGCTTCGTAGAACGTCTGCGGCGGGTCGCCTGGAACGCGGCGCGCGCAGTCGGCTATGCGCTCCAGGCGATGTCGAACGGCTGCATCCGTCTCGCCTGTTAGCATGGACTCGGCTTCGTCGGCAAACTTGTCGGCAATGGCGATGAGTGCGCGATTGCCGATGATCGTCGCTTCGAGGAACTCGCGCCCCTCCTTTGACGCCTCGCGGGCCAGACGTTTCTCCGCTTTGGCGATGAGGCCGCGGAGGCCGAAGCGCAGGACGTTATCGTAGCCGACGCAATGGTGGTCGAGGTCAAGGACATCGGGGTTGCCCCTTGAAAGCCCTGAACTCCGACATGGCTGCCACCACGCCTCGCACTCCCGTGTGAGCCGGTCTCCAAAGGGCTGCTCGATCAGCCATCGCCCGATTCCCTCCATCCCCCATCGGTTTCGCGACCGTCCGGCCTGGAGCTCAAAATAGAACGGGAAATGGCGGAACACCTTGGCCCTGCATCGGCGCGCTGCGGTTTCATAAATGAGCGCTTTGCGTCGGCGGGGGGACCACTCTGGATGCCCCGCGCTGACCTTGTCCATCTCGCGTCTGATCTCGCAGATGTCACTGGGATAAGTGGAATAGAACTCGTTGAACTCCCGCTCGAAGAGCTGCCGTTCGTCAAGAAATGACATTTGGCTCTCCCGTGGATATTGCCCGTCGCGGTAACAATATGCACAATTGACATATCTCACTACATGGAGTATACTGCGCTGTGTGCCGATAAGCAATATAAATGGGGTGTAGAATTGCATCCATTAGGTAACTATTTGCGCAATGTCCGAGCGGACAACAACCCATGCATGGCCGATGCCGACGTCGCTTGCGGGCGTGACCGTGTGGGCCGAGACGGTCGGTGCTTTGACAGGATTCGGGGGATCGCGACGCGCCAACGTGCTCGATGCGCCCTTCCCGCACCTCGTAACTCGGGGTCACGGCACGTTCATCTCGCCCACAGGCGAACACATCGTTCACCCGGGCGACATGTTCTGCATCTGGCCACAGGCGTCTCATGAGTTCTTCGAGTCGCCGACCGATCCCTGGCACTTCTACTGGATGCGCCTGACTGGTGAGGGAGCGCTGGCCTTCGCCCGGGAGCTCGGGTTCAGCGAGGATATTCAGGTTCTTCGTCCCCCGGACCCCGATGCGGCCATTCGCTGCTGCCGGGAGCTCTTCGAGCTCTATGGCTCACCCAGGCCGCGCGATCCCTACCGCGCGGTGTCGCTGCTCTACCAGCTTCTCTCCGTCTGCCGTGCGCCGGCTCGGCAAAACCTCCTGGAGTCGTCGAATCGAGTCTTTGTGGATGAGGCCCGCGCCCTTATTGAGTCGCTGATGGAGACCGGGGTCAATGTAAGCCAGCTTGCTGAGATGCTTCATACGTCGCGAAACCGGCTGCTGTATGCGTTCAAGCAGGTCCTTGGTTTGAGCCCGGTCCAGTACCTCGGACAAAGCCGTCTGGAACGGGCGAAGCGGCTCCTCACGGAAACGGATCGGAAGATCAGCGCGGTGGCAGCCGCCTGCGGGTACGGGCATGAGAAGTACTTCCTGCGACGCTTCCGCGAGCTGACGGGAGTGACGCCGGGGGAGTGGCGGCGGTTGAGACACTGATGTCGAACGGTCAAGTATGTCTGTCACATCCAATCGAACCGGAATGTCCTCTTGGATCGCCCTCCAATCGCAAGCCGTCCTCGCCTCTCAGTGGCACTAATTTAGTTTTTGGATGCCATGCTTAATTAGTTCCTATTACGAAAGGTGCGTCTGCCCAGCACGCTCAAACCAGTTTGAGCGTGGCACACAAGCGGTCGGCAAAGCGGGGAGAAAGCGCATGGCAGATCAGCCCGCGCTTTTTCCAGAAATTCGCACCCGCGAATTTGACAAGCGCCGTTTTGTGTGGTGCACTTAGGATGTAATGGCCCCGGTGCCAACCACCGCGGCCGAAGTGTTAGAGCCTATCCGAAAACCGGCATGTGTAGCCGCGCCTTTTATGGGCGCGATCTTCCCGCAGGCATGAAGCCTGCGGCTACAGGTTTTCGGACAGGCTCTAAGAGGGGCGACGCGAAACATTAAAAATTACCGAACGAACTCCATACCACATATGGGGGGTTGGGCGGGACGCCCCTGACATATACCAAAGTGAACGGCAATGAGCATCCCTACGGCTTGGATCCGTCGCGGCGGATCAGGCCGACTGCAGATTCTCGACGACGGTGTAGAGCAGGGGGATGAAAAAGAGAGTGAAGACGGTTACATATACCGGGCAGTCTTTCCATCCTGGAAACGGCTCATGGAAGGCGAATACCTCCTATGGGGAATACTTGATCCACATGGGTGAGATCCAGACCAGCTCGCCGTTCGCCTGCTCGCCGCGGACATAATAGTAAAGCGTCTTCCCGGCAACCGGGGAGGCGTCGGCCCAGGTGATGTCCACGTCGGCCTTGCCGGGCTCGGTGCTGTAAACGTATTCATTCTGCCGGATGACATGGACCTTGGCAAAGGGCTGCGTGCCGTGGAGCTTGATCGTGAACTTGGGCGGTTCGGATAGCTCGAACTCCTCGCCCATGAAGTGCTCCTTCCCTCCGGCGACACATCGCACGTCGGCAAGGATGTCATCCGTCGAGCCGTAAACGCGACGTTTCTTCATCCCCTCAAGGATTCCTTCGCGCGTGGGCTCGGTCACCCACACGTTGCAATAGCTCATGTGCGTCGAGCCGTGATCGCTGGATGCCTCGAAGGCGAGGCGATAGCCCCGGAGCAGCGCCAGAGAGACGAAGCCCTTGGGCCGCCAGCCGCCAAGAGAGTTCTCCTCCGTGTTGGAACGCGGCGCGTCGGGCATCTCGTAGTTCTGCCGCGCGCCCTGGTAGATCTCGACGAAGGGCTCGACGACGGGATCGTTGTTGCGCCAGTCGGTTCCCATGTTCGTCCCGCTCGTGTGCTCCGCGCAGACGCCGTCGTGCTGGCGCAGGTAGCGGTAGAGCATCTGCGTATCCGGCGCGGGCGGCGGGTTCTCGTCGTTCGGGTCGCTCTTCGGCAGGCGGGGCAGCGTGCGGATGCCGCGCTTGGCGAAGACCACGTTGCGGTGTCCCTCGGGGTAGCTGACGCTGCGCTCGTAGCTGAACATGGGAACGAAGGCCGTGCCGATCTTGAGCATGTCCGTCGTCTTTTGGATGCTCCACCAGGAGTACTCCCGGCCGCCGCCGTTGTCGTGATCGCCGTTGCCGAGCCAGTCCATGTAGGCCGCGTCGAGAGCGTAGCGCCACATGTCGATCAGCGCGCTGTCCCCACCGCCGTCGGAGGAGATCTCCGTGTGGCGGTGAAACTCGCCGCGCATGAGGCGGAGCGTCTCACCGCGAAGGTTTGTGCGGTAGTCGCGCATCCGCTTCACGGCCGCCAGCTCAATGGCGATGTCCGGCCGCGGCTCGGCAACGGTCGCCGCCGGAATCTCCTCGAGCGTGATGTCCGAGACCGCAGGCAGTGCACTCTGCGCAACCAGGGACGCATAGAGGTTGTTGTTGATCTTATCGACGTTGGAATCCTTCGGCGGCTTTGCTTTCGCTCTCTTCCGCCGCCACTTCGGCACGCGCCACGGGGCGCCGCCACGCGGGAACTTGTGCCGCTCGTCGGACGAACCGATCACGAGCAGATTACCGTCGGGCAGCGGTATAAGCGCGGGCCGATTGTCTAAGATGTTGTCCGAATCCGGCAGGAGGATGGGCGATTGCCAGCCCTTGCCGTCGTAGCGCGTGAGGAAGCTCCAGAACACGGTCCCGACACGGTGTCGCATGCCTCCTCGCCGTCCGCGAAAGGCCACCCAGATGGCCCCCTGCGAATCGCAGGCGAGACGGACAAACATCGGGTTCAATCCGCGCACCGTATCGTCGATGTGCCGGACCTTTTTGCCGGACTTGGACGGCTTCTTTGCTCCATCGCGTGTCGGGGCCACAGCGGCCAGCTTCGCGGGCGGCTGGAGCCATTTCTCCCCGTCCCACACCTTCAGGATCAGCTTGCGCGGCGCATACAGACGCAGCCCGCCCCCGTTGCGCTCGCAGGCCCCTTGGTCCTTGCCCCAGCCCGGCCCGGCCTGCTCCCACGCGATCCAGAGACGGCCCTGCTTGTCGTAGGTGAGCGACGCGCGGCTGTCGTGCTCCTGACCCGCGCCCACAGGCATCGCGGCCCCGAGCTTTCCGCCTTGGAACACACGCAGGTAGACGTCGTAGTCGCCCTTGTCGTACGTGTCCCACGCAACGGCGACGTTGCCTTTCTTGTCGGCTGCAATGGCCGGCGTCCAGTCGTTTGCCTTGCTCACGGACACCCGCTGAGGCGCACCGAAGCTGGCGTCCTTCTGCGTTGCGGCGAAGATGTCGAAGTTCGTCTCGCGGCCGCCCATCCACGCGACCCAGACGCGACCCTCGGAGTCCGTCGTCGCCACAGGGCACAAGTCCGGACCGGCGGCGTTCGACACATTGACTGCGGGGCCGAACTCGCCGTTGCTGAACGACCGCACCATCAGCTCCCAGTTGCCGTCCGAGAGATCGGGCTTCGGGTTCACGTTTTTGGAGAAAAAGACCCACACACGGCCGGAGCCATCCACGGCAATGGCGGGGCGAAACAGATCCTCGCCGCCCTCCGTCACGGCCACAGGCTCTTCCCATTTGCCATTGCGGAATGCTTTCAGCCAGAGCCGGTCCCCGCCGGTGGGTTCGGCGAGGTAGGCGAAGTCCTTGATGTCGGGTGTCATCTTCTCGCGGAGCCCGACGAATTTCTTCCCGTGCGTGAAGGCGATATACGCCAGCCAGATCGTGCCGTCCGGGGCCATTGCCGCGGCCGGGTAGTCTTCATCTTCGATGCCTTTGGCAATACACGTCGACGGCGCACACCGCTCGATGGTGATGGCCCGTTTCTTCTGGAGTCTCTTGCCATAGGGAATGTCTTTGAGCGCGAAGGACATCTCGCCCAGCTTCGTGCTGATCTTGACCTGACTGTCCGGTGTCGTGTCGGCCAACTGGATGAACACGCCGTTGTCGGTTGTAGGCAGGACCTTGCCCTTCTTCACCGCTTGGCGCTGCCGATAGCCCTGGGGCTTCCTGCGGCGAATTTGCGCGCGCCACTTGTTGCCCTCCACCCGATCTCGGGCCAGGAACCGCCAGCCCCGTATGCCTGTCACGCGCCCGGAACTCACCTCCACCTGCCCGCTGCAATCGGCCGGCTCCTTGCTTCGGAAGGTGACCAGCAGCGTGGCCTTGTCTTCGGACACCCCGCCCTGCCCAAGCGCCACGCCAACCATACACAGCAACAAAGCCAGACTTGTTCCGTATCTCATGCGTTACTCCTTTCCACGGCGGACAACCTCCTAAAGCGGGCAATGTCCGCAACCCAAGCGCGGCTCTTGTCGTTGCGAGCCTGCGCTTCGCGGGCGAAGCAGCCTCGTCGGCCGCCCAAAGGCCGCTTCTCAGCCCGCCGCAAAATCCCACACAATTCACTTGACACCCCATGCGCTTTCAGAGATGACATGCGCGCAAATTGGCATCATGCCACGGAATAAGGTCCTACTCCCGAACGATATATGTGTAGGACCGGCTCAGGCGGCCCCCATACACCAAATCCCCCCGCTTGCGAACGGCCTGATAGGGCGGCCGGTGCATCGCCAGGGGCACGGCATTCACAACACCGACCCCCTTCCGTTCATGGCAGCCGATGCAGCCTTTCTGTTCGTTCGGCCGCACATAGTTGAAGTCGGTCTCGTGAACCAGGACGTTCCGCTCCGCGTCCAGAAGAGCGAAGCGGAACGGCGTGTCCGCCGGCAGCTCGACATAGAACGAGCCATCCGAGGAGATCGGCGCCTCCCCGAGGATGCGCGTCTGGAACCCCAGATTGCCGTTCAGCGACATGCCCACCTGCACCGCTTCGAGGACACGCACGAAGGCAATCTTCGACCGGTCGAAGGGAAGATCGGAGTTGAACACCGACTGGCAATAGACGAAACCCGTGTCGGCGTCCGCCGGCACCTTTCTCGGACGAATGACCTGCGGCAGCGGTCGCGGCACGATGGGGATCGCGTCCACGTCGCTCATATCGGGATCATCATAGACCAGCCGCATCTCGCGCGTCTTCAGGTTGAACAGATAGAGGCCGTAGCCGTTCCACCGTGTGTCATACCACGGCGCATATGAGAGGATGATCCAATCCCCGCCGATCGGATACGGCGCGGTCAGCCGGCCGATGGGGTTCTGGTCGTCGAAGTTGTGGATATAGACCTCCTCGCCGCCGGCGAGGTTCAGAATCTCGGGGTAGAGCGGCATCTCGCAGTCCAAGGGGTCTTTCTTCGGGTCGACGACTGCCACGCCGGAAGGCGTGACGCATACCAGCCGCCCGTCGGGAAGGACGCGTGGGAAGCTGATCCCCACGCCGACCATCTGATCCGTCCGCGGCCAGGCAGTCGTCTGGAATTGGTTCGCGTAGGGCATCGGGCGGAGCGTGCTGTAGAAGCCGCCGCGCATGCTGCCGTAGAACATCTGGTCCTGGGTCCCGTCGGGGAGGATCGTGTGGAGGACCGTCTCGATGCGGCTGATTCCCTTACGCGGGTCCTGGGGCACTGCCGTCGGCCCGCCGTCCCATCCGTAGAAGCGATAGCTGCCGTACAAGATTCGCCCATCCGGCAGAACGATAGGCTCGAACTCCGAGTTGGGGTCAAAGGTGATCTGCTGGATGTTCGACCCGTCGGCGTTCATTGTGTAGAGTGCACGGGAGCGCTCTTGATGATAGAACTCGTGGTAGCCGGTGCGGTCGGAGCAGAACACGATCCGTCCGTCGGGTAGGTATTGCGGGTCGATGTCGTTGCAGTTGCCGGAGGTGATCTGCCGCAGGCCCGTGCCGTCCACGTTGATCTCGTAGATGTGGAAGCCCTCCGTCTTGAAGTGCTTCCGCATGGCGAAGAGGATTCTCTTGCCGTCGTACGACACCTCCGCGCCCTGCACACCCCCGTCGGTCAGGTGGGTCAGGTTCTTCAGCTCGCCGTCGGGCTGGGGCGGGGTAAGGGTATAAAGATTCTGCCCCCAGGCATACCAGGGCACGCGCGGATAGGGGTAGGCGTCGCGGAAGGCGAGGTTGGACTCCGTCCGCTCCTTCGTCTTGATGAATACGATCGACGGCGGCAGCTCAGGCGGGGGCGATGCCGAGGCGCGATACGTCCCATCGATCCGGGCCACGGCTTCCTGCGCCGCTGTGCGCACGATCAGTACCGGATCGCGCTGCGCCATTTCCTTCAGCTTGTCCCGAGCGGCCTCATTCCTTATCTTGCCAAGGGCCTGCACTGCTCCATAACGAATCAGGTAGTGATCTCGCCCCAACTCGCGCATGAGAATCTGCGCGGCCCTCTCGCCGCCAATGTGACCCAGGGCCTCCGTGGCCGCATAGGCCACGCGGATGTTCGGCATGTCCGACGGCGCAGGCACGCCCACACGCCGCGCTCGCTCACCTGGCTTGCGGATATACCGGAAGTAGTACATCCTGCCACGCCTGTTCCTGCCTCCACTGCTTATCTCCCAGAACTCGCGGTCCTTCTCCGGGAACTGCGCGGCCAGGGCGGGAATACTCGCCGGATCGCCGATTCGGCCCAGCGTCTTCGCTGCCCAGTACCCCGCCACTTGATCGGCCGACTTCAGCAGCCCCTCTAACTCTCTCCGGACGGCCGGATTCGGGTATTGATACATGGCCCAAGCCAGCAGCGCCGGCGCCGGCTCGGGCAGCATCAGTCCCAGCCGAAGTCTGGAGGGATCGGTTTGGCCTTTCCTCGCCAACTGCAGCGCGGCCTGCGCCGTTGGCGCCTTCTTAAACTGCTCGAACAGCGTCTTCGGCGTGTCCGTCTTTGGGTCCCCGACCGCACCCCCGGCGACAAACAGCATCAAGGAGAAAGCAATGACAGAGCGTCTAACGTATCTCATGGTTTCTCGTCCTCAGTTGGCGCGTGTGTTTTCTGCTCCCTTTCCCTTCGCCCTGTTCTTGATTCGTATGTCTGCGATGGTTCGCCTGGCGGTGTCACGAACCAACCAGATGATGTCTTCCCGGGAAACCTTTTCGAGCGCGGACAGGGATTGTACTGAGGCAATGTGGCCGAGTCCAACCACGCTTCCGTACCGCACATCGCGCGGGGCTTTGGGATCTGCCGCAAACGCTTCGAGCGCCTTGCGCGCGTCGTCGGTTCCGATGTGGCCCAGCGCATCGCACAGGTACCCCAGCCACCGAACCGTCTGGCTCTGCCGCTGGCGCTTGCCATCCACCTCGACGAACGCGCTCGTGTGCTTCGCCGAAACGGGCGACGTGCAGTCGGGGAAGGCATATCCCCCCTGGATCACCTCCACTATGGGGCCGACGGCCTCGGGGGCTTGCAGCTTGCCGAGCGTCATCCCCGCATAGATTCGCACGAGCAGGACCTTGCTTCGCAGCAGGGGAATCAGGCGCGGCGCGATCGCCTTGTCGTTGGCGAGGTCGTAGAGCGCACCGAGAAGAAACCCGTCAGCGCTGAGCCCCTCGCGAACGAATTCGGGTTTCAGGACCTTGCGCAAGCATTCGAACAACGGCTTATAATTCTTGGGAATAGCGGCTTCCTTTGGTTTCCCTTCCATCTCCGCGAGAATCAAATCAATCAGCATCGGCGCCTGACCCGTACGGCGGATGAGGTTTGCAGACACGCGCTGCAAGGGCGAGCGCGGGTAGCGCATCTCTTCTCCGCGACCGGCCCGAATCAGGGAGTTGAAATTGCGACATAATCGCGGCACAAACGGGCCGCACTTTGTCGTCTTGACCCGATCGAGATTGAGCAGGAAGTCGAGACTTCCATTTCGTCGGAAGCCCTTGAGCAGCGCCTCCTCCGCATCCTTGCCCCCTCGCCTTCCGAGCGCCCACGCGGCTGCGCGGTCGCCGGCGCCGGCGCGCTGAAGGAAATATGACATGGACTTGTCCGTGCCGATGTGATCGAGTGCCTCGGTCAGAAACTTCCGTTCCTTGCCTGTGAGCGACTTCGACTCCGTGAGGAGCTTAAGGATCGCATCTTCGCACTGCGGCGTCGCCAGGCATCGCATTGCCCGGGCCGCTGCGGCACGTGTCTCCGCGTCTGAACTCGCCAGACCGGCGAGAAGGCGCTTTTGCTTCTCCTCGAGGGAGGTCCCCTTCCACCACGCCTCCCAGTCTGCCTTTTTTGGTGCGAGAGACGATTGTCCGGTCATCAGGCGCAGGGCGTGCAGCGCATGCTCCTGTACCTGCCAGTCCGCATCGTCCAGCCGCTCGATCAGGAGGGGGACCGATTTCTCCGTCCCGCACTCGGCCAGCGCCTGCACGGCCTCGCGCCGGACCAGCAGATCGTCGTCCTTCAACAGGTCCACAAGTTGCGACTCAAATTCGAAGGCCCTCAGAAACCGCGCCCCCTGGACGCCGTCCACGCGCACTTCGGGCACGGGATTCTTCATGAACGCTTCGAACTTTGCCATGTCTTCGGTGAGGACATCCGGGATTTGCGCGGGGCCGGCGGCAAGGGAGGGGCGGGAGAGGCACAGGCAGAGGAGCAGGCACGTCGGCAAGCGCAGTCTTGGCATAGGCCACTCCGTCCATCGAAACCGGAAAGAGGCAGTTAAGTATGAATATACCACTCCGGTGCGGAAAGATCAACGGGCAAATGCGCCAGGAGTTTCCCCATG
>JAADGH010000063.1 GCA_013152475.1 Planctomycetota bacterium
CCTCGTCATGTTTAGGATGGTGTAGTCGTAGATCTTGGCGCCGGCCTTTTGGAGCAGTTCCATCTCCATCTTGTAGGTCATCTGCTGGTGGCGGAGGGTTTTGACGTCCCGCGTCACGAGGTCGCGCACCTCCTGGAAGGTCCTGTCACGGGCCTCTTCGCGCTTGCGCACCCACACCACGTAGAAGTCATTGCCCACCTGAAAGACTTGGCTGAACTCGCCCTGCTTGAGTTTCAATATATTTTCGTGGAACCGGTGCGAAAACAGCTCCGTTACCAGGTCGTCGGTTTCGCTGATCCAATTCTTGATCTTTCCTCCGGTTTTGGAGACGGCGGGGTCGTCGGAATACTTCCCGGCGATCTCGGCGAAGCGCGCGTCGTTACATCCGGATGCCTTCAGGGCGGTTAGGGCCGCTTCTGCGCGGGAGCGAGCCCTATCGATATCCTCCGGGGCGGAACTGCCCGCAGCCGTCCGGATGTACGAGACCTTTACCCGCGCCGGCTGCCGGTAGGAGCGGTGGCGCCTCTGGAAAAAAGTCCTCAGCTCTTCCTCGGAAACGCTTAGTTGATCGTCCACGTCCTCCTGGTGCAGAATTTGCTTGAGTACGGCGGTGCGGATGCGGTCGTATCGCCCGCGGCTCTTTTTCGTTCGCACGCCCTCGGCCGCCTTCTCCACCAGCACGGCCCGATCGATCATCCGGTCCAGGAGCTTTCGGCGCTCCTCGAATGTGCTGTATCGCGCCTGCTCGGACGGAGACAATTCCTCAAACTCCTCCCGGAAGTCGCCCAGGGAGTAGGGTTTGCCGTGTATGGTGAACAACGTCGTCCCGGCGTTTTGTTGGAGGAACCGCTCCCTGGCCCGCTTCCTCGCCTCCTTCAGGAGGCGGGGCTTCGCTTCGTCGAGGGTCATCTGTCGGCGTTCCTCGCGTTTCAACACCCGGGCCACGGAGCGGGCGCCCTCATGGTTGGTGATATCGGTGACCTCTCCGGGGACGCGCCGAGACAACTGAAGCGATTGTCCGAGGGGGGAGTCGTCCTCGATCCACCGGACGGCAATACGAGTCCCTGCGCCCTTCCCCAATGCCTGGGCCATTTCCCGCTCGCTCGCCCCCCCGAGCAGTTTGGAGCGGGCTTCTTTGGCCGAGTCTTCGACCTTGTCCAAACTTGTGGAGATTGAAACGAGAAGGACTTTCGCCCGGCCGGGCCGGATCAAATCGCGGGTCTTTTCCGTAAAGAGCATCTCGATCTCGGTTTCGGAGGGTTCCGGCCAGCGCAGCAGGTCGTAGTTCACGGAGACGACGGCCTCCTCCCTCAGCCGGCGGGCATAGTCCTTGAGAAACTCTTTTTCCTTTTCGGAGGACAGCAGTTTCTCGATCTCCGGTGTGACATCGGAGAGCGTTCGGTCGCCGAACCGGGACCGGTTCTTCTCGTAGTATTCGCGCACCTCGGTCGCCTCGACTCTTATCTTGGTGGTGTGCAATGCCTGGTCCAGATCCGTCAGGCTGAGTTGCTCGCCCACGTGTTTCATGAGATGTTTGGTCTGGTTGCGTTCCGCCAGTTTCTTTTCTGCAACCCGCTTGGCGATCAGCCGATCCACAATCAGGGCGGTTGTGGCGCCCCGGTAGAGCAGGGGCTGTTGGATTTCGGCGTGTTCGCCGGCGGAGCAGTCGGGAAACGTCTCACAGGCTTCGTCCGTACCGCAGTCCTCGTGATCCTCGCCGTGGCGCCGGCACTGGGCGTGCTTCGAACAGCGAGGAAAGAACTCGTGGAGGTAGCGCCGCAGCTCCTCCTTTGTCACCTTGCCGCCGCGGTAGGTCGCGACGATATCCGGCTCCGGCGGCCGCGGCAGGCGCAAAAGGAACCAATAGACCGCCGCCCCGACGAGGAGGATCGCCCCCGCCTTAACGCGGCGGTCCCCTGCCACGGCCCCAAGGATACGCCAAATACGCATTTTATCTCGCGCGGTTTTCGCGGGAGGTCCCGCGGTCCATGGCATGACCGCTCCACGTCACGCCATCTCTGGGAGTGTTAGTCCTTCCACTCGTTGATCCGTTCCGAGAGGGTGGTGATGAGCGAGCTGATCTTGAATAAGACCACCACCGTCCCGACGGCGACTAACAGAGTTCCAATGCTGTTCAGTATCTCGGCAACGTTCGTCATGTCACGATCTCCTTTCTAAAAGGTCAACCTTCTTCCTTTTTCTCTTCATCCGCCTCGCCGCAGGGCTTGCCGCCGAGGGCCTCTGAAAGGGCGTCGATCAGCTTGCCCACGCGGAGCAGAACCACAACCATCCCAACGGCGACAAGCAGGCCGCCCACGTTGGTGATAATCGGCCCGATTTTGTCCATTTCACTCACCTCCTTTTCAAGAATTATGTGCTCGGTCTCGAGATTTGCCCTTCGCGAGTTCCAGGAGCCGCAACGCCCGTACCACGATCACTACCGCAGCGGCGGCGGTCAGGACGGAGAAACAGAGAGAGATCATCTGTACAAGCTGGAACACACTCAGTCCTCCTTTTGACGGCTCAAGAACTTGAGATTGACCTTCCCGCCCCGGGTCGAGGCGCGCAGAACATACTTCTTCATCCGGGGGAGGATCTTCTCCATGGTTTCCAGATAGAGGCGATGGAGCGTCACGTCCTCCGAATAGATCTTGGAGTTTTTCTGATACTCGGCCAACATCGCATCGAAGCGCGTGGCATCGCCATTCGCCTCGTTGACGACCCGTATCCGATAGCCCTCCGCTTCACTGACCATCTCCCGCGCCTTTCCCCTGGCTTCGGGGATGATGCTGTTGCTGTAGCCTTTTGCCTGATTGATGGACTGCTCTTTGTCCTCGCGGGCGGTCATCACGTCCCGAAAGGCGTCGGCGACCTCCGTCGGCGGGACGATGGCCTTGATATTAAATGCGGTGATTTGAAGTCCGCTCTCATATTCATCCAGCACTTTCTGCGCCTTCCAGAGTATTTTCCCCTGGGCCGCGATCTTTTCCGTGGTCAGGATGTCATCCACGCCGATCTGACCGATGAGCTCGACCAGCGCCGCCGTGACGGCGTTGTGCAGGAGGCGTTCCTCGCTGAAGTTGACGCGGTAAAGGTAACGGGCCGCGTCCTTGATCTGGTAATGGACGATGGCCTCCACGTTGATGACGTTCTCGTCGCCGGTGAGGAGCTGTATCTTTTCCGGCAGGAAGGCGGGGTGCTCATGTTCGGGCAGGAGCAGCCCGACCTCGGCGCGGCGCACCTCGCCGATGTTGACGATTTCGACGGAGTCAATCGGCCAGGGCAGCCGATAATTCGCGCCGGGGTTTACGGTACGGAGGATTCTTCCGAAGCGCTTGACAACGCCCTGCTCGCCGGGTTTGACCGTATAGAAGCCCGTCATGATGTAGATTCCTGCCGCGGCAAGGAAAAGCACGATCACCACGACCGTAGGGCGAAGGTGGCGAAAGGCCTCTGCAATGTCGCTCAGTGGGCTTTTCGGCTCGTCGCTCATTTCGAGGTCTCCTTTTTCTTCGACGGCGTCGAGGTCCGGGAAGGCGGCCGGCCCTCTCCGAAGAGCCGGAGGAGCTCGGAATCGGCCGGAAGCACGGCGGTGGTCTTCTCGTCAATAATTTTCTCGTAGGCCGCCAGCGTGCGGATGAACTTATAGAACTCCGGGTCTTTCTGAAAGGCCTTGGCGTAGATGCGGATGGCTTCCGCATCGCCTTCGCCCCGGATGATCTCGGCCTGCTTGTAGGCGTCGGAGAGGAGGCTCGTCTGCTCTTTCTTTGCTTCGGCGCGGATCTTGGCGGCTTCCTCGCTTCCCTCGGAGCGGTACTGGCGCGCCATCTGTTCGCGCTCCGCCTTCATCCGGCGAAAGACGGACAGTTTGTTCTTCTCTGGAAAGTTCAGCGTTCTCATCTCGACGTTGACGACCTCGATCCCGTACTCGGCGGCGCGCTTGGTGCACTCGCCCAGAACCTGCTTCAGCATGTCATGGAGCTTCATCTTCTGCTGGTCGGTGTTGACCAAGTCGGCCAATTCGTAACGCCCAAGATACACGCCGAGAGCGGAACTGAAGACGTCGGAGAGCCTGGCCTCCGCGCCGACCTTGTCCTTAACCGTCTTCATGAACTCCAAGGGGTCTTTGATTTTCCAAGACCCGTAGTAATCCACGACGACGCTTTTCTTGTCTTTGGTCAGGAACTCGACCTGCCCGGCCTCGTAAATCTGCAGGCGGTTGTCGTATCGCTGCACGGTCTGGATGGGCTCCGGCAGTTTCCAGTGCAGGCCGGGGTCCAGGATGGTCTTCACGGGCCTGCCGAATTGCGTCACCACGGCGTAGTCCGTCGTGTCCACGACAAATATGATCAGGTTGCTCATCACTAAGATTCCGATCAGAAACGCAAGTCCCACTGTCCATTTCAACCATCTGTGCTTTGCCGGCATCGCGCAATCCTCCTTTTCGTTTCCATTGGAGCGCATTACTTCTGTGTGAATGGGGTCTCGGCGCCCGGGGCGAGGAACCACAGGTCGGTCCCGTCCGTCTGCACCCCCGAACCGATCAGAAATTTTCTCGCGCCGGGCAGGACTTTTTCCATCGCCTCCAAGTACAGGCGCGTCTGGGTGACATCGCGCGCCTTGGCATATTCTTCCACCTTCTTCGTGAAGCGGGCCGCCTCTCCCTGGGCCTTGTCCAACTTCTCGATCTTGTAGGCTTCCGACGAGCGGAGCCTCTCCGCCGCTTCCCCCCGGGCTGTCGGGACCAGGGCGTTGCGGAACGAATAGGCCTCGTTGATATAGGTGACTCGATCCTCTCTGGCGCTGGCCACGTCCTGGAAGGCGTCTTTCACATCCTCGGGAGGGGCGATGTCGAGGATCAGGACATCGGTCACCTCGAGTCCGACCTTGTTTCTATCCAACTCCTCCTGAAGCGCCTTTCGGGTCTCCTCGCGCATCATGTCCCGGCCGGTGGTCAGGAGAACGTCTATTTCACTGCGCCCGACCATGGAGCGGACGCTTGATGCGGCCGCATTCTTGACCACCCGCTCGGGGTCAGCGGCGTACAGCAGGAAACGAACTGCGTCGGTGACGCGGAAGTGAACCGCGACGCTCACCTGTACGAGGTTCTCGTCGCCAGTGAGCATCAGCTTCTTCGGGGTATCAATCTCTCGAATCTTCGATACCCGCACAACGTTCACGCGTTCCAGGGGGTAGGGCCAGCGGTAGTGCAGCCCGGGGCCGACCGGTTCGTTCAACACCGTGCCCAGCCGCCGCACGACGGCCTGCTCGTCGGGGCGGACAAAGTAGAGGCCGGAAGCGAGGTAGCCTATCACACAAAAGAGGATGATGCCGGCCGCTACGGCTCGGCCGGACCTGCTGAGCCCGTGCTCATGGGCGTGATCCGGCGGTACGCCTTTCCCGGACCTCAGGGCGTTCAGGTTGGTCAGGAAGATCTCAAAGGCGGCGAGGAAGATGAATATGACGACGATCGTCGCGGCCACCTTGTCCAGACCGGTCATCCCGAAGATGGAACCGACCAGCCCGACGAGGACCGCGCTGGAGCAGAGCATGTCCATCCGCGCGTGGTAGCCGGCGGCGATCAGGCTCGGCGAGTTCTCCTGCCTGCCCACATAGAGCATGTATTGGCCCATGAAATAGGTGATACAGACGCCGAAGAATGCCCCCAGGGCGGCCCATACCAAGTACTCCAGTTCGACCGCCTCGCCGGAGATCGCCTCGTAGAAGAGATCGAAACCCATGTAGAAGATGAAGAGGGCCACGATGATGGCGACGATGTTCTCCGTGCGGGCGATCAGCCCCTTGAAGCGCTCGTCTTGCTGCGCGGCGATAATGAAGCCCAGGAAAACGATCCCCAACACCACCAGGTCGGCGAGGGAGTGCCAGGCATTGGCCTTGAGCGCGAGGCTGCCGGAAACAAAGGCCAATATAAACCGCAGCACGATGAGAAGACCGTTCGCGCCGATGGTTATGAGTAGAGTCTGCTGCTTTCTGTTCATATCCACGCCTCCGCAATTTGCTCCTGTCAATGGACGAGGAATCTCTCTTCATCGGCGTGCCCCTTCGACTCCGCCGACAGCATTCGGCTCAAGACGAAGTCCCTGACAACCAACCGAGATTTTTCCAGAAGTTCATTCTGCATCTCGCGCACGCGTTCCTCGTGTTTGATGGCTTTCAACACCTCGGTGATCTGGGGTTTCGCCTCCTCGAAGGTCTGCTGCCGGGCGGACTCGTACTCCCGCATTTTGACGATCCAGTAGTTGTTCCGGAACTCGAAGACGTCGCTCGTCTCGCCGGGGGTAAGGGCGAAGACATACTGGTGGAACCCGTGCTCATACATCTCCGCCAGGCCGCTGGTTCCCTCGTAGATCCACTTGTCGAGTTCGCCCCCTCGGCTTGCCGTCCAGTCCTCGGAGTATTCCTTGGCGACGGCGGCGAAGTCGGCCCCCTTGTCCAGCTTCGCCTTGGCCTCGTCGATGCGCGCGCGGCCCCGCTTGCCTTCGTCCTCGCTGAAGCCGGCGCGGACTCGAATGATGCTCACCTTCGCTTTGGCCGGTTCCGCAAGCCGGTCTTTGTATTTCTCATAAAAGCTCTTGGCCTCCTTATCGGAAATGGTGATTTTTTCATCCACTTCCTCTTTATGCAGCATCTGTTGCAGGGCGGTTCGTCTGGCCTCCTCGCGGTATTCTTTGTCCTGCTTGTCCTGCGTCTGATCTTCGGCCTTTTCCATGAGCAGCTCCTTGACGATGAGCTGGTCGAGGAGATTCTTCTTGGCCTCGAAGGTGGCAAATTGCTTCTTTTGTTCGGGGGACAGCTCGTCGAACTCCTGCATGAACTGCTCGACGGTGAAGCGTTTCCCGTGTATGGAGAAGAGGGCCTCATACTTATTCTGTTTCATTTTTTCCCGTTCCTTTGCCAGGTAGACGGCCGCCTTCACCTGTCCGCGTACGGCGTCCAAGGGCTTCTGCTCCTGGCCCACGCGGTCCACGATGCGGGCGATGTAGAGCGCGCCGCCGTCCTTGAAGACCGGGGTGACTTCCCCTCGCTGGTAGCGGAACACCGTCTCCATGAATTTTGCGCTCCGGCCGGAGGCGCTGCCCCGTTCGAGGTATTCCGTGGTGGAGGTCTCGTCCGCAAGCTCCTCCGCGATCTTTTTGAAGTCGCCGCCGGCGCGCACCTTCGCCAGCGCCTTCTCGGCCTTCTCCTTGGCGGCTTTTTCATCGCTGCCGATCTGGAACATCATGTGCTGGACGCGGACCGCATCGGGACGTACGTATTTCTTGCGGTGTCCCTCGTAGTAGCTCCGGATCTCGGCGTCGGTGGGTGCGGGGATCTGGAGCAGTTTGTAGTTCCTTTCGATCACGGCGTTCTTCTTCAGTTCCTCGATATACTTCGGGATATATTCGGCCTGTTTCTGGGCGATCAGTATCTTCTCTATCTCCTTTTCCACGTCGGAAAACGGGCGGTCTCGATACTCATCCCGGTGTTTTTCGTAGTACTGCCGCATCTCAACCCGGTCCGGCTTGAGCTTGTCGGAGTGCATTTTTCCGGCCAGGGCCGTGAGGTTGATCTCCTCCACTAAGTGTTTCAGCCGGTGGGTCACATCCTTGCGCGCGAGCATGCCCTTTTCCTTGATCCATCGATCCACCATCTTTTCCATCACCAACCGCCGCAATACCAAACGATAGGAGCGGACAGAGTCCAGCGGATGGGTCTCGCATTTCTCGTTCTTGTCACATTGGCTGTGATCAAGACCGTGTTTGTCGCAGACCTCGTGCTTTCCATCCCGGAGTACCCGCTTGTTGATGTAATCGCGCAGCTCCTGGGCTGTGACTTCCCCGCCCGCATAGGTTGCCACGACATCCTCTCCGATGCGCTTCTCGGCGGCCGCCTGACGTGACTCGGCATCCTTTTCCATCTTCCACGCCAGGAGGGTCAAAGCGCCGGCAAGAGTTAGGGCGCCGGCCACGAGGAGTCCGATCAGCGCATATGATTTCACAAGGTCACCCTTCACTATTCCTTAACCACAGACACGGGACCCACCAACATACTATCAACGGTAGTAGGTTATTTCAAGAAAAAACTCCCCCCTACCCGAGTACACAGTGTATCTGAAAGAGTTCCTCCCACACGCAATACACCCCTCTGAGATCATTGGCGAAAAGGCCCGAACAAAGTATGCCCAACAACACGACGAGACAGCCTGCCCCCACGACCCACCGGAGGGTGCGAAGGTACGGAGCCAGGTCGTCCGTGTCCTCGTGGCCTTGGTCCACGGTCAAACGTTCGATCCGCGCAAGAAGCAAACTTGCCGTTTTCATGCCGTCTCCCAAGAGCGACGAGGCCGCTCCCGTAAAAACGCCGGCCTCATTTCCGGCGCGAAGGTTGAGTCTTGCCACTCGCAGGAGAGTCGCAGCGACAGCCTTTCGCGAGACCGCAGCGCGCGCAGCGTAATCGTCGCAACAGAACTCGCGGCCCACGCACCAGCGGCGAAAGGCCCTGCGGCAGGCGGGAATGATCCACACAATATCGGTAATCAGCGAAAGCAAGAGGCCGAACAGGTTGTCCCACCGGATGATGTGCGCCCTCTCGTGGTTCAGGATGATGCGCAAGTCCTTGACATCCAGCGAGCGGATCAATCCGTCCGAAAGAAACACCCGGGGGCGCACGATGCCCTTGACGAACGAAATGGGCCGGGCGCAGGAAAACAATCGGATGCAGCCGGACATGGCAGGGCCGTTTTCATCACCGGTATCAAGAACCTGATCCAGCTTCGCTCCCTCCACCGGCGGGAGAATCACCGGCCTGATGCCGTTGCGAATCCCCGGTATTCTTATGATCCAGCGCAAACAAATGCTGAGCAACAGCGCCCCGCCGGCGGCGGTCAGGAGTGTTGTAAATGAGTATCCCAGACGGGTGTTGCATATCCGATCAACACACTGGAAGGCGTATTCAAACTTTGCCGGCAAATGAGGCAGAAAAACAAGAAGCCACAGGAATACCGCGGCGAAAACCGGGATCAGTATCTCCGCTGCGGCAATGGCGTCGCTTGCCCTTGACCTCGCCTCAAGCCAGCGGCGCAACGGCCGACTCAACGGCAGGACAGCAAGAAAGATGACGTGCATCAGCACCACGAAACCGCAAGTCAGCACGAAAACTTCTTTCATTACTCCGGCTTTGCCTTTTCGGAAAGAAGCTTTTGGAGTTTGTCCAAGGCTTCCGGGCTGACTTCTTCCAGGGACTCGACAAAGTACGACACACTCGCACTCGTCAAATCCGGCGCGATGCACTCGAAAACTTTTCTTACGTAGGCCTGAACCAGCCCCTCTTTCGAGAGGGCGGGCGTGTAGAGATAAGTCTGTCCTTCCTTTCTCCTGGACAGGATGCCTTTGTCCCAGAGGCGGTTCATTGTGGTCATGACTGTCGTATAGGCGTAATCTCTTTCCTTGCGAAGGGCAACCATCACCTCCCGCACGGAGACGTCCTTATTTCCCCACAGTTTTTCCAGCACGGAGGTTTCCAGCTCTCCTAACACGCACCGAAGTCCTAACCTCTTGAGATCGAGTTTCCTGAAGACGATTTTTTCGCTCCGGCTCACGATGTCCTTCCCGGTTAATGTTACACTGCCACAGTCTACTATTGATGAACGTATTACCCTATATCATAAGTTCGCCCCAGGTGAAGTCAAGAAAAAACTCGAATTTGCCTGTCCACAAATCCAGGACTTTCCCCCGAATCGGAGCGTCATCTGTCCCAGCCCAGGTCACGGATTGAGTTTGCTCTGTTTGGCTCGCGGGACCCCAGTATTGTCAGTGAGAGGAGTCACGCGCTTCGCGTGACGACGAAGCAATCTGGCGGATCGACGGTGATCGAGCGTACGAGATCGTGTTGTCGCCTCTTTCTCGTTCCGAGGCTCTTTTCTCGTTCCGAGGCTCTGCCTCGGAACGGATCATCCGTCAGGCTCTGCCTGACTCCTTTTGCAGCACAGAGGCGGAGCCGAACGGCTATGCCGTCCCGAGGCGCCTCGCGATGACACGGCGGAGGCCATGGGGAAACTCCTGTCCACAAATCCCCTTGATTTTCCGCCGAGACTCGGCACAATACACGGGATGCGGATCACTGATTTCGGGAACGGAGGACGATCATGAGACGAGTTGTTGCCGTTGCGCTGGGCTGCCTCACTGTCCTTTCTCTCGCTTGCCTCGGAGCGAAAAAGGCCCGAGTATCACAAGAAGTTTTTCGAGCCGTCCGAGGACGTCATCACCCCGCACATCCCCTGGGCCAGGCCCTATGCGAAGGGCAAGCTCCGGGCGCTCTTCATCACCCATCGCATGGCCATGCGCGAGGTCATCGAGATCGCCCAGCGCCTGTCCATGAGCTACAAGGTCTTCGCCGCCGAGTCGCCGAAGAAGTTCGGCGAGACAGGCATCGGCGTGGACAAGTCGTGGCGGCTGATCAAGGGGAACTCGGCGGAGGAGATGGCCGACCGGCTGCGCGCCGACCTGAAGGCCGACTACGACGTCATCGTCATCGCCGGGATCCAGTGGAATATCCTCCCCCTCGACTGCCAGTACGAGATATTGAAAAAAGTGAAGGCCGGCGCCGGCTTGGCGGGATATGTCCCCGGCGGGACGGAGCCCTATCTCGAACGGGTCCTCGCCAAGGAAGATTTTTCCTGGCGCTTCAATCTCTGGTCCGGTGCGGCGCACAACATCCCCGACTTCTTCGGCATCGGCGAGTTCGAGGAATCGCTGGACAGCCAGGAGAAGCACAGCGGCACGTACTCCGCCACGATCCTCGGCACGAGAATCGTCAAGGGCGCCAAGGAGAGCCCCCGCGCGGCATACTACTGTCCCGCGGCAAGGGAGTTTGTCGCGGGCGCTGAATACCGCCTGCGCGTGTGGTACAAGACGAAGGGCCTGGACAAATCGGGCGCGCGCGTCGGCGTCCTGCCCCATGCCTCGTGGGTGCTGCCGCCGAGCGAGACATGGAAGGAGTACTCCGCCACCTTCAAGGCCAAAAAGGACGGCAAAGGATCGATCTACCTGTGGAGCTACGGCCTCGGGCAGGTGTGGTTCGATGACGTGAGCCTCGTCAGGGTCGGCGAGGAGAAGCAGGAGCTCGTCCCCAACGGCGGCTTCGAGCGCGGTTGCGGCAAGGCCGAGCGCGAGGCGATCCTCGGCGGCGTGCCCTTCGCGGCGCTCCCGGCCTTTGCGTCATCGGACGATCCGGACGAGATGTTCCGCAAGCATGTGCGCTACGCCCACTTCGGAAGGGGACGGGTTGCGATGTTCAAAGGCATCCGCGTTCCCCGCCTGCAGGGCATGACGCCGGGCGCGACGGCGGACGTCTTCGACATCAAGTCGCTGGACTACGACTACTACCTTTCCTTCGCCATCAAGACGATCCTGTGGGCGGCGCAGAAGGAGGCGCGGGTCCATGTTTCCACCCCGTCCTCGATCCTGACAGCGGACCGGACCTCGGAGATGGCCCGGCGGGTAACGTTCATGCTTCGCGGCAGCAAACCCATGGACAGCGCGAAACTGCGATTCGTCCTGCGCGACGCGGACGGCGCCATCCATCTTGTCCAGAAGGGCATGACCCGGGTCCCCGAGACCGAGAGCATTGAGATGTTCGCGTTTCCGGCTGTGCCGGCGGGTCGGTACTTCGCCGATCTGTGGGTGATTAAGGAGGGAAATGTTGTCGGATGGGGGTCGGTGGGCGTCATCGTTACATCGCCCTGCCGCATCAACGAGGTGACGCTCGCGAAGGACAGCTTCACGATCGCAGAACCCATTGCCGGAAGTGTGCGGATCGAAGGCATCCAGGACGGGATGCGGCTCCACGCCGAGCAGATCGACAACGTCGGGCGCCTCCTGGCCGTGCAGGATGTGTCCCTCAAGAAGGATCAGACCGAGGCCGAATTCGCCCTGAACCACCTGAGGCCGCTGTCGATCCTCCAGACGGTCTCGCTGAAGCTGATGAAGGGCGACGAGGTCGTCAGCGCGGCGAAGAGGTTTGTGCCGGTCTCCGATTTTTATCCCGATCGCGAGGACGTGCGGTTCGTTATGTGGCAGGGCCTCGATTCGCACTCCTATCTCTCGCGCTACATCGCCCGCGAGTTCTATCGCAACGGCATCGACACGCAATACACCGGTTTCACGAAGTGGGCGTTCCGGGAAAATCTCTGGTTCCTGCCCTATGCCATTCGCTTCACCGACAAAAAGACCGACTGGTATCAGAAACAGCGGACGCGCACGAAAGACGACCTCGTCCGCGATCCCTGCCTGACCGACCCGAAGTATCTCGAAACGGTCAAGGAGAGGCTGACCAAGGCTGCGCAGCAGGCGGGGAACTTCTCGACCGACGACTTCTCCCTCGGCGACGAGTGCCTCTTTGTGTCGGGGCGATACGACATCTGCTTCTCGCCCACGTGCAATGCGTCGTTCCGGGGGTGGGCGAAAAAGGAATACGGCGGAGACCTGGCCAGGCTGAACAAGGAGTACGGCACGAGCTACAAGTCCTGGAGCGAGGTCATGCCGGGAACATTAGTGGATGCCGAGAAGACCGGCAACTACGCCGCATGGGTCGATCACCGCCGCCACATGGAGTCGGTCTGGGCGGGGATCTACGACTACAGCCGGAAGATCATCAAGGAGACCGTCCCGTCCGCCCGCGTCGGCTACGAGGGGTCGAACACGCGCATCGATAGCTGGTCGGCCGGTGACTACTACAAGCTGATGAACGCCATGGACCTGGACAACATCTACTTCCGCCCGTTCATCTCCGACATGGTGCGCGACTTCGGCGGGCCGGGAATCCTCTTCGGCGGCGGATGGTACGGGGGGTACGCAAGCAACCGCAACGAGGCGCACATGCGGTGGCTCCCGTGGATGACCCTTTTTCGCGGGGCGAACTCCTTCTGGGTCTGGATGGGGTACGGCAACGCCGGGTCGGTGATGGCCTTCGACCTGTCGCTGTATCCCTTCTTTCAGGACAACTGCGAGGAGCTGCGCGAGATCAAGGGCGGCATCGGCAAGCTCATGGGCCTGGCGAAGCACGAGAACGACGGCATCGCGATCCTCTACTCGCCGCCGAGCGTGCATGTCAACACGATTACCAAGAACATGCCCAAGATCAACGACGCCTATGCCAGCCTGTGCTGCCTGTTAGAGGACATCGGCCTGCAGTACCGCGTCGTCGCCGGGGAGGAAATCAAGAAGGGCATCCTGAAAGACGGCGGCTTCCGAGTCCTCTTCCTCCCCATGGCCCAGGCCATGTGCGACGGGCTGGCGGCGGAGGTCCATTCCTTCGCCGAGGGCGGCGGGACGGTGATTGCCGACGTGCGCCCGGCCGTGACGAACGAGCACGGCACGCCGCGACCGGCCGGGGCGCTGGACGACCTGTTCGGCATCCAGCAGGATACGAAGGCCGCGGCGTTCCAGGTGGCGGAGATCGCGATCACCGGGGGAGAGGGGATTGCCTTCACCCGGAAACTGCCCGAGTATTCCGTGGACGACTCGCTGAAGGTGACCGACGGCAAGGCGCTCGGCAAGGCCGCTGAGACACCCACGCTGATCGTGAAGGGCAAGGACGCAATCCTCAATTTCTCGTTCGCAAAATACTATGATCCGCACAAGGCCCGGGACCATACCCTCGACTACCCCGGCTGGAAGGAGGGCGCGCCGATGCGGGCGCTGATGCGGAAGCTGCTCGCCCGGGCCGGGGTCAGGCCGCCGGTCACGATCGAGCCGGGAATCCACCGCTGCCAGATCGCGCGGTTTCGACATGGGGATGCAACGCTCGTCGGCATCCTGCCGGGCCTGCCCCGGAACGGCATGGCCTACACGCTGAAGGAAGCGACCATCCCGCCACCGAGGCCCGCGCAGATCCACTTCCCCGGGAAGGCGCACATCTACGACGTGCGCGCCGGGAAGTATGTCGGCTATGGCGACGCCTGCGGCACGACGCTCCAGCCCGGCCGAGCGAGGCTCTACGCCCTCTTGCCCTACAAGGTAAAGCGGATCGAGCTGTCGGGACTGGACACCACCCGCCGGGGACAGTCCATCCCCCTGAGGGCGGTCGTCCATACGGACGGGACGCCTGGTGTGCATGTGCTTCGGCTGACGTTCCTGAACCCGAAAGGCGAGGAGGTCCCGCACTACGCGCGGAACGTGAAGGCGATCCACAGCCAGTTCGTCGGCGTGTGGACCCCGGCCCTGAACGACCCGACAGGGGTGTGGCGGATCAAGGCGCGGGATGTGATCTCGGGCCGGACGGCCGTGACCCGTGTCGAAGTGACAGAGCAATGAGGAGGAGAGAGATGCGCGTTTTTTCAATCATGCTCCTGACGGCGTTCGTTTGCCTTGTTTCGATTCCGGCGAGCGGCGCACCCGCCGGGCGGTCGAGCTATGACGTGTATCGCATGCCCGCCGCCCCGAAGATCGACGGGGAGGTCCGGGGCGATCCTGCGTGGAAGACGATTCCCGCCGTATCGGGGTTCCACGCCCTGGGCGGCGGATACACCGTGGCGAAGCAGTCCACGGCGCAAGCCGGCTGGACGGACGACGCCCTCTACCTCGCCATGGTCTGCGAGGAGCCGGACATTGCGCTCATCAAGGACCAGCTCAAGGACGGCGACCCTCTATGGAAGGATAACGGCGTCGAGATATTTATCCAACTGCCCGGGAAGCCGGGGGTGCTCCAGTGCTGCGTGAACACCATCGGCGCCCACGCCATGGGGGAGGGGGAGCTGGACATCGCAAAGTGGCAGGCGGCGGCGAAAAAGGGGAAGGACTGCTGGTCGCTCGAGGTGAAGATCCCCTTTGCGGCGCTGGAGGTCACGCCGGCGGCGGGGGCGGCGTGGCGCGGGGCCTTCTGCCGGAACATCTGGGAATACACATCGGGCGGGGACAAGTTCACCACGTGGCCCGAGCTGAAGTCGCGATTCCGCGAGCCGGAGAGCTTTGCCGTGTGGACCTTCCGCGACAAATCGCTCTCCGCCGAGGAGGCCGGGCGCTTCACCGCGAAGATCAACGCCGCCTACCGGCGCCACCTGGCCCGGCAGGTCAAGGAGCTGGCCAAGGCCGGGGCCAAGTACCAGGGCCCCATTGCAAAGGCGGCCGCGGCGCAGCAGTTCAAGGCCGAGGCGCAGAAGCTGCAAGACGCCTGGACCCGGATCGCAACCCTCGCGCAGGACGCAAAGAACGCTCCTCTCCCCGAGATACGCCGTTTCATCGCCCAGGCCAAGGACCTGAAGCAGCGCTCCTACGAGATCAAGTATCGCTACCTGATCGAAAAACTCCTCGAGTAGTCCCTGTTGTGGAGTGCGCAAGCCATACTTGCGCCTTGAAAAGCGGCGGCACGGCTGCCGCACTCCAAAGCGATTGCCCTGCCGCGGGCGCAATTGCGCGTTTTCGGACAGGCTCTCAGTAATACCCCAGGTTGGCCAGACGGCCCAGGTGCTCGCGGGCGCGCTGCCGGAGGGGCCTCTCCTCCCGCCGCGAGAAGCGGATGAGCGACTGGTAGGACTTGACCGCGTCGCTGTGCCGGCCGACCGCCTCCTCCGCCTGCCCCTTGCTCATCCACACAGCCGTCAGGTGGCGGTTCTTCTCGATGGCCTTTCCGTAGGAATCGATCGCGTCCTCGTCCCGGCCCAGCCCGCGTAGGCACGTGCCCCGGTTTCCCCACGGCCATGCCCGTTCGGGATCGATCTCGATGGATTTGTCGTAGCAGACAAGGGCTTCCCCGAATCGCTCGGCGCGCATCAGCGCAACGCCCTTGCTGTTCCATATCTCTGCGTGTCGGGGATCGATCTCCAACGCCTTGTCGTAACAGGCCAACGCCTCATCGCTGCGCTTCATGCGCCGAAGGGCGACCCCCTTCTTGAACCATGCCATCACATGACGTGAGTCCATGCCCAGGATTGTGTCACAGGTCTCGACCGCCTCTTGGTAGCGTCCGATGTGCGCCAGGCCGGAGGCCCGGTTGAGCAACAAAGACACCCTCGCCTCCTCAGGTGTGGGAATGGCCGGAACGCTGCCGCCTTCCTTGTGAAGCACATCCTCCAGCTCCGCGCGCAGCTCGGCAAAGCCTCCGTACCGCTGCTCCGCCTCCACCGCGAGGCACCGCTCGATCTGCGCCCAGTGGGGGCAGTCCACGTGGGGCGCATCGCCGGCCAACTGGCGCTTGCGCACCTCCGCCGTGTAGGTCTTCCAGTCGCCGGGAAAGACCACTCCGAAGGCCGGCTCGTGCGCGGCCATTTGCCACAGGACCACGCCGAAGCTGTAGATGTCGCTGCGGACGCTTACCTGTCCACCCTGAAAGACCTCGGGCGCGGTGAAGCCGATCGACCCGTGCATTCGGTCAGCCACGGTCTTTTCCGCGCTCGGTTCGCCGGCCCCATCCCCCGTCCCCCGCGCAAAGCCGAAGTCCGCAATCTTGACCCACCGGTCCTCGGTGATGAAGATGTTGGCGGGCTTGATGTCGCAATGGCTGCTCAGTCCCTTTGACTGGGCGAACTCCATGCCGTGACAGAACTGAACGGCCCACGTCAGGGCCTGGGTCGTTTTGACCGGGCCGAGCCGGACGTGGTCCAGGAGCCTCGAACACCCGCGAACGTCGGGCGGGATGAAATCCGTTGCCAGGAACAGGCGGCCGTCGAGCTCCCCGGCGAAACGCGCAGGGAGGATGAAGGGGTGCTCCCCAAGCTCCACCCACACGGCCGTCTCGCGCTCGAAGAGCCGGTGGACGGTATCGGGTTCGGCATCCCGGGACAGGAACGTTTTCATGGCCTGCACGCTGCGCGACTCCCGGTCGTAGGCCAGGAAAACGATACTGAACCCGCCCTGTCCCAACACGCCGACCATCTCATACCGCCCGCCGATGACGTCGCCCTGCTTGAGCTTTATCCTTGTCTCGTCTGAAGCCATGCTGTTCTCCGGTCAATCAATCGCCGCTATGGCTTCCGGGGACACGATTCCTCCGTCACGCGAGACGCGGGACTGCGATCACCATGTCCCCGATCCTGGCTATTCGAGATGCGGGAAGAACTTGTCGTCGAACGTAACGAACTTGCTCCCGCTCTCCACGCTCAGGCGCACGGCCTCGTTGACCGCCGTGCCGATCAGGGCCTGTGACGGCAGGGGCCGCTTGTCCTCCAGGGCGGCGATCATCTCCTGCCGCTTGGCCAGGCGCTCGGGCTCGGCGAGGCCAACGGTCGCCTCGTCGATCTTCCGCACGTCGTTCAGCCCTTGGACGATGCTGTCGTAGCCGTAGCCCACGTACTGGGTCACTCCGTCCTCGTCCCAGTCGTCGTACTCCTTGAAGAAGTTCGGGTTGTAGTGCTCGAAGCCGCCCTTCTGGGTAACGTAGTGCAGATTGCGGTCCTTGTGGTCGGCCCAGTACTCCCCCTCCGTGCCGGAGAGTTGGAGGCCCTGGTTCGTCAGGGCGCTGTTGTGCTCGGAGCAGACCCAGGAGGTCTGGATCCAGAGCACCGACCCGTCCTCCCACTCGATGGTCGCCTGCACGGCATCGTAGGCGTCCTTATCGTGCTTCGGGAGGAACTTCTTCTGGCCGAAGGCCACCAGGCGCTTCGGCTTAAGCCCGGTGATGAAGAAGTAGGCGTCGGCGTAGTGAACGCCGATGTATTCGAAGGACGAGCTCTGCTCGCACCAGCGGGCGAAGATGTCCAGCGGCATCTCGCGCCTCTCCTCGATCCATGCATGGCCGTGGAGCATCTCGCCGAGGTAGCCCTGGTGATAGCGATATCGCGCCGAGCGGATGGCCCGGTCGTGGCGCTTGTGGTAATCGGTATAGACGTAGATGCCCTTCTCCTTCGCCGCCGCGTCGATGTCGTGGGCCTCCTGCACCTTCAGGCACAGCGGCTTCTGGCAGATCACATCGCGCCCGGCGGCGATGGCCTCCATGATAACCGGGGTGTGGAGGTGGTCGGGCGTGGCGACGATGACGACGCCATGCGGGCCGAGCTTCGCCAGGGCATCCTTGTAGGCCTCGGGGCGGCTCGCGCCATCGGCGGTGCTTGCCGGATCGGGGTAGCCCTCGAAGTCCTCGTTGGGAAACAACTCGCGAATCTTCTTGATGGTATCGGGCCGGCGCGACGCGACAAGCACATCGCTCACGCGGCCGAGCTTTCGCTCCTGGAACACGGTGGGCAGGATGACCTCCTGGGAGATCATGCCCCCACCCACGATCAAGACCGGAATATCCCCGTTCCACTCACTCATGTGCAACGCTCCCTTGCTCGACAGACACATCCGTAACCCGTCCTCCCCCGCCAATTGTAGCAATCAGCGAACCGGGATGCAAGCCAAGTACACGAATCCGGGTCTAAATCGGTGACAGTATATTTTATTTCAAAATTCAAAATTCAGAAAATCAGAATGGGGCTATGGAGGAGTTTCCCCAAGATTTGGGCGAGGACTGTCGTAACCTGCTTTTGTCGTGCACCTTGCCCCCCGTGACTGAGGCATTACGACAGTAGTGCTTTTGCGCTTGACAGCACACTATCAATTAGCTATTGTACAGGCTGTACGAGCCCTTCTACAAACTCATGGGCCCATAGCTCAGCGGTTAGAGCAGGGGACTCATAATCCCTGTGTCCGGGGTTCGAATCCCTGTGGGCCCACCAGCCCAAACTGCGCGCATTTGCCTTGAAACGTTCCGCGAAAATTTTGGGGACACCATACTTAATTAGGGTTTGACGGGGAGCCGTTCGTGTGGCAAACTCTTCACATGGCCACATGGCCAGAATTGCACGGGTCGTGGCGCTGGGAGTGCCACACCACATCACCCAACGCGGAAACCGTCGGCAGCAGACCTTCTTCGGATCGGACGACTACGCCGCCTACCTCGACCTCATGGCCGAGTGGTGCGGGCGCCGCGGCATCGAGATAGGGGCCTACTGCCTCATGCCGAACCATGTCCACCTTATCGCCGTACCCGAGTCCGAAGACGGACTGCGGCGGGGGATCGGCGAGGCGCACCGCCGCTATTCGCGCCGGATCAATTTCCGCGAGGGGTGGCGGGGCCATCTGCGGCAGGGGCGGTTCGCGTCCTATCCAATGGATGAGACATAATGGCTGCGGCCCGGTATATTGAGCGCGACCCTGTGTGCGCGCGCCTCGTGGAGCGTGCGGAGGATTGGTCGGGGTTCTTGGTGAGCGAGGTAGAAGCAGAGGAGGCGGAGCAGCTTCGCCGTCACGAGCGGACGGGTCGTCCCTTGGGGAGTGCATCGTTTATGGACCGGTTGGAATCGGTGTTGGCGCGCAACCTCCATCGCCACAAGCCCGGCCCCAGAGGGGAGGGCAGCGACAATTAGGTATGGCGTCCCCATAATATAATGGTGGCCACGTCCGCCGTTATCTCGAACGCCGCCGAGCGAATCCCGAGTTGGTTCAACGCTACTTCCATGAATCCTCCGTGCGTTACGCGGCCCTCGGAAACATAGAGCAATATGCAACATAAACTATGGCCAGCGTAGTAGGTGTAAGAGGGAAGGGGAAAAAGCGGGAGGGCTCAGGAGGCCCAGGGGGAGTATTTGGCCATGATGACCCGGTTGCCCTTGCCATTGTAGGAAATCTCGTCCATGTAGGCGCGCATGAGGACGATGCCGCGGCCGTGGGGGAGCTCGAGGTTTTCGTCAGACGTCGGGTCGGGCACGTCATCGGGCTTGAAGCCGGGACCTTCGTCCTCGACTTCAAGGGTGATGCCTTTGTCGTTGAGAGAGAAGTCCACGACCACCTGCTTGTGGCGATCCATCCGATTTCCGTGCTTCATGGCGTTGATGATGGCCTCTTCGATGGCCAGCTTCACGGCGAAGAGGTCGCGCTCGCCGAAGCCCCGACGTTCCATGGCCCTGCGGATGACGGTTTCGACGGCCTGGATTTCCTTGGGGTCGGTCATAAGGACGAAGCGTTCGCTCATGGCCTCGCGGGGGACGACCTGCAGGGCGACCATGGTGACGTCGTCGTCGATCTCGCGGTCGCGCGTCAGCTCTCTGACTTCTTCGCGGAGCAGGTTGACGATTCCCTCCGCGCCGAGCTCTCCGTTTTTCTGGACGATCTCATGCACGGCATCGTAGGACGCGCCCTCCCCGGCGGTGCTGAGGACCTTGCGCACGCCGTCGCTCATGAAGAGGATCCGGTCGCCCAACTCGAGCTGAACTTCCTTTTCCTCGTAGTTGGGGTCTTCGAACATACCGACGAACGATCCGTCGGTATCGAGGGCCTCGAATTTGCCCTTGTTGTTGTAAAGGATGGGGCAGGCGTGGGAGGCGTTGGCGTACTTCATCTTCAGCGTGGGGCAGTCCAGGATGGCGAGGAACACGGCGACAAACTGGCCTTCCACGGTGGTCTGGAGCAACTGGCGGTTCACCTCGGCCAGAATCTTCTTGGGCGAGGTGATGGTGTTCACGCAGTTCTTGAAGGCCGTCTTGGCCATGCTGGAGACGAGGACGGCGGAGAAGCTGTGGCCGGAGGCGTCGCCGATGAGGATGGCCAGCCGGCCGTTTTCCAGGCGGATGAAATCGTAGAAATCGCCGCCGAGTCTTCGGGAGGGGCTGTAACAGACAGCGGAACGCAGACCGTCGAGATCGGGGATCTCGGAGGGAAGAAGCCGGCGTTGCATCTCACGGGCCTCGACCTCGAGGTGCTTGTGGCGAAGCTGGTCGTCCACGTGGCCCAGTTCGGACTGCTGGGCCGCTTCGCTCATACGCTCGACGTCCTCGCTAAGCCGGTTCAGCACCTCTTTCCGCTCAGCGAGTTTTTTTTCGAGGTGCGCCCGCTCCTGCTTCAGCTCCTCGTTTTCTCGTCTCAGCTTGTCGTACTCGGCGAGAGGTACGGTTTTGTCATCCTGGCCTGATACCACCGCGGCCTCCGGGCAAAAGCACTATGACGACTGAAAGGCATCGAGCGCGTCGGCTTCAGTCGGATGTATATCGAAAAACTTGTCGAGCTTGGTGATCTGGAACACCTCGATGATTGTCGGTGAGATGGCGCAGAACTTCAGCTGCCCCTTTTGGGCCTGCATCTTCTTGTTCAGCGTGATTAGCTTTCCGAGGGCCGCGCTGGAGAGGTATTCGACGTTGGAGAAGTTGATCAGGATCTCTTTCTTGCCGTGCTTGTCCACCAAGTCGAAGAGCTCGTCGCCGATCTCTTTGATGTTGAGCTCGTCGAGGATCTTGCGATCCGTGAAGTTGACGATGGTCACATCCCCGTGGGGCTCACACACCAACCGTTTTTTCGCGGCCATGAAAGCCTCCTCTTACGTTGCGCGAGAGGACCGTGCGCCTCAGCGCTCCAACTCTTCCGCGTCCTCATTCCCCAAGAAAGTGTAGTATAACAGCTTCGGATGCCTTGTCAAGCCATTTTCTTGAAATTCTAACCGCGTCCATTCTTGACAAACCCGCGCCTTGCCCGGACAATAGTCCGCGGAACAATAGAGGCCCATGATAAGGAATACCGACGCCATGAAAACCTGCGGCCACACCATGGGGACCCCCGATCGCGACATCTTCCAGGCCATCCAGCTCTTTGCCCTCATCGGCTACGACGGCATCGAGGTCCGCTGCGCACCCGATGGACAGATCGATCCGCTGTCCATTTCCCCGGACGAGATCCGGCGCATCATCGACTGTGCCCTCGAGTGCGGCATCGACTTCGCCTGCCTCACCCCCTATGCCAAGAACTACGTGGACCCCGCCGAGCGCAAGAAGACCCTGGCTGAGATGAGGAAGACCATCGAGGTCGCCGAGGCCCTCGGCTGCGCCCGCGTGCGCTCCTACGGCGGCATCGAGGCCGATGGGGCCTGGGGGCCGTCCGTCGAGGGCGTCCGCGAGACCGGCCGCATCGCCGCCGGCCACGGCGTGACGATCTGCGTCGAGAATCACGCCGGGACGCTCACCATGAGCGCCGCCGATACGGTGCGCTTCGTCGAGGACGTGGGCCTGGACAACGTCGGCATCCTCTACGACCACGCCTGGGTCCGTGTGGCGGGGCAGGAGACCATCGAGGAGGCCATCGACATGCAGATGCCCTACCTCCGCCACGCCCATGTCAAGGACTGGAAGTTTGTGGACGGGGAGGTAAGCAATCGCGAGGCATGTCTGCTGGGTGAGGGGGACATCGACTGGCCGACGGTGCTTCGAATGCTCAGGGTGAAGGGCTACGACGGCTACCTGTCCGACGAGTACGAAAAAAAATGGCACCCGGACAAACTGCCCGACGCCGCCATCGGCATGAAGAAGAACCGGGAGTATGTCCTGCGACACATATCCTGATGAAAAGCACAATTGAATATACTGTCACCGAATTCCCCGGCAGCGCCGCATCCTTGTAGGCTTGCTACTCAAACAATCCTGGATTGTCTGTGATGGCCACCAGATCGACATAGATGGGTTCCCGCGGTGCGAGCTTCAGGACATGCTCTCCCGCAGTTAGTTCGAATGCCTGTAGACAGGTCAGCGACATTTTCCTGTTGTGGGCGGCCATCGACCAGACCCACGATGTGGCGCTCCGCAACTGTGCTCTGTCCAAGGGTCCGTCATCCATGCCGAAAAAGACGGAATCGTGCTGGCCGACCGGTTCATCCGATTTGACGCGCAGAAGGACGAAATACTTGCCCGTTTTCGGCACGCTGAACCGATATTCGGCAGGGCTCTTCTTGGCGGGGCCGGACAAGAGGATACACTTCCCGTTCGACGCGCCGGGATCGGCAATCGTGTCGTAGACTTTGCCGCCGGCAGGTGCTTCTGCCTCGGCGTAGGTTACCCAAACACCTTCCCGCGCCGGCTTGGTTGCGGGAACCACATCGGTCTTCGCATACACCATGACCGGCCGGGAGGTGCCGTTGTCCAGCCGGATGAGAAAAGCTCCCTTGTAGAGCGTTCTCTTGGTCATTTTATCGGGGAGAAGCGTCACAGTGAATGTCAGTGTCTTGCCCGATTCCAAGATGCCGGTTGCTGGCGTGACGTTTAGCCAGTCGAAGGCATCGTTCTTCGCTATCCGATAGTGGCTCGAAAACGCCTCACCCCGGACAGTCGCCGTGACGGTCTT
>JAADGH010000226.1 GCA_013152475.1 Planctomycetota bacterium
CCGCTCGACCTCGCCGAGAAATTCCGGAAGGACATCGGGAAGCCGATGGTATTTTGAGCATCGCACGTGTTGGAGAACGGATACAACAAAGATGAACGAGAAGGAGACCCAACTTGGCAGAACAATCTGAGGGAAGAGGCGGAAACGTCAGCACCGTAATCTTCGGGATCCTGTTTGTCCTTGCCGGGGTTGCAGGGATTGGCTACGGGGTGAAGACCGTGCTTGACGCATCGAACAGAGAGAGCTGGCCGACCGCAAAGGCCGTCATTACCAGCTCCAAGGTTCGTGTGCAGAGGCCGAGGAGCGGCGGGGGGTCATCCACTACGATCGCGGAAATCACGTACCGCTACTCGGTCGAAGGCAGGACATACACGTCGGATCGTGTGACGTCGGCGCAGTACGGTTCGAGCAATTCATCCCGCGCCTACGGACAGGTGCGCAAGTATCCTGTCGGCAAAGAGGTCACGGCCCACTACAATCCCGACGACCCGTCCTATGCAATTCTGGATACGCAATGGGAGAGAATCTACGGGTTGGCCTTTGCCGCGGGGGCCGTGGGATTGCTTATTGGTCTCCTCATGCTGAAAAACGCGGTAAGAAGCCGATAGAGAAAATCGCGATGACGAGGGCGAAAAGCGTGAGACAAGCTGTGCGCATAAAACTCAGGAGCGATGATACATGAAAACGAAAAGGGCGACGAAGGAATTCAACCTCTACTGGGGCGACATGCACACGCAGTTTAAGCCGCAGTGGTGCAAGGGCGACTGGGATGAGTTTCTGGAGCAGAGCTTCCGGGATGCCAGGGAATATCTCGACTTCTATCCCATCGTCTATTATCCCGCCGACTACTACAACACGAAGGAAGGGCTGAAGGTAGAAAGCGTCGGCTGGCGGGATGAGTATCAACCGGAGTGGGAAAAGATATGCAAGCTGGTGAAAAAGCACCACAAGCCCGGCAAGTTCGTCACCTTCGCCGGATACGAGTGGACCGGCGACCGGACGCGCTGGGGCGATCACAATGTCTTCTACCCCGACGACGACCCGCCGCTCGACCTCTCCATGACCATCGACGAACTCTATGAGAACCTGCGAAAACTAAACGGCATCGCCATCCCCCACCACAGCGGCTATGCACCCGGGCAACGCAGCAAGGACTGGGATCACTACGACGAAGACATCTCCCCCTTCGCCGAGGTCCTCTCCGGCCATGGCTCATCCGAAGGATGCAACACACCGCTGAAGCTCGACACCAATCCCTCCATGGGACCGCGCGTCACCGGCAACACCGTGCAGGACGGCCTGGCCAAGGGATGTCGCGTCGGCATCATGGCCTCCGGCGACAACGGCGGCGGCTTCGCCGGCAAACACGGCACGGGTCTCATGGCCTGCTATGCCAAAGATCTGACGCGAGAGGCGATATGGGAAGCCTTCCTTGCCCGCCGGGTTTATGGAGTGACAGGCGATCGCATCCAGTTAGCCCTCTGGGCCAACAACCACTTCATGGGCGATGTGTTCAGGTCTAAAGGCCCGGTGCGCATACGCGCTGATGTCACCGGCACACAGGCCATCGACCGGATCGAGCTCATCAAGAACAACCGCGTCGTCGCAACCCACTGCCATCAGGGCAGTTGGGACATCCCGAAAAAGGGAAAGGTTCGCGTAAAAATCCAGATCGAGCACGGCTGGGGGCCGTCGGCGCACTATGGGTTCAAGGTATCCCAGAAGGTGTGGGACGTAACAGTACAGGCCGGCACAGGCGCGAAGATTGTTTCAGCCGAGGGATGCTTCGCGCGAACCGGCCAGAAGATCAAGCGCGTGACAGGCACGAAGTGCACGTATCGAGTGATCACAGCCCCACGCGCCGGCGGCAACAGCCCGTTCCTTCGGCAGTCGGTCATCATCGAGATCGAAGGGAAGCTTGACTCGAAGGTGAAGTTCACCTGCGATGAGATCGCCGAGACCTTCACGCTGAAGGAACTGATGGAGAAGTCGCGGTTGCTGACGATGCGCAAGCAAGTCATCGCGAATGTGAAAAAGCAGTTCGGCCTCACTCCGGATCAGATCGAGAACCCGGAGGACGTGCTGTTCCACAACTCGTACAAGATCAAGATGCACCAGGCGATCCCCGAGAAGGGATTCACCGCTTCACCGATGACAAGCTGAAGCGCGGCCGCAACTTCTACTACATCCGCGTGAGCCAGCTCAACGGGCAGTATGCGTGGTCGTCTCCGATTTGGGTGGACAGTGTCTGACCCACCACAGAGGGCACAGAGAACACAGAGAAGAAGAGGGACATAACATGCCGGATGTGATTACACTTGGCGAACTCATCATCGATTTCGTTTCTACGAAGGAAGACGTCTCCCTCAAGGACGCTCCCGGCTTCACCAAGGCCCCCGGCGGCGCTCCCGCCAATGTGGCGGTTGGCGTCGTGCGGCTCGGACGCACTGCCGGCTTTATCGGCAAGGTCGGCGATGATCCTTTCGGCCATTACCTTGCCGATGTGGTGCAGTCGGCCGGCGTGGACATCTCGAACATGTCCTATTCGAAAGAAGCGCGGACGGCCCTTGCTCTCATCGCCGTCCTGAGCGATGGCAGCAAGGACCTTTTCTTTTACCGCAACCCCGGCGCGGACATGACGCTGTCGCCGAGCGATTTCGACGATGACTACATCAGGTCGGCCAAGGCATTCCACTTCGGCTCCATCAGCCTGATCGATGAGTCCCCCCGCGAGGCCACGCTCCATGCGGTGAATGTGGCAAAAGACGCCGGCCTGCTAATCTCCTACGACCCAAACTACCGCCCCTCCCTCTGGCCGTCCGAGCAGGAAGCCCGCGAGCGGATGCCATCGGTCTTCGAATATTGCGACGTGGTGAAGATTAGCGACGAGGAATGGGAGGTCGTCACCGGCACGGAGGATTTCGACAAAGGCTGCGACAAGGTCTTAGCCGCCGGGCCGAAGCTTGTCATCATCTCCATGGGCGAGAAGGGCTGCACCTACAAGACGGCCAGCGGTTCCGGGCAGATTGAGCCCTATCAGGTGGAGGTCGCTGAGACAATCGGAGCGGGTGATGGGTTCACCGCCGCCCTCCTCGTCCGACTGCTCGACGAGCTCGACGCCGGCCAATCACTCGACACCATTCCGAATGACAAGATTGAATCCATCCTTCGCTTCGCCAACGCCGTCGGCGCGCTCACCTGCACCAAGGTCGGCGCCATTCCTGCTCTGCCGACAAGGGAGGAGGCGGAGGCGTTCGTTCAATAGCGCCCAAATTCCTGGTATGCCTCGAAGAGGGCGATTACGTTCTCGATCGGTGTGTCGGATTGGATGTTGTGGGCGGTGCAGAAGATGAAACCGCCGCGGGGGGCGAGGGTGGCGGCGCGTTCTTTTACCTCATCGCGAATGTCTTCCGGCGTGCCGAAGGGAAGGGTGCGCTGGATGGAGATGGAGCCGTGGAACGTGAGGCGGCCGCCGAAGAGTCGCTTCAGCTCCGCATGAT
>JAADGH010000246.1 GCA_013152475.1 Planctomycetota bacterium
TACAGCAGTTTGAACGCCTCCCGTGCCGTCAGTGTGGCCCCCGGCATGAGGCCGAGCTTCTGGAAAACGTCCAGGTCTTTTTTGTAATCGCGAATCAGACCGCAGGCGTGGACGCAACGCGATGTCTCCGGGTGGAAGCCATCGCAGCACCCGCACGCCTCGCAGCAGCCCTCGACGAAGGTGATCTGTACATCCGGGTCTTTCTTCACTCGCTGATAGATCTCAGCCAGTGTGTCGTTCCCCCGCAGTCCCTCCCCCCCGCTGCCGCCGAGCCAGCAGCTGAGGCACATCAGGTGGTGCGGGCGGATGAACAGACGGCCGTCCTTCTCGATGCGCTCGACGCTCCGCCTCCGGTAGTCCGCCTTCTCCTCTTCCGGTCGGTCGTAGACGACCGCCTTCCATCCCTTCTCCCGCACACCCTCGTACGCCCCACTCCGCACCTGGGGGCAGCCCTCCCAGCCGGGCGTGTCGTAGGCGCAGATACCGTCGGGCGTCTCGATTGCCTTGAAGAGCAGCTCAATCAGGTACCGCGACCGGCGCGTGTCGCCGGGGGCGAGCCCGAGGCGCTGCAGGATGTCCAGGTCTCGCTTCCGGTTAAACACGGCTTTCTTGTTCAGGGCCGCGTAGTCCTTATCGCTCAAGGTCGTGTAGTGCGGGATCGTATCGGCGTCGGACTCCAGGCGGATGGCCGCGGTCGGATCGGCCTTGATCCGGGCAAGGAACTCCTTGGCCTGCTCCTTCTCGATCAGGGGACAGTCTGCGCCGCCGAGCACACAGATTGCGCCCAACAGTTGCCGCGCCTGGAGAGCAAGCGCAGGTCCGCATAGTCCGTCGCTCAGTTTTTTGCCGTACGACATCGCTCTTCTCCCGATCTGATTCGCTCATATGGCGCTGGCGATCTCGAGAATCTCCCACTTCCGCTCGTTGCCTTCCACGCCGAACGTCACCGTGTCGCCGACCTTCTTGCCCATGAAGGCCAGGCTCAGCGGCGCGAGGTAGGAGTAGATTCCCTTCTCCGCATCGGCGTCCCACGGTCCCAGGAACACAAACGATTCCTCCGCGCCGGTGTTCAGGTTCCGCGCCTTCACCTGCGTGCCGACGGTCACGCTGTCGGTATGCACCATATTCTGCGTGATCGGCCGCGCCTTCGACAGTTCCTCCATCATCATCCCGGCCTTTCGGGCCAAGCGCTCCCGATGTTCGATGGCAGCGGTGTATTCGGCGTTCTCGCTCAGGTCGCCGAAAGAGGCCGCCTTGCCGATGTCCTTCTCCGCCTGGGCCAGCTCGACATTCACCAGGTGGGCATGTTCCCCGCGCCGTTTCTTGAGGCCCTGCTGTGTGGAGTAGATGGCGTCCTCCTCCCACGGGGCAACGGTCTCCGCGAACTGCTCCCCATGGACCTCGTGGAGGGCGTGAAGGATTTCCGACTTGGCGTGCTCGCCCAGGCCAAGGTTGCGCTCGGTCACATCCCGGATTTCCTTCGCGCGATGGCCGCCGCTTTCCAGCACGATGCGCCTGGCCACGGCGTAGTTTTTCGCGGAGATGGCGCTCCGAATCTCGCTGAGCACATACTCGTCGGGCACATCGTCCCGCGACGACCCCTTGCGCTTCGCATCGTGCGCCAGCCGCAGCAGGCTCAGCAGCACGGCCACGCGGTCGATGTGCTGGAGCACATCCGGGTGCTCTTCCGCACAGATCGCCTTCCAGAGCCAGATCAGCGCCAGGGGGTTCCGATCCGGCTCCGCCACGACACGGGAGACAGCCGTCTTTACCGCATCTTCACGGCCGGACTCAAGAAGCTGCGACACGATCCGTTCACAGGCTTTGACGGAGGCGCCGGGAAGGATTCTCGCATAGAGATCATGCCACCGCTCCGGCTGGGAGGCGCGGATGAACTCCAGGATACGGGCCGCCAAGTTGTCATTCAGTGTGAACCGAAGGATGTCGGCCGGATCGCCAACGGCCGCCAGGGCCCCCTCCAGTGAGCCCAGCGTCTCCACCTGAATGTCCGGAAGCTCCTGCCGCAAGCGGTCGATGAGGGCGAGCGTCGCAACGGCGGCATGCGGCCTGGCGTCCGCGGCATCCTGCGCCAGCGACACAATCTGCCCGGTGAAGTATCGAAGAAGGTCAGCGTCTTCGCCCTTGATCTCGTCGAGGTAGTCGAGAACGATCGTCAGCTTTTTTTCGAACGATTTCGCCGAATCGAAATCCTCCCGGACGCGTTCCTCCAGGGCGACCGGCTCCCGGCGAAGGACGAACTTGGGCTGCGTGCCCTCCGAGACATCGAGCCACGGCGAGCGTTTGATCTTCAGCTTTGACTCCGACCACCACTTGCTCCACGGCGTATCGAGCACGTCCTTCATCCGTTCCCGGATATCCCGGTAGCTGAGCTCCCGGCCGAAGGCGCGCATAACCCCCACCACCAGCTCGCCGGGGTCCTCGGAGGCAAACTGCTGCAGGCGCCCCCGATCGAAGGCGGCGAGCGCCCGGAAGTCGTTCGGGTCGAGTATAGTAAGTCCTTTGACAGAGGACACATCGAACATTTTTTCGCCTTTGGGGAATTCGACGACGAGTGCCTTTTTCTCCTTGTCGAAGTCCTGAACCCGCCCAGGGTTTTTCCCATCCAGGACATAGGTCCCTCTCGCCAGCGTGAGCAGCTTCTCCGTGCGCGCAATGGCGTCGGGGAGGGGTGCATCGTCGTCCCCAAGCGTGGCCTGCATTATCGCCTCAATGAAAGGAAACGACGCGAACGCCCTCCGGTAAAGCTCCACCGCCTCCGACCGGAGGCTTTCGCTCCGGGGGAGCAGGGACGCCGCCTTCGCTATCGTTGCCACGGTCTCTTTCACGTCGAGCTGGTCCGCCTGTTCAATCAGGAGGTAGGAGAGGAGCGATTCCGCCAACTCCGTATCCTCCCGACGGACAAGCAGGTCGAGGGTGGGAAGCACGTCGTCGACACACCTCGGGTCGGCCTGGACAGTCTCCAGCCAGGCGGACTCCAGCTCGTCGTAGTTCCTCGACTTGGCGAGTTTGAACAGCTTCTTTGCTGCGGGGGAAATTTCGTTTTCTTGTTTCGTCACGTGAATACGTCTCCTGTCCAGCGGGGCATGTGATCCCAATTGAGTCTACCACAAGCAGCGCACAGAAATCAATTCCACCCGTTCGTGACCGGCGGCTATTTCACCTTCAGCACATCAAACGCCGTTAGCTTAGCCCCATCCTCCGGCGCAGCGTCCATTCCATCGAGAGCAGGAGCAGCACGGCGGTCAGCATGGCCCAGGTGTTCCAGAGCGGGTAGCTCCTCCGGTCGAGAAGTCGAATCACCTTGGGGTCGTCGACAACGAGATCCTTCCGGAACCGGTCTCCCGCCAGGTTGTAATGACGCCCGCCGGTCACACCCGCCGCCTCCGACGCGAACTCTGTGTTCACGGCGGGATCGATGTATTCGGTATCGTCGGCTTTGATCAGAAACGAGGTCTCCGCCCTGCCAAACTTCCGGTCCTCGTTCGAGGCGGTTACATGCAATGTAAAGAGGCCCACCTTCTCGCTCGGCGGATGGAAGATCCACTCGCCTCGATCGTTCGTCGTGGCGTCGCCCTTCTGAATCGGCTTCGTCTCGTCGGCCCGGGTAAGGACGTATTCGATCCTCGCGCCGGAGACAGGCTTGTAGGTGTGATCGACGACCGTTGTCTTCACCGCGACCTTTCCGCCAAGGAGGCAGATGTCCGGCTCGGCCTCGATGCGAACCAGGTCGAAGGACGGATCCTGGATCAGCCAGCGGATGGCGTTCTTCCAGAAGGCCAGGTAGTGCCGGTTGCCTTGCCCCGCGGCCACCGAGAGAAAATTCCAGTACCAAAGCGTGTCCGCGGCAACGGCCATGGTGCGCCCGTTGCCCATTTCCGTCACTGCGATGATGGGCCTGCCGGTCTTCGGGTGGTCGGCCAAGACCACCGCGCCGGGCTTGACGGGCCCGAGCTTGTTGCAGCCGTCGAGCGCGGGGAGCTTCCGCCATACGGCCTGGTTTCGCTGGTCGTCCGGTTCCAGCGTCGTAATCGGGTGCCGCTTGCCTTCGGGCGTGAGCCGGGCCTGGAATGCCGCGAGGTCCACGGTGTTCCCCGGCGCCGGCACATCGGTAGGCAGGATGTCCTCGATCGGCGTGGCGAAGTAGTGCCCCTCGGCGAAGGAGAGGTCGCCGCCGACCATCACGAAAGCGCCCCGCTCCTTCTTTACGTATTCGCGAATGTAGGGCAGGTACGGAGCGACGCCGTACGGCCCGTAGGCGAAGTTTTGGAAGATGACCACATCAATGCTCAACAGATCATCCCGCAGAAACGCATTGACGGGAAAGGGGATCAGGCTCATCTCCCGGGTGGGAACGATGTTCAGGTCGGCCGGGGTGCGGAGGATGAACAGCGAGACGAGGTCCACGTTCGGGTCGAGCTTCAGGGCCCGCCGGAGGAAGTGTGTGTCCCAGGTCGGCATGCCGCAGACCTGCAGGACGCGAATCTTGTCGCGCACGACATTCAGGCGAAAGGAAAATTCATTATTGCGGTGGATGGTCTCGTCGGCATATCGGGGGACGGACAGGGTGTAGAAAAACCTGCCCGTGCGGTTCGGAATCAGGTCGATATTGACGAGATAGTTCTCCTGTCCGGGGTTCGTTGGAATTGCCCTTGACATGATGATCCGGTCGCCTTGCTTGAGCGTTACAGGGATTTCCTTCGCGCCATATCCCCGAACCCGGATCACCGCCGCGGCCCTCCATGGCGTTCGGATGAAAGCAAACTCGTCGCGGCGGACCTCGGCGATGTCCACATCCCTGAATCCCGTCTCCCGCGGGAAGAAGACATGCACCGGCGCGCCGATGCCGCGCAGATACTCCGCTCGCCCTCCTTCGGTGTCCACGCCGTCGGTGATCAGGAACACCGCCCTGAGCCGCTCGCCGCGTAGCGATTCCACCGTCTGTCGAACCCCTCCGACGAGATTGCTCCTTCGGCCCTCCGGCGGCAGGCCCGCCTCCAGCGCCCTTCGCTCGACCGGACTGGCCTTCTCTGAGAGGGAGAAATACTTGACATCCATCCGCTTCTCCAGCGCGCTGAAATAGTCGGCATTGCGCTGGAAGAATCTCTGCACGACCTCGGCCCGGGACGCCTCGCCCCGCTGAGGCCGGATTCCCATACTGGCTGACGTGTCGACCAGGACGGCCACCGTGTTCCGCAGTCGAACGGACCGCCGCAGCTCGAGCTCAGGCTGAAGCACGACACACCCGATAAGCAGAATGGCGAGCACACGAAGGATGAAAAGAACGATTCGCCGTCGGATCGAGGACAACCGATCCATACTCAGCCACGCCAGAACCACCGCCGCGGCGCACGCCGCAATGACCGCCGCCTTCAGCCAGCCGGGATAGCCCGGCGCAACCACGATGGAGGAGTCGCTGAGCGGGTCCGCGCCGATCCATTTCGCCAGCCAAGTCACCTCCTGCGCCTCCTTCCGAGGATGAAGGGGATGTGGACCTGGTCGCGTTTGTAGTTGCAGCAGAGCGCGTACATGACCAAGTTGACCCCCATCCGGAAGGCCAGCTCGCGCTGGCGCTCGCCGCCGGGGACGACGTCAAACTCCCAGTTGCCGATGCTGTCCTTCGCCCAGGCGCCGCCCAAGTCATTGCCGCAGTAGATCACCAGGGTCCGATCCTCTTGGGTGATCCCCAGAAGCTGGGCGCTGCCAAGGGTCCGCCCGGGGACCTCGCGCATCAGGTAGAACGTCTGGAAGACGGTGTGATCGAAGGGCAGGGGCTCCAGGGGCAAGTCGGGGAAGACGCGCTTCAATTCGCGTTGAACACACGCCTCGAAGGGCCCGCCGGGGCGGCCGATGGCGTTGTCGATGATCAGTGTGCCGCCGAAGCGGAGGTACTCGCGGAGCGTCTGGACTTCCTCCTTCGAAAATGGCTCGAAGGCCTCGTCTCCCGCCATATAGAGGAGCGGGTAATGAAACAACTCCGGAGCGCGGGGCGCGAGAGAAACCGGCTCCAGCTCGGCGTCGACGCTGGTTCGTTTGATCACCTCCCAGATCAGTCGGCGCGGCGCGGTGGGCCGGGGGTTCCAGTTGCCCCCGCGATAGCGAAGCTGGGCCAGGACAAATTTTGTCTTGTCACCCATGCCCCGCGCCTGGGGCGCATGGAGCAGCCCGGCCATGGTAATCGCAAGGATCAAACCCACTGTTTGACGCATTCATGCCCTCCTGGCCAGCATGCTTTCGACAAGGACCAGGAACAGAACCGCCGCCAGGAGTTGGCCCCAGATGGGGGTCCGAACACCCATCTGCGCCAAGCGGCCCCGGCTTCGGTCGGCGGTGGCAATCGAAGCTCCCTTTCCCAGGAGGGCGTTTGCCTGCTCCGCCGGAATTTTTCCGAGGTCGGACTCGCGCCGCGTATCGACGTTGACGGCGAAGGGCCGTCCGGGGGTCACATCATAGGTCCCGGGAACGGTCGTCTCTCTGTAGGTCACGGCCTTCGCCGGGCCGAGTTTTCTCCGGACCCCACGGGGATCGACCACCTCGAACAGCACGTCCGCGTCCTGATAGAACAGCCGCTGTGGCTCGCCGACCAGACGCACGGTCTTGGGCCGGGCATCGGACACCCCCGCCAGGTGCTTGGTGATCCGGTGTATCAGGGGGAGGAAGGTCGGCAGGATGGGCAGGTTGTTCCAGGCGCGATCGATGGTGGAAGTGAACAGCATGATCCGGCCCGGGGGACGCCGCGCCTCAAGGAGCAGCGGCACGCCGTTCTGCAGCGCCATCACGACCTGTGTGCCCGTTTCGGTATCGGGCTTCAGGAGGAACAGTTTGTGGAACACCGCCGTTTGCAGGTTTTCGAGGTCCGGCTCCTGGAACACCGAGAACACGGGATGGGATGCATCGATCTTGCCCATGCGCACCCCGCCGCCAAACGTTTTGAGGTCCCACAGTCCCCGGGGCAAGAGCATTCTCATGCCGGAGTTGTATTGGTCCTCCTGCACCATGTCCCCCAGCGAGACGAACAGGCCGCCGCCGTTGCGGAGGAAGCGATAGAGCCGGGCGCACTCCGATGGGTCCAGAAACGGCACATTGCAGAGAAAGATGACGTCATAGTTCCCGAGCTTTTCCGTCTTCATCTCCTCCGGCGTCACCACCACCGGAACGATCCGAACGGTTGCCTCGTCGGTGGGCCGCAGCGCGCGCTCCAGGTAAAACGTCTCCGCGTCGATCATGTGCGTCCCCGGGCTCCCGTCCACGAGGAGCGCCGAGAGTTCGGGAGGAATCTCCAGGATAAACCACCGGGCATTGTCGGTCGAAAGAGGGTCGGCGCCGATCTCGACATGGGCTTTAAGCGCCTTCCCGGAAACGGCCTTGCAGGCGAAGGTCTTCTCGATTGACGCCCCGGCAGGAACGTCCGCAAACCCGACGGCCGCGCTCTTCCCATCGATGAACAGCTCGCAGCGAAGCCCCTTCGCCTCTCGATCGCCGAAGTTGGCGAGGGCCGCTATCACCTCGGCATTGCCCTGTTCCTGCCCTTTGGCATAGACAACACGGATGTCCGTGATCGCAGCGTTCATCGGCTGTTCCGCACCCATGTCCACGACGGACACGGTGCATTCCGCCTCGGCCAGGCGCTCGCGTATGGCGGCGAAACGGTCTGCGTCCCAGCCGTGCGCGGCCATGTCGGTGAAGAGCGTGATGTGCTTGTTCGCCAACTTTGACCCGCTGAGGATGTCCAGCGCCGCGCCGAGCCACGCCGCCACATCGGTTGTGCCGTAGGAGCACCGCGCGGATTGCAGATCCTCCACGAGGTCGTTGATGTTTGACGTGAGCCCTTTGCGCATATCGCCGATGATCAAGGCTGCGTTGTCGTCCCCGTGCAGCGACTGGAGGAGCTCCCCGGCGGCGGACGCAGCGCGGTCAAAACAGGACCTTGTCCCGCCGCGGTATTGCATGCTGTATGAATCGTCCACAATCACGGCCAGGTTCACCGGGCCGCGACTGGTGGCGAAGGCGGTGAAATACGGTCGAGCAAAGGCAAGCACCAGCATGGCCACGGCGCCGACACGCACGAGCAGCAGGAGGATCTGCCGAAGCCGCCACAGCGAGACCGTCCGCTTGTGGCTCCGCAGGAGGAAGTCGATGGCCGCAAAGTCCATGACCCTCGGCCGCCGCCGGTTGAAAAGATGGATAAGGACGGGGATCCCGACGGCAGGCAGGGCGATCAGGAAGAATGGGTTGAGGAAGGATAGGCTTCCCATGGCAATCTCTCTCGGGCGGCCAGGTACTCCGCCAGGACTTGATCCAGGGGCTGAGCCGTGCTCACCAGGTTGTAGTCGATCTGATGGGACAGGCACTCCCGGCGGTACGTCCGGATGAACGCCTGCACCTCCTCCCGGTAACTCTCTCGGATGCGGGACGGGTCGGTAACCACCCGCCGCGCATCCTCTATGGACTGAAAGAGCGTCAACCCATCGAAGGGGAACTCGATCTCCGCCGGGTCGAGAAGGTGAAAGACAATCACCTCATGCTTGCGATGCCGAAACTGCTTCAGCGAGCTCAACACCGCCTCCGGCGAATCGAAGAGATCGGAGATCACGATCAACAGCCCCCGCCTCCTCATCTTCTCCGCCAGCTCCGACAGAACAGCCGAAAGCAACGTCTCGCCCTCGGCGCGCACCTCCTGGAGCACCTCGACCAGCGCCTGCAGGTGCGACGATTTGGAACGCGGAGGGATGTACCGGAGCGCGCTGTCCGAGAACGTGACCAGCCCCACGCCGTCCTGCTGGTTCAGCATGAGGTAGGCGAGCGATGCGGCGAGCGTCCGGGCGTACTCCAGCTTGCTTACTTCTCCCGACGCGTACCCCATGGACCCGCTGGTATCGAGCAGCACATGGGCCTTGAGGTTCGTCTCATCCTCGAACTGCTTGACGTAATACTTGTCCGACCGGCCGAGCACCTTCCAGTCCACGTGCTTCAGCTCGTCGCCGGGGGAGTATTCCTTGTGCTCGACGAACTCGACGCTTGATCCGCGATGGGGGCTGCGATGAAGACCGGACAGCACGCCCTCGACCACATAGCGGGCGCGGAGCATCAGGTTGGAGATCCGCGCCAGCACAACAGGATCGAGGGTGTCCATGCTCATCTGTCAGTCCGATTCCTTTACGGTCTCCAGCAGCCGGTCGATGATCTGCGTCGAGTCGATGCCTTCCGCTTCGGCATGGAAGTTTACAATGATCCGATGCTTGAGCACCGGATGGGCGACGGCGCGAATGTCCTCGCAGGACACGGCGTACCGCCCATCCAGTACGGCCCGGGCCTTGCCGCCGAGGATCAGGTATTGCGAGGCGCGCGGCCCTGCCCCCCAGTTCACCCATTTTTGCACGAAGTCCGGCGCATCGTCTTTGCGGTGTCGTGAGGCCCGGACCAGTCGGACGGCGTACCGTGTCACATGGTCGGCCGCCGGCACCCGCCGCACGAGGGACTGCAGCTCGATGATCCGCTCCGGCCCCAGCACCTTCTCCGTCTCCACCGTGAATGCGGAGGTCGTCGTCTTGACGATCTGGACCTCCTCGTCTTCGTCCGGGTAGTCCACGTCGATCTCGAACATGAAGCGGTCCAACTGCGCCTCGGGGAGCGGGTAGGTTCCTTCCTGCTCAATGGGATTTTGCGTGGCGAAGACGAGAAACGGCAGGTCGAGGTGGTATGTCGTCCCCCCGGCCGATACCTTGTACTCCTGCATCGCCTGCAGGAGGGCGGCTTGGGTTTTCGGGGGCGTGCGGTTGATCTCGTCGGCGAGGAGGATGTTGGCGAAGATCGGACCCTTGATGAAGCGGAACTGCCGCTTGCCGGTGGTGCGGTCCTCCTCCAGCACGTCCGTGCCGGTGATGTCGGCGGGCATGAGGTCGGGCGTGAACTGGATCCGGTTGAAGTTCAGGTTCAGCACGTCGGCCAGCGTGCTGACCAGCAGCGTCTTGGCCAGGCCCGGCACGCCGACAAACAGGCAATGGCCCCGGCAAAACAATGCGATCAACAGGCGGTCGACCACCTCCTCCTGCCCGACGATCACCTTCGCGATCTCGTCCTTGATTTTTTTGCGTCCCTTGGCGATCTCGTCGACCGCCTTCAGGTCCTCGTCTTTCGTCGCGGTGTCCGTCATTCCAGTCTCTCCACGGGCCGGCCAATGCTGTAATAGGTAAACCCCTCTTCCGACATTTTCTCTCTGTCGTACACGTTCCTGCCGTCGAAGATCACGGGCTGCTTCAGGAGCTGCTTCATCCGCGCGAAGTCCGGCTGGCGAAACTCGTTCCATTCGGTCACAAGCACCAGCGCCTCCGCTCCGTCGAGCGCGTCGTAACCGCTTCGGGCCACCACCAGGTCCGACCCAAGCGCCTTTTTCGCGGTCTCCTCGGCCTCCGGATCGAAGGCGCGGACTGCGGCGCCCAGCTCCCATAGCCGACGGATGATTTTCAGCGCCGGGGCCTCGCGCACATCGTCGGTCTTCGGCTTGAACGCCAGGCCCCAGACGGCAAAGGTCTTGCCTTTTACATCCCCATCGAAATGGCTCAATATCTTGCCGATGATCCGCTCCGGCTGGTTCCCGTTCACCTCCGTCACGGCGCATGCGATCGGGGTCTTTTCACCCGCCTCCTCGCCCATGGCGACGATGGCGCGGACGTCCTTGGGGAAACACGACCCGCCAAAACCCACGCCGGAGAAGAGAAACGCTCCGCCGATGCGGGAGTCGGACCCTACCCCTCGCCGCACGTGGTCCACATCCGCCCCCAGCCGGGAGCAGAGATTCGCAATCTCGTTCATGAACGAGATGCGCGTGGCCAGCATGGCATTGGACGCGTACTTTGTCATCTCCGCGCTGCGGATGTCCATGACGATAATGGGATTGCCCGTTCGGACAAGCGGCGCATAGAGCTCGCGCATCAGGTGCTCCACGCGAACGTCGTCCGCACCGATGATGATCCGGTCCGGACGACTGAAATCCTCGATCGCCGTCCCCTCTTTTAGAAACTCGGGGTTCGACACGACATCGAACTCGGTCTTCGTCTCTCCGGCAATGGTATCGCGAACCTTCTCCGTCGTCCCCACGGGAACGGTGCTCTTGGTGACAATGATCTTGTAGTCGTTCATCACCTGTCCGATCCCACGCGCCACGGCAAACACGGCGCTCGTGTCCGGGCGGCCGTCCTCACCCGTCGGCGTGCCGACGGTGATGAAGTTGACGAGCGACTGCTCCACGCCCTGGGCCAGATCGGTGGTGAACTGGAGCCGCCCCACCTTCACGTTTCTGTCCACCAGCTCCGATAGTCCCGGTTCATAAATCGGCACATGCCTTGGAGTTGCGTTCAGACCATCAATCTTTTCCTGGTCGTTGTCCACGCAGATCACGTCGTGCCCCAGGTCAGCGAAACACGTGCCGGTTACCAGGCCGACGTACCCAACACCAACCACACAAATCCTCATGTTCCATCCTGCGACGAAGAGTATCGAGTCTCGCTCAACAAGGTTCTGCGTGCGTAAATTGCCTGCAAACTATTCATCATACCCCATCTTTTCATTCCAGTCAAAAGTTTTCCAAATCACCCACTTCCCGATTGAGTCGCTTGGCTCGGCGGCATATACTGGTGGCCCACTTAACCAGAGGAGGAACCGAACATGGCCGAGACCGCGCGCACGTTCCACCCTGCCATCACGAACAAGGAAATCTGGCCGGGGCCCGATGGCTACCCCTGGGCCGACACGGGCATTCGCACCTGGACCCGTGAGGGCGTGCTCCGGCGCGTGGCTCCAGGCCGTCTGATCTGCACGTGGACCACCGGCGGCTTTACCGAACCGACCACCGGCAACTTCACCATGATCACGCGGAGCGAGAACGACGGTGAGACGTGGTCGAAGCCTGAGGTCCTGTTCCAGCACCCCACACGCGGGCTGTTCACGACGGAGTTGTTCATCCCGAATGAGAACGAGGTCCATGCCTTTCTCCAGACCTACCCCCACGGGTCGTGGATGTGCCACCTCCACAGCTACCGCGCCGTCAGTCTGGACGGAGGGACGACCTGGAACGGACCCCACTCCATCCCCGGCGGCATCGAAAACGTCTGGGTCAACCAGGGCATTGTTCATTCGAGCGGACGATGGATCATCCCGGTGAGCTGGGCGGAACTCATCGGAGACGAATGGGCCGAGCCGAGCGTGGGCCGGCCGCCGGCGGAGTGCATCGTCGCCGGGCAACCCGTCAAACAGGTGCAGCTTCCCTACGGCGCCGATTCCATGCTGTCGCAGAAGGCAGGGAACGCTTGGGCGGACCGGAATCATCGCTACGTCTGCGGCTCGATTCTATCCGACGATGGCGGGAATACGTTCCGGCTCCGGGGCACCATCCGTGGCGGCAAGCACGGGTGGCTCATCGAGCCGAAGGTCGTGGAGCTGTCCGACGGACGGATCGTGATGCTCATCCGTTCCCAGCGCGACGGATGGCTGTGGCGGAGCGATTCGGAGGACGGCGGGGAAACATGGTCGGAAGCGGTCCAGACCGACATTCCCAACCCATCCGCAAAAGTGAAACTTTTGAAGTCGCAGGACGGCCGCATCTTCTTGATCCACAATCCCGTCAACTCCGATGGCGCCATCATGGCGGGACGGAATCCGTTATCCCTCTGGGTCAGCGACGACGACATGGAGACGTGGAAGGTCAGGGCCGATCTCGTCAAAGACCCCAACCCCAAGGCCAGCCTGAACTATCCCGACGGCTACGTGGACGAAGAACGCGGCGAGCTCCACTTTGCCTGGGAGGACGGGCGCAGCGTGTTCCTCGTGCGGGCGCCGATGGGGATTGGGTGACAGGCCTCGGAAGTCCCGCGCCCCAGTTCTCACGGCACAAACTGAATGTCTTTCGTCATAATGAATCC
>JAADGH010000243.1 GCA_013152475.1 Planctomycetota bacterium
GCACAAGGCCCAACTGCGCAGACAGCCGGGCCATCACACATTCTAACCACTTGCTGCCCAAAGAGATATACGATCCCCCTTCGCGGATGGGCATCCGGTAGAATGCACATATTCCACCCCCCGGAGTGAAGCCAGAACTGGACCCTTACCTTCAGAATACCATTTGCCCCCCACTTTGTCAAACGATTATCCCTTTTCGATGGCCAAAGGTGAAGTCAGCGGCGCAGGCGGAGCATTCTCGCCCCGGTGCATCGTAATCAGCGTCGGGTTCATGCGAAATCCTAACCCAAAGAGGGCGTCCAGCAGCCGTTTGTCGTTTCCCCGGCAGAGAACCGCAACATTCGTCAGGCCCTTGGCACGGAAGAAGTCCAGCGTCCCCTCCACCAGGGCACCCACGCGCGCCTCTACGTCTCCATCGCCGGTGAGGTGGAAATTGCCGATCAGCGCCGCGCCGCGCCGAATCAAGCCGAAGACAACGTTGTCCTCCTCACCGACTACTTTGCACGCACAACCCAAGCCGGAGGAAAGGGCCATCGCGTAGTCACGGCGGCGGTCGAAACCGCTCGCCTTCTCATCCAGTACCGCAATTCGATCCACTCCATCCAGCTCAATCTCAGCGACCCGGACGGCATGGTCCTGCTTCGGCGGGATGCCCATCGTCAGCAGGAACAACCCACCCACCACACGAAACCCGGTCCGGAGATAGAGGCTGACCGACACGGGATTCTCCGGGAAGGTATCCAGCCCGACGGTCTTGGTCCCGACCCGGTCGAAGTAATCCAGGCCCGCGACCATGAGTTTCTTCCCGATGCCTTTGCCCTGCGCATCGAGCCGCACAGCGATGGGCCCCACCCACCCCATGCGCCCTCGGGCGTGGCAGAAGTTGAAGCCGAGTATCTCGCCCCCGCCCTCCAGCACCAGCGATCCCTCGGGGTCGCACTCCATCCAGGATCGGAAATACTCCTTCTCGTGGGAAGGGAGATTGATCGGCTGGTTGCGCAGTCGAGTGAGGAGTTCAGTGAAGGCCGTACCGTCTATCTCCTCCACCTGCGGCAGGTCCGTCTCGGTCATCGGTCGAATGATCTCCGCCATGGCGCACCCCTATCTTGTTTTCTTTTTCGGAGTCCGATTCTCAACCACCTCCGTGAGGATACCAAAACCAATCCAGGTAAGGCAAGCGCCTTGCCTCAGACGGGGCGGTATGGTATCTTGTCTCCTGCCACGCAAACTCGAACGAAGGAGGATACCACCCAATGCCATTGGACAGGCGCGGTTTTCTAACGGTCGCTGTGGGCGCCGCGGCGGCTGCCGCACTCCCACGCCCTGCCGCCGGCCAGGATGCTCAACCGAAGGCAAGCCACCCGAATATCATCTTCATCCTCGCCGATGACCTGGGCTATGGCGACCTGAGGTGCTACGGCCAGAAGCAAATCCAAACGCCGAACCTCGACCGCATGGCCGCGGAAGGGGTGCGGTTCACCGATTGCTATGCCGGCAGCACCGTTTGCGCGCCGTCGCGCTGCTGTCTCATGACGGGGCAGCACACCGGCCACTGCCTGGTGCGCGGGAATGCGCACATCCCGCTGCGGCCGGAGGATGTGACGGTGGCCGAGATACTGAAAAAGGCCGGCTATGCTACGGGGATTATCGGCAAGTGGGGCCTCGGCGAACCGGGCACCACGGGCACCCCCAACAAACAGGGCTTCGACGAATGGTTCGGCTACCTGAACCAGTGCCGCGCACACAACTACTATCCGGAGTATCTCTGGAAGAACGAAAAGAAGTTCGTCCTGGAAGGGAACCACAACGGCAAAAAGGAGCAGTACTCCCATGATCTCTTCGCCGCCGAGGCGCTGAGTTTTGTCCGGCGTCACAAGGACGGTCCCTTCTTTCTCTATCTGGCCTACACCATCCCGCACGCCAACAACGAGCTCGGTCGAGAGACGCACGACGGCATGGAAGTACCGAGCTACGAACCGTACGCCGACAAGCCCTGGCCCAATCCGCAGAAAGGCCACGCCGCGATGATCACGCGGATGGACCGGGACATCGGACGATTGCTTGCCCTGCTCAAGGAGCTGGACATCGGCGAGAACACAATCGTATTCTTCTCCAGCGACAACGGCCCCCATCAGGAAGGCGGCGCAAGGCCGGACTTCTTCGACAGCAACGGTCCTCTGCGGGGCATCAAACGCGACCTCTATGAGGGAGGAATCCGCGTGCCGATGATCGTTCGATGGCCGGGGAAGATCAAGCCCGGAACGGTGAGCGACCAGGTGTGGGCCTTCTGGGACTTCCTCCCCACGGCAGCCGAGATCGCCGGCGTCCAGCCGCCGGACGGGATCGACGGCATTTCCATGCTCCCCGCGCTACTCGGTAGGGAACAGACACAGCACAACTATCTCTATTGGGAGTTTCACGAGCGCGGTACAGCGATGGCCGTACGGATGGGCAAGTGGAAGGCGGTGCGGCCCCTGCCCAAGTCGCCCATCGAGCTGTACGATCTGTCGAAGGACATCGGCGAGGAACACAACGTGGCCGATCAGCACTCGGATGTCGTGGCGAAGGCCGCAACGATATTCGAGACGGAGCGGACGGAGTCCCCCCACTTTCCCATTCGCGAAACCCGGCGGAGGCGACGGGCGGGAAAGAAGAAAAAAACGCAGAAGAGAAAATAGCCGGAAGGTGCGGGCGGTAGGACCTCCATACAGGGGCGCTATTTCTGCTCCTCGCTCTCTTCGCATGTGATCGCACCCACCGCGATCCTGCCCACCGGCTTGCGAAGTGCGCTCCGCACATCCTGGGCTTGCCGGTAAGCAGCCTTGAGATCGTTCGCCGGAACCACAAAGATCGCAAGGGCGGGATCGTCCTTCTGCACCGTCATGCCGGGATCGATGCGGGTGTCGATCCGCCGGGTGACGTCGCCATGAGGACCATCGGCCGCCTTACGAAGTCCCAGCGTGAAGGGCTCCGTCTGGTCCATAAGGCACCCCAGCGTGGGCCCCTTCGAAAGCCACATGGCCACCGTGGGAAATGCAACCGGCCTGGCCGGGTCCGCCGCAGGCGTGAGCAGGTAGTTGTAGCCCTTCACCGTGTATGGAACGGTATCGGTGTTCTTGATGCTCAACAGCCTTGACGTAAACCAGCGTTGACCGGCTATGGCCGTGATTTCATACTTCGCCTCGAACTCCCGTTTGCACGGCTCGGACGCCGATCGCTCGGCGGTTACCACCACCACGCACTTCGTCGGCGTGTTCTTTTTCACCTCGACGGCCTTGATGCCGGTGGCGGAGGAAGACTCAATCCCTGTGCCCTTATACCCGATGCCTTCCTTTTCGAACTGGGCAAGCCTGCACCTCACGTCTCCAATCGGCCGGCCGTTGGAGCGGATGGAGACCAGGCGCGGCAGCGACTGATCGAAGAGAAGTCGTAGCGCCCCGTTGTCCACGGTCACAAGGTGGCCCTTAAAGAATGTCGTGCTGCCCTTCATGTCCGGTGGCGATCCGCTGAGCTTCGCCTCATATCGGACCCGGTCAATCTGCAGCGCGCCGGTTGAGGCCAGCTTCAGAAACAACGTCTTGACCGGATACAACGACGCAGGCACCGTGAAATCATAATTCTTGCCCAGGTTCTTGATATTCTTCTTGTCGCTCATCCGGCCCAGCTCGATCCAGGTCTTGCCGTCCTTGCTTGCCAGCCAGATCGCCTCGCCATCGATGTAGTAACTGAGGCGGGAGGCTACTTTGCCAGACAACTGCTCAAATTGCCCCAGATCGAACTTGAAGACGACCTCTTCTCCCGAGGCAAACCGAATTCTCTTGTCCATGTAGTTGCAGTCGATTTTCGTCACGACGGGCACGATGTTGGTCGTCCTCGTATTGAAGTGCCAGTCGAAGACGTAGGTTCCCTTCTCGATCTGTTCGTGTTCGCTGAGGGCCAGGCCGCCCTGCTGCGAATAGGCTACGCCCATCGTTTCGAGGCGCACGTCGTCGAGATAGGCCTTGCCCTTGATGTGATAGATACTGAAAGAGAGACGCGTCTTTTTCATGTGCGGCGGCGTCCAGAAGAAGATCTCCCCCTCACGCCAGTCCGCCGAAAAAGGGAAGGCAATTCGCACGTGAGCGGGCCCCATGCCGCAGCCACGGGCCTTCTTCTCGTGCTCCATCTTGTACCAGAAGGTCAAGCGATATACACGGCCGGGGTCCACCGGAATAGGGTCCGATTGCCACACCGCGTGTCCGTCCTCATCGTTGTAGCCAATAAGGCTGATGCAGCGGTTGCCAGTGTGCCCCACCTTTTCCCATACCCATTCGTCCTTCTTACCGGGCGGGATCCATCCTTTGGGCTTGCTCGTTCCCTCTTCGAAGGAGGTGTGGTAGACATAGTCCGCCGCACCACCACACGGGAGGTAGAGTATCCACACCAGCACCGCCAACAGGACCGCCGCGGGGGCGGGCATGCTACTTCTGGTTCTCAGGGGCGGAGGGTCCCGCCTTTTCTTCTTCATACGTGATCTTTCCTGATGGACGCGGAGAGGCCAGCATTGGCCTGATGCGCTGGACCTCTCGAAATGCACCCGCTTCGTCGGGAGAAGGGATCACACCAAGAAACAGCGCCGGCTCCTTTGCCTCCCACGTCTTGCCGGGACCGATAGTTGCCTCCACAGAACGTGAAACGTCCCCCTGCGCCGAACCGCCGGTGGTGCGGAATCCGAGCGTGAAGTCACCCTCGTCCAGTGCAACGGCGGCGAGGGAGTTTCCGCCTTGGAGCCAGACCGAATATCCGCCGTAGCACTTCGGCTTCGCAACGGCCTGATTCGCCGGCTGGACAGTCAGGCCATAACCGCGCAGTGAGCTCTTCGCCGTCCCCATGTTCGTGATCGAAAGTACGCGACTCTCGAACCAGCGCTGCCCCGCGTAGACCGTGAAGCGAACCACGGCCGAGCATGCCTGAAGCCCCTCACCCACGTCGGACCACTCGCAGGTTACATCGACGACACACTTCGTATCCGACCGCTCCCGGACCTGGAAGCTCTTCACCGTGGCGGCGTTCGTCACACCCATGCCTGACCCTTTGTATCCCTTCCCAACCCCGGCAAACTGGGCCAGCTTGGTCCCGACCCAGCCCACGGCATTGCCATCGGCGCTGATCGAAACCAACTCCCGCAAACCGCACTCGAACCGGAGGGACAGGGGCCCGTTCTTCACGATCAGCAGATGCCCCCGGAAGTAGTTCGTGTGACCCACCAAGTCCGCCGGGGTCCCTTCGAGCGGGGCCTCATAGCGATATTCAGACAATTGCGCCTCGGCCGGGAACAATGCCTTCACAAAGATTTCACTCGCCGGGAACAGGCTCCGCGGAAGCCGGATCTCGTGGCGGCCCCCTTCCTTCAACCTTGTTATCTCATCCCACTTCTTCCCGTCTTTGCTCGCCTCAAAAATGCACTCGCCCTTCACAATGTTGATCTTGCCGATGAAGATCGTACCGGAAAGCTGACGATGACCGGGGATGTAATACTTGTGGACAAAGTAACCATTCCACGGCTCCCAGAATCGGATACTGCCGCCGCGCGACTCGGTGTGGATGTCCTGGATAACCCGCGCGTAGGCGGAGTTCTCGGGACGGATCTTCCAGTCGAAGATATACGCCCCTTTTTCGATCCGCTCACTCTCGCCGAGGACGATATTGCCTTTTCGGAAAAATGAAACACCCACCGGCTCGACCTTCAGATCGTCGAAGTAGTCCTTCCCATTCAGCCGCCAGACGCCCAGCCAGAGCTCTGCGTTGTCGAGCTTTGTCGGCGCCCAGAAGGTGAACACCTTCTGCTGCCACTCGGGCGTGCCGACGTAATCGTGATTGGCGAAGTTCGTCCCCACCCGGACGCGCGGGGCTTTGTCCGGGGATTCCGAACGGACCCAGACGGTGTAGCGATAGAACTTGTGCGGCTGCATCCACACGGCCTTGCATCGCCACAGCGCGCCTTTCGTATCGTCGTCCGTGACACTGAGGCATCGCTTCCCCCCATGCCCGCCCGATTTTTCCCAGGTGCAGATGCCGGACGTGTTCCATCCTGCGGGAAGGTCCTTCCCTTTCTCAAAAGACGTCGCGTACGACTCCCCCGCCCATGCAGACTTCCACGGGACAAGAAGCAGGCCCACAACGAGCGCAAACGCAAACCAGACACCTATCCTATTATGAACCATCCCGCTTGTGCTCCTGCACAACAATCCTTCCCTCCACATATTGATCCGGGGCCTGCGCGATACGACGAACCCTCCTCGCCTCTCGCACCACATCACGAGGACCGTGACCGCCTCCCACAAACACCATGATCCCCGGTTCGCGCCCGGTCCATGTCTGCCCGGTTTTAAGATTGACAATCGTCTTTCGTGTTATGTCCCCGTGCGCCGCCTTGCCAACGAGCCGCAGGCCCAGGGTGAAATCGTCCTCACTGTAAATCGCCGCTCCGAGAAACCCGCCCGGCCGCATCCACGCCGCCGCCTCCGGAAAGCAGAGCGGCTTTGCGTCGTCCGTGCTCTGCGGTTGAAGCAAGTAACAATAACCGTGCAGCGTCCACACCGTCGCATCAGTGTTCTCCACCGACAGCAGCTTGCTCTCGAACCAGTCTTGTCCCGCATACACCGTGAATTCGTATACCGCCTTGAATCGCCGGGCCATCGGGACCGACTCGGCTCGCGAAGCCGTCACATGAATGACGCAGCGCTGCGCCTCGCGCACTTTCACGTCCACCGGCCCCACCGCCGTCGCCTCGGCAACACCGATTCCCGTTCCTTTGTACCCAATGCCCTTTTTCTCAAACTGCGCGATGCGGCATTCGATCCAACCGATCCCCTCGCCCCGCCGGTGAATCGAGACCAACCGCCGCCCCCCCTCCTCGAACACAAGCCGCAGCCGACCGTTGTCCACCACCGCATAGTTCCCCGCAAATGCTGCTGTCGTTCCCTCCATGTCCGGGGGCGAACCGTCCAAAGGTGCGGTATAGCGGTAGGCTCGCATCTGCATACTGCCCTGCCCCGAGATGCGAACGAAGATCGTGTCGGCGGGAAAGAAATCGCTCGGAACACCAAACCGAAACTCGCCGAGGTCCCGGCAGGTCTTGATGGTTCGCCATGTCTTCCCATCCGTGCCGGCCTCGACCTTGATCTCGTGGCCCTCCATGTTCGGGTCTTTATAGGTAAGCTTGAACTGGATCTCCGCCGAGCGTTGCTTGTGACCTCCGACGCGATAGCGGTGGATCTGATACTCGTTCGTATGAAACCACCACTTGTCGTTGTGGAACTGGCGTGTGTGCTCCTGCTCCACACGATAACAGTCGGTGAACGACGAGCGGAAATCCGGCTGGAAGACATATGCCCCATTCTCGATCCGTTCGTTTCGATCCAGGACGATCCCATCCTTCTCGAAAAACGTCAGGCTCACGGGCGTAATCGTGCAGTCGTCGTACCATATCTTCCCGTTGAAATGCCATTGCCCGAGGCGGACCCCGCGGTTGCCCATGTCCACCGGCGTGGTGAAGGTGAACTCCAACTGGGTCCAGTCCGGAGAGTGGCTGAAAATCTTTTCGACAGAGGCAATACTCGTCACGATCACGCCGTGCGTGTTGTCGCCCGTTTCCTCGGACCGATACCATACCGAAAAGCGGTAGGTTCGGTTCGGCCCCAGAGGCGCCGGCTGAAACACCCACCCACTGGAACGCTTTCCATCACCGACCAGGCTAATCGACCTCCGTCCCGTCCGCCCCCCCTCCTCCCACTTCCCGAACTTGTCCGACAGCTTCCATCCCTCGGGCGCCTCTCCCCTGCCCGTCTCAAAGGAAGTCGCAACACCGGTCTGGGCGGACGCCGCACCGCACGCCAGCAGGACGATGGTGGTCAAGACAGTCAGGTTACTTCTCATCTCCCCCTTCTTCCTCATAAATGATCCGACCGCCCCCTGTCTTCGCCTCCGGCCGGGCAAGCATCCCGCGAATGCGATCCGCTTCGAGGGCCAGGGCCTTCTCGTCTCCCTCCCCCACAAAAACGACCACGCCGGGCTCGTTATTGCTCCATGAGGCGCCCGGGGTCAACGGCGCGTCGAGTGGCCGCGTGATGTCGCCGCGGCAACCCGTTTCGCTTTTGCGAAACGCCAATGTGAAATCAGCCTCGTCCTTGGCCAGCGCCGCCAGGAACTCCCCGTCTCCCAACCATGCCGCAATGGGCCCATAACATGCCGGACGTACCTTCGCCCCCAACTCAGGCTGTAGACGATGATAATAACCTACTATTTTATATGGTATTGTATCTGTGTTCTTTACAGACATCAAGCGGGCCTCGAACCACGGCTGGTCGGCATGGAGCGTGAAGCGATACGTCGCCTCAAACTTTCGCGCAGCAGCAGCGGATTCCGTGCGAACCGCGACAACGTCGACCACACATGTTTTCTCGTCCTTCGTTTTCACCGTCACCTGCTTCACGACATCCGCTCCAGCGGAGCCGATCCCAGCGCCTTTATACCCCACGCCCCTCTTCTCAAACTGGGCAACGACCCCATACATGCTCCCCACCAATCGGTCACCCGAATACACCCGCACGAGCTCCGCCCGCTCCTCGCCCCATTGCAGACGAATCGGTCCGCCGTCGGCGCTCACATAGTGACCGACATAGACTTCGGTGTGACCTTCCGTGTTCGGCGGAGAGCCCTGCAATTTTGCGACATGTGTGAACTTATTGATCTGAAAGTTGCCGGCGCCCAGAAACCGGAAAAATACTCGCTCGGCCGGGTACATATCCGCCGGAAACGTCACCCGGTAGTTGCCCGTCGGACTGAAGCGACCCAGATCGCGCCAGGTTTTGCCGTCCTTGCTCACACCAACAACGCACTCCCCATCCTGATACCAGTTGATGGTGAAGCTCAAGTCACCCGAAAGCAGAGGATACCCGGCCACCTCGATCCGGTAAAGCGCATACTTGTCCGTGTTGAACCATAGCCGGTCCGAGTGGAACTTGCAGGTGTGCTCCACGGCGGGACGGCAGATATTAGTCAATTCGCTCCCGAAGGACGATCGGAAGATATATGTGCCATTGTCGATGCGTTCGCCGATCCCGAGAGTAATGCCGTTCTGATTCCGGTGCGTAACACACACCTCCTCCAGCACGACGTCGTCACAGTACACATTGCCGCCTACATGGTAAGCGCCGAAGTACAGGTACGCATTCTTGAATACCGTCAGCGGCGCCCGACCAACGAGAATCTTTTTCGCCCACGTCTTGTTGGGACGCTGATCTCGCGTGCAGAAGCGCATCCCCAGCGGAACAGGCCCCGCCGGCTTGTCCGTATCGGCCCGCAGAAAGCCCGACAGGCGGTACACCGCGCCCGGCCGGAATGTCATCGCCTTCGACTGCCACCGTCCGCTGCCCTCGCCTGTGCCAAACAGGGAGAGGCAGCGACCGCCATTCCGCCCCTCCTTCGACCACTCCCCCTTTCCGGACACAAGTCGCCAGCCATCAGGGCCTTTGTTGCCCGTCTCAAAGGATGTGCGATAGGGCTGCGCATGCGCAGTCAGGCCCGTGGAAACGAGGAAAGCGATCGCCAGGTGTCTCCACCGCCCTCTCATGTCTCCCGTCCCCTCAGCAATTCCTTTAGTTGCTTTTCGCTCTCCACCGGCTTGCGCTTGTACGGCATCGCTATCAGGGCGATCACGTCCTTCGGGTGGGTCTCAATCGAGTAGGTCCGGGGCTGGTCGGCTGTCTGACGAAAGACGGCCACGCGCCGGTAAGGCGGTTTGAGAGGGACGATCCCGAAGTCCTCCCGCCCAGCCCGCGCCACCGCTCGAACCGCGCCCTCGCGAATCATCTCCCTCGCCCGCTTTGGCTGCTTATGGATAGCGGGCACGTTCTTCTTCCGGTAGGCGTCGGCATCGAGATCATCGCCTGCGCCGGGGCTGGTGCCGCGCTTGACCGCGACCGTCTCGATCCCGGGCGCCAGCGCCTGCGCCTCCTTCGTGAAGGCAAGGTCGCCCGATCCGAAGATGACCCGCACGCCGAGCTGGCTGGCGCACAGGGCCAACTGCCCAAACTCGCCGATGGCAACGCCATTGATGGACAGGTTAAGGTAATTCATTCCCTGTGTGTGGGCAAGGTGGGCGAACTCCGTCCGGGCCTTGGCGTGCTGACCCACCCAGGCAATGGCGTCCCACCCCTCGTCCAGGTTGAAAGGCCAGCCCCTCCCCCACCCGCGCATCAGCTCGGCACGCGGATCGAGCAGGTCCGGGTTGAGCGCCCCGGGGCCGTGGCCGTCGGCGACGACGATCTCTTTCGCCCCGCCGTGGAAGAAACCGTCTACGGCGGCGTTGACCTCATTCGTCAGGAACTCCTTGGCCAGATCGTAGTAGCGGCTCTCGGGGTGGCACCAGTCGTCGAAGTTCAGCACCCCGGCCACCCCTTCGAGGTCGGTCATGATATAGATTCGCTCTACGCGGTTTTCCTTTTTCCGCGCCATTTTGATCCCCTCCTCTGTAACAGGATTGCGGGGTAACGGGCTCAGTTGTCTGCGAAATATGTCCTCTCCGGCTTGCCCGTCTCGCCGGACTTGTTCATGGCAAGCGTCACGTCCAGGCTTTTCAGACCCTCCAGGTATGGCGAGAGAATCGAAGACCCATCCCCCTTCCGAACGGCCTCGATGAACACCGGATCAATCGGCGGCAGCGGCGGCAGCTCGCCGGCCAGGTCCGGGTGCTCTCCGGGGACGGCGCTTACGGATGTCGTTCCCCATTTCAAAACGCAGTGGTCCGCCATGATTTCGAGCTCGCCCTTGCCCCCTCCGTTGATCATGGCGCAGCTCGACGTCAGCACGCCGACAGCGCCACTGGCGAGCTTGAACGTCGTGGCCATGACATCCGGGATGTCGAAGCCCTTGTTCTCGTAGGAATGACGAAGGGCGTAATTGGCCTGGACCTCCGTAATCTCACCGCAAAGATACCGGATCAGGTCAACCTGGTGCGTCGTCTGTTCTACAATCTGGCCGCCAGATTTCGACATGACACACCACCACGCCGTCCCCGGCACGCCGCCCCAGCGATGAGTGTTGACCATGGCAACCGTCTTGCCATCGAGCCATTTCTTCGCACGGCGGACCGATTCCGCATAGCGGAGCTGGTATCCGACGCAGGAAATGACACCGGCCTTCTCAATGGCCGCGCTGACTTCCAGGCCCTTCTCCATCGTCAGGGCAACGGGTTTTTCAACGAACAGATGAATGCCCTTCTCCGCGGCAATGATCTCCGCATCGGTGTGGGCAAACGGGGGCACGCTGACGTACAGCGCGTCCATGCCCACCTTGTCGAGCATCTGGTGATAATCGGTGTACGGCGCGCCGCCGAATTCCTCCGTGGCCTTTTCGGCCCGCTCCGCGTCGATGTCGCAGATCGCAACAATCTCTGTCTCGTCGCAGACCTCTTTGACTCGTTTCATATGCCCCGATGCATTTCCACCCGCGCCAATGAAGGCAACCTTAACGCCTGACATGCTCAATCTCCTGAAAAACCACCCTGTTAAAAGTCGGTCGGCGGATATTCGTCGTCGTCGAAAAAATCTCCACCTTCCACATTCTGCAACGCCTCCTCTGTCGGCCGCCACTTGCCGTCTTCGCCGCAATCGGCCAGCCCCTGCTCAGAGATGCGTCGGAGGATGACGGCCGTCGTGAACATGGCTTGGATCGTAGACTGTCCCTCGCCAAACTCCCGCGTGAGGAAGTCGCGCACCTCCTCGATCATCAACCCCTCCGGCGCAGTCTTCAGCAACTCAAACACCGTCAACATGTATCGGACAATTGCACGGGCGCTCTCGCCGAGCAAGTCCATCGCCTGCTCTTCGTTCAGGACGGCCCTGTCGGTGAACGGTCTGTAGGGATGGTCCATGATCAGACAGCGCACGGGCCGGCTCGCCAACTTCTTCACCGACGCAGCGTAGCCATCCAGGTCGAGCACCATGGCCATACCGGCGTCCACGCTGCCCTGGCCCTGAATACTGTCGCCTGTGAGCAGGAGCGAATCGTTTTCGTCATAGAGGCAGAGGCTGCCGGGGCTGTGGCCGGGGCAGTGAATGACCTCGAACACGCGCTCGCCCAGCGCGATTCGCTGGCCGTCCGTCAGGGCGATGTTTACCACCGAGTTCAGGCAGGACTTGTCCTCCGAAATATCCACCGGATGCTGCTCGGGGAACAGACTCCACAGGTCCTTCCGCTGTTGCTCCACGTCTTCGATCCACGGCACATCGTATCGGTGGGCGGCGATGCGCGCCCCGCAGGTCTCTTGGATCTCGCGGTTGCTGCCGATGTGGTCCTCGTGGCAATGGGTATTCACGACCAGACCGATGTCCTTTACCTCCCGTCCGAGTTCGCGGAGCAACGGAAAGATTTCCTCCTTCGCAGCCGTGGGCAGGCCCGTATCCACCAGGGCAATCTCCTCGCCCAGGAAAACCGTAATGCCGGTGAACGTTTCGCCCAGGGGCTGTTCGATGAGGTATATGTCGTCGGCTATCTTCGTCGCGTGCGCCATAATTGTACGAGTATATTTCAGCCCGCTCGACGTGTCAAGGTTTTCGTCAAAGGAGTTTCCCCATCGCCCCTGCCGTGTCATCGCGAGGCGCCTCGGGACGGCATAGCCGTTCGGTTCCGCCTCTTTGCTGCGAAAGGAGTCAGGCAGAGCCTGACGGATGACCCGTTCCGAGGCAGAGCCTCGGAACGAGAAAAA
>JAADGH010000200.1 GCA_013152475.1 Planctomycetota bacterium
CTTTCCTTCCTCAACTTCTCCAGTTCTTTTTTCGCACGCTTCTCGCCGTTGGCGAGCGCCTTCTCGAACCATGCCCTGGCGTGGGCGCGGTCCTTGCGGACACCGTCGCCGTGGAGATAGCAGAGACCCAGCTGGTATTGTGCATCCGACTCCCCTTGCTCCGCCGCCTTTCGATACCACAGCGCAGCGCGCTTTCGGCTCCTTATCACGCCGAGACCGAACTCATAGCACACCGCCAACATTATCTGCGCACTACCATTGCCGCGCCCGGCGGATCTGCGACACCACTTCAGCGCCCGATGTTCGCTTTTCCGCACGCCCTCTCCAAGAAAATAGGCCTGCGCCACGAGCAATTGCGCGTCATCCTTTCCTTGCTGTGCGGCAGCGAGGAACCACTTGAAGGCTAACCTTGGATTTCTGCGGACCCCTTGCCCCTCGTCACAGCACATTGCCAAAGACATCTGTGCGTCGGCATGTCCCTTCTCGGCAGCCATTCGATACCATTTTGCCGCTTCGCGCATATCCCGTCGAACGCCGTGTCCACAATCGTACGCCCACCCCATAAAGTACTGAGCGCGTGCGTTTTTCCCTTCCGCCGCTCGGCGAAACCACTCAACAGCCCTTCTGTAATTCTTTCGGGCGCCGGACCCTGTTGCGTACAACGCCCCAACAGCCAACTGCGCTACGGTGTCGCCCTTTTCCGCCAAGGCCTTGAGCTGCCTTAACGTTTCACGTTCCATGTTCTCACTCCTCCCCCATCTCCTGGCGTCGGATGATTTCGTTTTGGGCGGTCTCGGACATGTCGATGAAGACGGCGCTGTAGCCGGTGATGCGGACCATGAGGTCGCGGTATTGCTCGGGCTTCTGCTGGGCGGCGCGGAGTTCATCTGTGTCCACCAAGGAGAGCTGCGCCTGGAGTCCGCCCAGGTCGAAGTAGGTTCGCAATAGCGAACACAGCTTTTCCAGCCCCTCCTCGCCCTTGACCATGCCGGGTGAGATGCGGATGTTCAGTGCACCGGAGTTGATCTTGTCCAGGGGCAGTTTGGCGACCGAGCGGAGCATGGCCGTCAAGCCATGCTTGCATACCCCCGGGGTGGGTGACGTGTTCTCACTCGTCGGCTCACCCGCATGGCGGCCATCCGGTGTGGCGCCGATGGCCGCTCCATTTCGGATGTGGCCCATGTCCGTCTCAAGGCATCGGAATGCAACGACCTCATCGCCCGCGCCCTGCCGGCTCGCCTCGTCAATCGCATCCAGGACGGTCTGCAGCACGCGAACGGCATGGCCATCCGCCCGGTCATCGTCCTGGCCGAACTTCGGCGCGTTCAAGCAGCGCCGGCGCAGCGGCTCGATGCCGTCGAAATCATTCTTCAACGCTTGGCAGAGGTCGGCCAACGATATTTCTTTTGTGCGAAATACGAGCTCATCCACGGCGGTGAAGCAGTCGGCCGTTGTCGCGAGTGAACAGATCGGGATCACGCGCAGGACAACCTTCACGCCACCCAGACGCCAAGACCGGGCACAAGCCACCGGGCCGTCAAGGAAACAATCGTCCGCCCGAAGTGTGCCCGGGGCCTGCTCATCCCAATGCCGCCGCTCCTCCCGGAGATTGTCGCAGGCCGCCTGCACGTCGCGGCCGACAATGGTCTTGAACCGTTGGTAGAGGTCGTCGATGCTCGTCAGGTCCGGGGTGTGCTGCCCCTCCTCTCCGAGGAACGCTCTGAGGAACTGCGCCGGTGTCCATTGCCCGGCGACGGAGGCCTGGCGTTGGATGCCGGGGATGTCGGGCCAGTTGCAGCCGTGCATCGTGTAGGTGACGGCGTCGGCAGGATCGATCCCGGCATGGATCATGGCGGGAATGACGTTGTGGTCGTTATAGACCATCATGCTTGCGTTGGCGCGCATCCTCTCGCAGGCGAGACGCCAGACGTGCTCCGGCATGTCGGAGGTGTAACGGATGACGACGACCGGGTTCTCGAAGCGAGGCACGATGCGCTCGATGAAAATCTCCGTCAGCACGTTCGCCGCCGGCGACCCATCCGGACGCCTGCCGCCGATGACGATGTACTGCGGCGAGTCGTAGGACAGGTTCCGCACCCAGCCGGTGTCGTTCGCCGAGCCGCTGCTCATCTGATGTTCGCCTCGGCCGAGGATGAGGCTGTTCTTGCAGTAGAAATCCTCGATCAAGTCGCCCGCCTGCTCCCGCGTCAAGCGGCCTGCTGCAACGTCATTCCGGTACAGATCAAGCAGCAGCTCGTCCATCCGCCCGAAGGTAAGCGTCGCATTGCGCGAGAGCATGGTGCAATAGACGTGACCTATCAGCCACATGAGCTGCATCGCCTCGGCGAAGGTCTCCGGCGCTCGCTCCGCGATGGCTTCGCATCGTGAGGCGGCATCTGCAAGGCCCGCGTCACGCGCCGCATCGGCATAGCGTCTTGCGTAGCCACGGAAGGCCTGATAGATGAGCACCGCACCTTCCAGCCAATCCAGCGCGGCCTTCCTCTCCCCCGCCTCTCGCCTCCGGTCGAGTTCGGCCCGGGCAAAGCTTTGGAGTCCGGACAGGCCAAGCGTGAGCACTCGCTCCCACGCGAAACACTCATGCCCGCCGTCAGACATCCACCGAGGTGTGCTGCCGCCCTTCCAACGTTCGGCTGCGTCACGGAGAAGTTGCTCGCCTTCGTCGTCTGGGATCACCTCGGTGATTCGCCCCACCAGCAGGTCGTCCTGTGTCACCGGCAGGGAGATGCGTTCGAGAAGGAAATTCAGCCCATGTCCAAGCTGCAGGGGCTGCGGCATACCGTCCACATGCGCGTCGGCCTCGACGGTGAGGCGCAGGCGTTCCAGTGTGGAGCTGCGCACGTCCTTGCAGCGAAGAGCGTCGATGGTCTCCTGGACGCGAGGGGAACCTGTGGTAATGTGAGTCGCCATCACTCTGTCCCTGGCTGCCGGCTCCCCTCTGGTGCTGGCGGGATTGTGCCGGGCTTGCCTTCGACGACATTGTTGTAGAAGCGCGTGGTAGGATAAGCGAAGTCGATACTGGGTTCTTTCGCGAAGTCATCGAGGATTCCTTCGCAAATCTCATGGGTGGTGCCGCGGCGCTTGCGAACGGGCGTCAGGTAGCGCAGGGTGAGGGCCACTCCCTGGTCGGCGATGTGGGTATAGACAATGGGCTTGAGGTGCTGGAAGCGAATGGGATAGGAGCTCTGCATCGTCTCCATCTTGCGCCGAACTTCCGCCTCGATTTTGTCCGCTTCCTTCTCGGCCTGCTTGAGGATGATTTCCTTTGCGCGTTTCCAATCGCTCTCGAAGGTGACGACCGTCGTGAGCTCGTTCCAGATGAAGGGGAATCCTTTCGTGTAGTTGAACGTGACATTGCGGAAAAACGCGCTATTGGGGACACTGATGGTGCGTCCCGTGCTCTGATCGGCATGGACCCAATTCCCGATCTCCAGCATGACGGTGCGGAAGACGGTGATGTCGATGACGTCGCCCTGTCGTTTGCCGATCTCGATCCGGTCGCCAATATCGAATGGCTTCCGCGTGACGATCAGCATCCAACCCACGATACACAGCAGGACCTCCTGGAGCGACATGGCCACACCGGCGCCGACGATACCGAGGATGACACCGATGTTCTGGATGCGGCTCTGCCAGATGAGGACGACACAGGCGATGAATACGACCGTGCGGGTCCAGTTGACGGCGCGGCGAATCTTGTGCCGATGCTCGATTTCCTCCGCGTCCCGAACCAGCCCGTGCTCCGCGGCACGGGCCATGAGATAAACGACGACGCCCGCAACCAGGGTCCACAGGATATTGGCATACACTTCGTTTTTGCGAAATACAGCATGGAGGTCCCGCAGAAACTCAATGTGATTTCGCCAGACAACCTCCAGACCGATGAGGACGAGGAGCAGAATCCCGAAGCCGAGCAACAGGTGATCGCGGATGTCGCCCCGTTCTCCCCCGCCACTCCGGCCCACACGCCTTCGGAGAATGACATAGAGCAGAAACCCAGCGACAATAAACACAACCGAAAGAACGATGGCCAGATGGGCATCTTGTCGCAACCATTCCAGAAGTGAAGACATCATGCCTCGCCGCTCAACAGACATTCCTTGATGTGTCAAAGATCAGCATAGCCACACATCTCCTATTCGGTCAAGGAAAAACCCATGCCAGACAACCGTCGTCCATGTCACTTCATATCAGATGCAACATCATCAAACCAGCCCACTAACGGCTCCTCAAACACCTCCCACGCCTTCAATCCATTGATATCGCTCAGGGCATCAATGAACGAAACGCCGCCAGTGTTGAAGAGGTAGATGCCATCGCCGCCCTCCGCATAGACTTCAAGCGCACGGGCGCGGTAGCGGTTCAACGTCATGTGCTCCCGCTCGAAGGTCACCTCGCCACGCTCGGACTCAGGTGTGGGATCGTGTCCCTTGATGGTGTGTTCAAGTCGGGCAAAGAGTTTGCACTTCGTCCCCTTCACCATCTTTGCGAATTTCTCAATCGGGAAATATTTCCCTCCCAGGCCGTGGACGCCCGGACTGATGTTGTCGACCAATCCCTCCTTCACCCATCGCTCGACGTCGAGGCCCTGTTCGAGGTTGTTCCGAAACTCCATGGATGCAGACAACTCGACAGGCCGGCCTCTCTTCTCGCCTATCTCATTCAGAGCAGAGCGAACCTCGCGCATGAACCCCGTCATGACATCGGCCCGGAGCTGATCCCAGCGCTCGTCCGCATCATCGCCCTTCGGCGGCTCTTCGCCATATTTCTCGCGGTAGGCATCCACGAGGGGCTTATCCATGCCAAAGAACGGGGGGTGGCGCAGGAAGTCGAGGTGAATGCCATCCACATCGTAGCCCGCCGCCTCCTTGATGATCGCCAGACGAAACTTCCGCACCTCCGGATAGGCATAGCTCAGGTTGGGGCTGGGCTTTCCCCATTTCGTGATGAGCCGATATTCCGGGTGCTTGTGCCAAAACTCTCCGTTGAATGTATCGGCCATCGGCATACCATAGTTTGCATTCATCCGAAAGGTGGCATGGATCCGCAGACCGAGACGGTGGCCGTGTTCCACCACCACACGCAGCGGATCGTTCCCCTCGGCGATCAGCTTCCGCACTCCATCGGCCGCACGCTGGTCGCCCTGTCGCCAGAGCTTCTTGACGTTCGATCCGAAGATCGTGCCGATCTTCGTGTCGTACGTGAAGGTGCTGCACGGACCGAGGCCGTAGTCGTACGAATAGAGCGCCTTGCCCGCATAGGGATCCAGCATCTTCTCGATTTGCTCTCTCGAATTTACGCCGCTGAAGAACATGCTGAACCCGTCGTTGTTCACGGTGACGCGAGGCGCCTCATTGGGCACCCGCGCAGCCTTCGCAAGCTTGATCTCGTCTTCCGACAGTCCGAGCAGCCGTACGAAGGCAAGGCGCGCCGGTTTCCCCTTCACCGGCTCGATCACCAGCGTCGTATTGTCGAGGTTCTGGCATCCCACAAAGCTCTCGCCCAGAATGTGGCCCGGTCTCTTAGCTCCCCACGTTTCAAGCCGACAGCGCCGCGGCGCCGCGCCCTCCCCCAGCCGCACATTCACCTCGGAATCACCGCCCACCAGCCCCACAGTCACCGCGTGCCAACCGGTAGCCGGGAGAACAATTGCTGTCTTCTCTCCGATGGATTGTCGTACGCGTATCAGAATCACTTGCCCCGGCTCACGCGCAAATCGCTTGCCTCCGGATTCCGTGAGTTCCACAACGGATTTGCAGAGGAATATCTTTCGCTCGGCCCGGTCCAATGTCCGCCCTGCTTCGTCACGAAGTGAAGCGCGGATGGTTCTCGCCCCGCGTCCCATATCGGCCAGCGGCAGCACATGCTTCACCGTACCGGATGTCTTCAGTGGGATTGCTGCGAGCTCTTTTTCCCCTTGTGCCCCGGGACGCGCCAGGGAGAGGCCAAGCGCCCAATGGTCGGGGTGGAGCTTCGGCAGCTCCACTCCGACACGCACATTCGCCTCCCCAGCCACATAGCGATCCACTCGCAACGCTGTGATCTTGGCCAGCAGACTCGTGTCCTGGAACACCTTTACCATGTGCTGCAGGTTCTTGTTGCCAAGGTCCCACTTGTCGTCGGGCAAGTCGGCATGGAGCTTGATGTAGCGCGCAAAGATGGACAGCCCGGTTAGTTCGACGGCGTCGAATCCACCCTCCGGCTCGGCCGAGCGCATTGTGATGGACACCTCATGCGAGTATCGCTTGTATGTTCGATTGTCGTCGCTCGTATAGATCGCCAGCCCGTGCCTCCGTATCACAGGTGAACCGCCGCCGTTGTCGCTGATGTTGCCGATCAGGATGATCTTGTGAATCAGCGTCGGCCGGCCGAGGTCCACGACGAGACTGCGGTTGCGATATGGAAAACCGACGGAGCCCGAATACGACAGATTCCGGCAAGCCGCCGTCGCAGGGTCATTGCCCGATGTGTCGGGGCCGATAAAACCCACGCCGCTGACCGGGACCTCCCGCCACTCCGCAGCCGAAGCCAGACCCGAAATCAGCAGTCCGCAAAGAGCCACCGAGATGAGATGTCCGCCTCCGCTCAACACATCTACCCTCCAATCAGTTTGAACCACGTCGGGCTCGTCCACGCCTGGGCGCCGGAGGCGCAGGTGACGCGGATGTAGTAATAGACAAACGGACAGTCAAACGCCCCGCCGGGTGGATACGCAACGCCCGGTAGATTCTCTTCGTCCACCCATGACACCTGGGCCTGCCATCCGCCACCCTTCGCCGAGAAAATATCCCGGCCATTGCGGACGACATCGACGCGGACAATGTCCGACTCCCCTGCCGCCTCCACGTCAATCTTTCGCGGTACCGACGCGTCCTGCCACACGGTGTCGCACCCCATTCCCACGCCTGCAATGTTCGCTTCCACGTAAATCCGTTCGCCGCTCGTCGCATAGCAGTTGCGGGCACGGATGTTCGAGAACATCTCTGCGCGGGTAAGTTCCGAGGAACGCACGGCGGTGAAGCCGGGCAGGCGGTCGATGTGGCCTGACTCGTCGCCGCCGCCGCTCGGCATGGTCGCGTGCGTATCCGTGCCGCCGATGAAGCCGAAGGCATATCCCCTGGCAAGATAATCCTGCACGTAGCTCGGGCCGGGATGGATCTCGTGCAGCGCCGCCGGGTTGCCGCGATATTCGCTCGCGCCCCACTTGGAGTGTATCTCGACGACCGGCATGTGCTTGAGGCCAAGGTAAAGGTCATCGCTCAGCTCGCCGTGCTTGCCGGTGCGTGTGGTGTGGTGGGGCACGATGATGAAGTCCTGGTTGCCGAGCTTCTCGCAGAGCGTCCGGGTGTTGCCCTCCTCGTACTCATCCACAAACTCTTCCGCATCGTCGGCGAAATAAACGTTGTTGTCCCCGCCCGCCCCACCCTTGAGCGACGCTTCGTATCCGAGGAGGGTAACGAACTCGGGCGGATCATCGAACAAACGCGCGGCAATCCGCTGGGCCTTCCACTTCTCCGGACCGCTGCGACCATTCGAAACGTGGTCCGCCGCGGCCACCCAGTCGAGGCCCGTGACATACCGCGCACAGACGAAACAGAAGTTCAGCGAGCGGCACCGCTGCCAGATGCAGCGGCTGATGATGGTGTGGACATGCGGGTCGCCCCACCAGATGCGCGTTGATGGGGCCTTGGTGCAACGAACGGGATTGCTGAGAAACGTCTCGCCATCGAAATCAAAGGCCACGCGGAACACGCCCTCCTCCAGCAGTACAGCATCGGACAGCACGTGCACCGCAGTCTTGCCTCTCCCAAAGCGCACCTCGCCATCGGGTACTTGCCATGGACCTTCAAGTGGCTTCGCGCAGCCGTCACATTCGACGGATGGATATCCCTTCTCATCGAGCACGGCGAGCTTGATGGAAAATGGCTCATCCGGTGCAACCACTGAAGGCACGACGATCGATAGGCGGGCGGGCCGACCGCCCGGGGCCTCTTGCTCAAGAATACGTTCCAGCCATTCGTTGCCGATAGGCACAGCGGACTCCGGGGCTACGATGTTTTGGACAAGACAATCAAAACCGAACCGAGCACGATGCACGCCGCCCCCGCCACTTTCCACGGCCAGCTCTTGTATTCCCTGAGCAAAAGCAGGCTCAGGATGAAACCAAAAACAAGGTTTGTACGGAAGAGCACACCGTACTGCGTGGCTGTGGCTAAATCAAGGGCGTAGACAAACGTAACGATGGAGATCATGTTCACTGCGCTGATGGGCAGCGTCATGCCCACCTCGTCCCGATACATACGGACCATAACCCGGGGGCCGGAACGAGCGCTTTCGGCAAGGAGCAGGATCGACGTGGACGTGGCATACAACACGATCATAAACGTAATCGGGTCGCTGAGGGTCAGCGCAAGTTTCGACAGGACGGTGAGGATTCCCGAACATATGGCCGCCAGCAGGCCGGTCAGTTGAAACCGGCCGGAGTGATAGAAGATAAACCCACCGACAACAACGCACACTGCGCCGCCAAGCACCAGCGGCGTCACTCGCTCGCCCAAGACAAACGGAGCCAGGATCAGGATGAACAACGGCGACATGTTGAGCAGGCTGTACGTGGCATAGTAATCCCGCCGCGCGCCACGGGCAAAGAGAACCAGCCGGACGCACTCGGTTGTCGCTGCGGCGATGCTGGCCATCCAGAACTTCGCCCCCACGTCGGAGAGTCCGCACACACAAAACAGCGGAAGCATGAGCACGGCGATGGGAAAGCGCTGGAACAGCATGAAGCGCAGCGAGGGCATCGCCTGCAGCCGTCTCTTACTCATGGCCATCCACAAGGCCTGGGTCAGCGCACAAACCAGCGTCAGAGCGATCCACATAGACCGTCATCCCATCCAGTGAATCCGCATCTGCCTGGCGAATCGGCGCATGGTGTCGGCATGGTATCCCTGCACAATGCTCACGTGGTGGGGCATGCCTGCGTGGCAGAGATCCTCGAACCATTCCACGACGTCATGATTTTCAATTTCGGCCAACCCGTTTGTGCCTTTCAGAGGTCGGCGCGGCGGGATCGTCCGGGCGTCGCAGGCCATGAGGAAATAGTCCCCGTCGCAGTGCCACAAGCGGAAGAGGGTGATGGGCGAATCCACCTTCAGGTTGGCATCCACGACCGCCGGTTTTTGGTTGTTAAAGTGTCGCGCGATCTTCGGGCCGCGCTCGCTCCCCATCGGTTCGCAGAGCTGGAATGGGGCGTTGCCCGCGTGCCAGAGGGTGACCGTGCTGTGGTCATGCTCCAGCCAGTCCGACAGTGTGCTCACGCCGCAGCCGAGCGCCCCGGCCATGAGGCACGAGACCGTGCCGTCCACATCACCCTCGCATCCCAATGCCTTCCCTTCCGACGAAAGACGGGCCATCGCCAGATAAGGCCACTGCTCGATGATATTCGGTAACTCCGGCCAATCCCGGATGGTCAGGCCGTCAAGCCATTCCTCCTCCATGATCTGTTTCATGGAGACGTAGTACCGCGAAGACGTCGGAAGTTCGTCCTCCGACACATCCAGCAGCGGAAGGCCCAGCTCCTGCGCCCTGCCAATATCGACCAGCACCGAATCCTCGGGGGCGTCCTCCATCACACTCAGGAACTCGTGCAGGCTGATGTGCTGCATCTGCGTGCCGAACGTCCGGCTGAGCAAGAACGGGTCGGCGTGCATGTCGACAAAGCCAGGGGCATGGTTTCCGATGAGACCCACCTTGGCATTGGACAGGACGTGCACGGCATGGGCGATGCGCACGGCGCGGTCAAGTTGGGCCTCCGTCTCCCCCTCTCCCGGCATGCCATAGACGATCTCGAAGGGGCGCTGAAGAAGGTGGAGGGTGGAGGCGAACATGTGATTGCCCACCAGCGAGCAGGCGCTGATCATCGAGCCCTCCTGCTTTTCCGGCGTGGCCCAAAGGACAACGGGCGCGTCCCAGAGCTGGCCAAGAATCGGCGCCAGCCGGCCGTCGCTCATCGTTGTTTGGAGCGTGACAAGGATCTCCGCCCCCGCTTCGGTGCACTCCTCCAGCGCGCGGCGGAGCGAGGCGCCATCGACGATTCGTTCCGCTGGAATAAACACATCCAGGTTCATCTGCGACAGTTGGGCCTTGGCCGCGGTCTCCATCTCCGTGCCCCAGTCGGGGTCGAAGCCTGGGCGTTTGCGCCGCAGAAAAAGAACACCCACACGTATCGGATCGTTCAAGACAGTCATCGCAAATCTTCTCCCGTTCTATGCACCAGGCTTGTGCGCCACCATGACCCCCTCGCCGCTCTTTGTCAGAAAACCTATCCCCGTGAGCGCGTTCAGCAGACGTTCCGTGCCGCGGGCGTCCGTAGGATTCGGCTGTCCATGAGACCCCGGACGGTTCCCATCGGGTCGCAGGGAGCATTCTTCGAGTGTGGCATTTGTCCAGTCCTTCGCCAAAACCGGCCCCCATGGTCCGTACGGAGGCACTATACACGAGAAGCAGTGGCGATTCAAGGCGTGCTTTGCTTATGGCGCAATATCGAAGGGGGACACGTAGTCGCCGTGTTTCTTCCGGGCCTCCGTGAGGCGCTGCCGCTGCTGGGCCAGAACGTCGAAAACGATCTGCGGCGTGTCGGTGACCTGGGTGCGATAGATCCCATCGATTCGCTCTATCTTTTGCTGGCTCTCCGGGATCCGGAGCGTGAACTGCTCGACATACTCCCCCTTCGTGTAATCCTGCCCGCGCACGTCGCGGAACAACCGCGCCAAGTCATCGTACTTGGGGATCAGACCCGTAGGTGTCGGGACCGCGTCGACATCGCCATGAACGCGCAACTCCATCCACTTCACCCACACGGCCTTGTCGAGCATCCCGGTGAGATACTTCCCCTCCCGGTTCTTCTGGAAGTAGTTCACGCCAAAGATGAGCGGCGGCGTATCGAGGCTTTGGCCGAAGTCCAGATGATTCTGGATGTATCGCCCCAAGGGAAGCGCAACGAAATCCAGGTTCGACATCGGCTGGAACGCACGAACACCGACCGCCCCGAGCGTGGCCGCCGTGCTCTCCGATTCCAGGGCCGCGCCCATGGTGATGACGCCGTGAGGCCAGTCGAAGGACTGCGCGACGGGGACCCAGGTGTCGGAGTCGCGTCCGCCATAGATGATCCCGCCGAGGCGGACGCCCGCCGCGTCGTCCCATCGCTCATCCAGGTTGGCAAGGTCCTCAAGCCGGATGGTGTAACGCGCGTTGGGATGGGCAGGGGGGATCTCCGTCCCGTCGGCGTCCTGCTTGCCATGGCGCCACTCACCGGAATAGTTGACGCCCTTCTCGGGGAGCTCGCGTCCATCGCCAAGCCAGTATGGCGTGCCATCGCTCATCAGCACATTCGTGAAGATCACCTCGCCGGGCTTTGTGAGGCAGTCCCAGATGACGGGGTCATCATCGGGATTGACGTCGCGAATGATCCCGAAGATGCCGCTTTCCACATTCACGGCATAGGCCATGGCCTTTTTCTTGCGCAGGTATGCCAGGTCGTCGCCGACAATCGTCTCGCCCGGGAGCATGGCCGTGGATGTCTTGCCGCACGCGCTGGGGAAGGCGCCAGCGAAATAGGTCACACGGTTGCTCGGACCGTGGGCCCCCATCAGCAACATGTGCTCGGCCAGCCACCCCTCCCGATCGGCCTTCCGAATGGCCAGGCGCAGACAAAGCTTCTTGAACCCTACGGTGTTGCCGGCATATTGGGTGTTGACGCTGTAAACCAGGTCCTCCTCGATGTCGATGTAAATGCGGCGCTTGTCCATGTGTGCGCTGACGTGGCCCTTTAACTCGCCGGCGGAGTGCAGGACGCGGAAGAAATCGGGCGAATCGCCGAGGGTTTTGAACTGCTCATACCCCGCCCGATAGAGCAAATCCTCGCTGTGCGCGACATAGGCCGAGTCGGTCAATTGAACGCCGGAGATGGAGAACTCCGAGTTCGTCGGCCCCAGACAGAAAAAGCGCACGAGCATCTGCTTGCCCTGCATACTGTTCTGGAGAAAACCGCGAATTTCCCGGAGGCCAGTCTCCCGATCGATGCTGTTGATTCGCTCGCCGAGATCCATGCCCGGCGGCAGGAGATACCGCGTGCCATCCTTGTCCCGGCCCTGGTCATTCTCGGCCATGGTTTCGAAGCCGTCGAAGTGGATGGTATGGCCCTCGATCTTGAGGGGAAGTTCCTCGCCGAGGTCGATGGCCATCTGGCGGACGGCTCGGATGTCTTCATCCGAGTCGGTGCATACGAAAACCGAGTCGGGATTGCACAGCTCGACGGCGTCTTCCACGAACCCGTGCAGTTTCGGATTCGGGAGGGCCATCAGTTTTTCGTAGTTGTCGCCTTTCAGTTTGTCTTGCAGCGCCATTTTGCATTTCCTCTGGAATCTCACCGGCCCGGGAACAGGCTCGATATAATAAACGAAGGCCGGCGTTCGACGTCACCTGGCGTCTGTCCGCCGGCCGACTTAGATTGACGCAGTATGGTAGGAACCTCCACGTGCGGTGTCAAGGCTTTTCTGAGAGAGTTTTATGACCCCGGTTCCGGCGACGCCCAGGAGCGGTTCCGATTTGTCCTTGACATTCAGGATGATTGCAAATACAGTCGATCAAACAAAAGGAAACCATCTTTTCCCAACAGGAGCTGGCACGATGAGGATCTTCCGTCGATCGTTCGTACGGGCAACACGCGCAACGCTTGCAGCCGCCATTCTTTTCCTCGGCTTCGGTGTACTTCATGCCCAGGACTGGCCTACGTATCGCCACGATATTGCCCGCAGTGGCATCACATCACAGGAGTTGCAGGTTCCCCTCGCCCAATCGTGGGTCTTCTCCCCTCGCCACGGCCCCGAGCCGGCGTGGGACCCGCCAAAGTCCGAGCCGGTGGAGGGCATCCTGGAGCTGCCGCGCGTTCATTTCGATGATACATTTCAGGTCGCCGTCGCGGGAGATTTGCTCTACTTCGGGTCGTCGTCGGAAGACAAGGTCTTCTGCATCGACACGGCGACCGGCAAGGTCCGTTGGACACGACGCTTCGGCGGCCCCGTGCGTCTGGCGCCAACCCTCTGCAACGGCCGGGCGTATGTCGGATGCGATGACGGCTATGCCTACTGCCTGGATGCCGCCACCGGCGAGACGGTCTGGACGTTCAAGGCGGCCCCGCATGACGAAAAACTCTTGGGCAGTGGCAAGATGATCTCGCTCTGGCCGCTGCGAACGGGGGTCCTGGTGGACGATGGAATTGCCTATTTCTCCGCCGGCCTATTCCCCATGGAGGGGGTTTATTTCTATGCCGTGAACGCCGACGACGGGACGCTGATCTGGAAGAATGACACCTGCGGCGAAACCGTTCAGAGCGTCGTGTCTCCACAGGGATATATGCTCGCCTCGAAGACCGACCTTTTCGTACCCTTTGGGCGGATCTCCCCCGCCGCGTTCGATCGGAAAACCGGCGCCATCCGGTACACGAGTTACTTCGGAAAAACCGTGGGAGGGACGTATGCCCTGTTGGCGGACAATCGCGTGTTCACCGGCACCCGTGAGAAGATGGCCTTTGATGAAAAATCCCGCGCGCGGTTTGCCTGGTACCCGGGGCGGCAACTCCTCGTGACGCCGACGGCTTCATACATGCTGGACGGGAAAGAGATGCGCGCCCTTGACCGGACACGGTATCCCAAGCTGAGCCTCAAGAGGACGAGCCTGGTTTCGCGCGAAGCGCGATTCAACGGCCCACTGCATTTGGCCCGAAAGAGGGTGAACAAATCCAAGACGCTAATCAAACAGAACGGGGAGACGATCACCGCGCTGCAGAAGCAGATTGATGACCTGACCAAGAAGGGCAAGGAACGTGACGCGGCCGGTCTCCAGGCCCAGCTCGACAAGGTTCGCAAGAGCCTGGCTGCGGAGGAGAAGGCCCTCGCTGCGGCCAGCAAGGAAATGGACCAACTTATCAAGCAACGCGACACGATCCGAAAGGACCTGAAGGAGGTGGACGCCGCCCTGGCATCATGCTTCGCCTGGCACATGCCTTGCGATTGCGCTGAATCCTTCATCCTTGCGGGGAATGTGTTGTTCGCCGGCGGTGAGAACAAGGTGGCGGCCTTCGACGCATCCAATGGCCGCAAGATATGGTCGGCGAACGTGAAGGGAAAGGCGAAGGGTCTCGCGGTGGCTTCCGGGAAACTGTTTGTCAGCACCGATACGGGCGCCATCTACTGCTTTGCGCCGCAGGGGGCAAAGCAGGCGGGGAAGGTCGCCGAGCCGACAAACGCCAATCCTTATCCGAACGATGCGTTGACCTCCCTCTGCCGAACGGCTGCCGACGAGATTGTCCAGCAAACGGGCATCAAACGGGGTTTCTGCCTGGTTCTCGGTTGTGGAACGGGCCGCTTGGCATATGAGCTGGCCAAGCGAACCGACCTCCGCATCTGCGCCGTCGAGCCGGATGCCGAAAAAGCCGAGGCCGCGCGCAAGGCCCTGGACGCCGCGGGGTTGTTTGGCTCACGGGTGACCGTTGACGTGTATCCCTACGACAAGATTCCGTACGCCGACTATTTCGCCAATCTGATCGTCTCGGAGGATGCACTGACCACCGGCAAGATCCCCGGCAATGCCAAGGAGGCGTTCCGCATGCTCAAGCCCCTCGGCGGGACCATTTGCATCGGCCAGCCGGCAAACGCATCGGGCAAGGTACCCGCCCTTGACGAAGATTCTCTCAAGCAGTGGCTTGCCGACGCCGGTATCCAGGGCAAGGTCGGTACGGACAATGGCACCTGGCTGACATTCACCCGCGGCGCGTTGCCCGGCGCAGGAAAGTGGACGCACGAGTACGCCGACGCGGCCAACACCACATGTGGCGACGATCAGTTCGTCCGGTGTCCACTCGGCCTGCTCTGGTTCGGCAGACCCGGACCGACGGAGATTGTCAATCGGCATCGCCGGCCGGCGGCGCCTCTGGCTATGGACGGTCGTCTCTTTATCCAGGGGGAACAGGTCATCATGGCCTACGATTCATACAACGGCGTGAAACTATGGGAACGGAAGATCTCCGGCGCCAAGCGCATCGGCGTCTCTTCGAATCCAAGCAACCTGGCGCTGAACAAAAACGGCCTCTTTTTGGCTACCCAGGACCAATGCCTGCGCCTCGACGTGGCTACGGGCGAAACGAAGCACGTCTACAAGCTCCCCAAGGCCGACGGAGACAAATCCTCGACCTGGGGATATGTGGCCTGTGTGGGCGACATGCTGTACGGCTCCCGCAGTTTGGGCAGGGACTGTAACACTCTGTTCGCAATGGACATCAAGAGCGGCGAGCTTCGCTGGACCTATACCGGCAAGCGAATCTCCCATCCCTCCATCTCGATCGGAGACGGCAAGGTGTTTTTCGTGGACCTGGATCTCACCACTGAACAGCGGCAGGAAGCAATCGAGGAGAAACTCGCGCAGATCAAAACGCTCAAAGGAGCGGAACGCATCGAAGCGGAAAGGCAATTAAAGGCGGCGACTGTCCGCATGGTGGTCGCACTCGACGCCGTCACGGGCGAGAAAATCTGGGCGCGACCCGTTGATCTCACCGGATGTGGGAGCGGCTTCCACTGGAGCGCCCTCGCGTCGATTTACAAGAACAATGTCTTGGTCCTGTTTGGCGTGTATAGCGACGGCCATTATTGGCGGGAGTTTTTCGCGGGACAATTTAAGTCTCGCCATGTGGTGGCGCTGTCGGCGAAGGATGGAAAGACGCTGTGGGAAAAAAACATCGGCTACCGCGTACGTCCTCTGGTCATCGGCGATACCTTTCACGCCGAGCCGTGGGCCTACGACCTGCACACCGGACAGCAAAAGATGCGCATCCACCCGATCACGGGGCGGAAGGAGCCGTGGCAGTTCTCCCGTCCCGGACATCACTGCGGCCCCCCCGCCGCCTCGCCCAACATCATGATGTTCCGGTCCGGGACGTTTGGCTACTACGATCTCCAGAACGATTACGGCACAATGCACTTTGGCACGCAGCGCACGAGCTGTTGGATCAACTTCATTCCCGCGAACGGTCTTCTGTTGTTCCCGGAAGGCAGCGCCGGCTGCATGTGCCCCTTCCCGAATCAGTGCACGCTCGTGTTCAAACACAGAAAGGTCAACCGGGCCTGGGCGCAGTACAGCGCCATCGGCGCGTTGAAACCGGTGAAGCACTGGGCCATCAACCTGGGCGCGCCCGGGGACAGAAAAGGCGATTCCGGCCCGCTCTGGCTGAGCTACCCCCGGCCGCGTGGGGGATATCGACTCGTGCTCAACTTCAAGCTGGATATCCGCGGCATGCGCGGGGGCAAGTATTTCAAACGCAATTCCGACACCATCAAAATCGAGGGGACCGATACCCCGTGGGTCTTCGCGTCCGGCTTCCTCGGACTGTCGCGGTGCGTTGTGCCCCTGCTCTCCGAAGAGGATGGAGACACCCTCTACACCGTGCGTTTGTTCTTCGCGGAACTCGACAATGCGAAGCCTGGCCAGCGCGTTTTCGACATCAAGTTGCAGGACAAGGTCGTCTGCAAGGATTTCGACATTGTCAAGGAAGCGGGCGGTGCGAACCGGGCCGTCGTCAAGGAGTTCAAGGGAATACGCGCCACGAAGGATCTGAAGCTTGAATTCCTATCAAAGGTGAAGCAACCGGAGAAGTCTCAGCTTCCGCTCCTTCAGGCCATCGAGATCGAGAAGGAGAAGGCCCTCGGCGTCGGCTGCGCCGTGCCCTCTTTTCTGCTGAATAATGCGGAACCGGAGCAGAGCGGCGAGGTGCGCCTGGCCAACAACACGGAGAAGGATTTCGAGGGCACGCTTCATGTCACGGCGCCGGCGGGGTTCACCGTAACACCCGCAACAGCGGAAATCAAGTTGGCGTCCGGTGATCGGACGACGCTGACGCTCAAGGCCGTGCTTGCGAAACGGATGCCCCGCGGCACGTATGATGTGGCGGTCAAATTGGTCCGGCGGGACGGAAAAACCGAGTGTGAAAGGCGTATGGAAATCGAGCATCTGGCCGACAGGGGACGACGGATTCTGAAGGTCGTGGAGGATGCCTCTGTGGGCAAGTCAAGCCCCGGTCTGAACCGCGGCACCGGCACCACGCTCAACGTTGACGGGGGGAATACGCGGATGGAAGATGCAAGCCACCATATCGCCTACTTGAAGTTCCGTCTCGATGTGCCGGGCAAGCTTGTGTCCGCAACACTTCGCCTGTACAACGCGGGGAACCCCAGCTACGACTCGGGGGTGATCCGCCTCGTGACCACTCCCTGGACGGAAGGCAAGGTGACCTACGCCAATCGTCCGAAACTCGGCAAGGTACTGGCGAAGATCGGGCGCGTGTCGGAAAACCAGGTCGTTGAACTCCCCCTCAAGCTGGACTTCGGTGGCCTGAAGGAGCTTAGCCTGGCTATCGATCCGACCAGCTGCGACGGGATCAACTACATCTCGCGAGAAGGGGGCCAACCGGCGGAGCTGATTGTCGAGTACGAGCCGTAGCTTGGCAACGTGCGCGGCAACTATTGTCCCATGTTGAACGCTGTCATGGCTTCGCCGCGGGTCTGGAACAGGTCCATCGCTCTGTGGAGCTCAATGGACCGAAAAATGTCCCAGACCAAGGGCTGGATGTCGCCTATCTTCAAGCGCCCACCGGCGGTGCGCAGCTTCAAGTTGAACTCGACAAGAATTGAGATCCCGACGCTGGAGAGAAAGTTTACGTTCTCCAGCGAAAAGATAACCTTTCCCCCGATTTGCTGGACGAAATCGTCGAGCTCGGCGCTGGCCTGCTTTGAGAATTCTATGTCCGTGATGCGCTTCGCGTTAAAGCGCATAACGGTAACGTCGCCGATTCGCTCCCACGAAACAGCGCCTTGATTATCAGCCATCACAACCTCCGCAGCGATGCGTCCTCATGTTGCTCCAATGGCGCATTCCAAACAATCCATTATATAGTAACCCGTCACCATCGTCAAGCGCCGACATTTCGATTGACGCGTTCAGTCCTCTTGCGTATGCTATGCGTCACTCGGAGGCCTACATGACAGCGGACGACCTCAGCATCATTCTGATCGATCGAGACGCCGACCTCGCCGCGCGCCTTGTCCGCGTGTTCTCCGACATCGGCGGTCTCGATGTCTGCCGCGAATCGACCCTCGACCACGCCCTGGAGCGTTTCGAGCATGGCGACTATGACATCCTTCTCATCGCTTCATCCGCCTTCCAGGGGGGGCAACTCACCAGCGCCGAGCTCCTGGAGGTCATTGCCGCCATCAGTCCGACAACGCAGGTCCTATTTCTCGCCGAGTCGCGAGACATACAGGCGGCAACGGACGCTCCTCATACCCGCAACTGCCATTACATCGAATTGCCCGTCTCGGACGAGGACCTTCGAGCACGCATCGAGACGATCGCGCATTCGATCTCTGACCGCCCGCAACGGCGTCGCCCCCACAGCGAGCGCCCCGTGCGCCCGGAACCTTTGATCGGGCGCTCACAGCCCATGCGGGAGCTGCGCCGCCAAATCCGGCAGGCAACCGCCACCGACATCCCCGTACTTCTCCTCGGCGACACCGGCACCGGCAAGGACCTCGTGGCGGAGATCATTCACTACCACAGCCAAAGGGGCAAAGGCCCTTACGTGCCCGTGAACCTGGGGGCCATTCCGCCCGATCTTGTGGCCAGCGAACTCTTCGGCCATGAAAAAGGCGCTTTCACGAGCGCCACCAGCAAGCACATCGGACGCTTCGAGCAAGCGAACGGTGGGACGATTTTCCTCGATGAAATCGACACGGTTGACGAAAAGGTTCAGATCAGCCTCCTGCGCATCATTGAGGAGCAGGAGTTCGAACGCCTCGGCGGGCAAAACACAATCCGCAGCAACGCGCGGATCATCGTGGCCTCCAATCGAGACCTCAGCCAGGCCGTTGAGCGTGCAACGTTTCGCGAGGACCTCTTCTATCGGCTCGACGTCTTTCGCATCCTCATTGCCCCGCTGCGGCAGCGGCGCGACGACATCCCGCTTCTGATCGATGCCTTTGTAAAGCACTACAACCGCACTCTTGGCAAGAACATCTCCGGCATCGCCCCCGAGGCGATTGGACTGCTTCAGTCCTACGACTGGCCCGGAAATGTTCGCGAGCTGAAAAATGTTTGCCACCGGGCCGTCCTCGTCTGCGAGGGCGAGGTCGTGCACCCGGAGCACCTCCCCCCACGATTCCGTCCGCAACACGCCAAGCGCCCGCAGGTGGTCTTCGAACTGGGCACACCCCTGTCCGAGATCGAACGGGAGATGATCGTCCGTGCACTGGCTGCCACCAAGAACAATCGCACACAGGCGGCCAAGCTTCTCGGGATCAGCCGCCGCGCGCTCTACAATAAGCTGCGGCGATATGGGATCAAATAGTGCGCACTTACTGCGCAGTAAAACAAGGCGTCGTTCACTTCCCACCTATCCTTTTTAAAAGGCTATTATAGCCATAATCCCGCACTATCCTGCGAGTACCGACTCATACATTTACATCTCCCCATGCCAGTACGTGCACATGTGCCAGCCTATTACTGTCCATAATGTACTGGTTATGCACATATTTGGCCCATCTGCTCGCCATGCTACCGCACACATCCACCATTGGCATCGACTTGCTATCTGTAAGTTTCGTGCATATCTATGGTTACAACTATGCCCATCCCTTCGGCACGGCTTGTGCTCTTCCTATCAACAAGCCGTACACGGCGGAAACGCGCCGACGCCAAGTGGAGGATTGACCAATGGTTACGACGAAACATACGGGCATGAGCCTAACAGAGCTTCTTGTGGTTATCGGAATTATCGGCATTCTCGCCTCAATCCTGACGCCCGCGATAAAGTCCGTGCAGGTCAAGGCCAAGTCCGCCGCCTGTCGGGCGGAGATTCGGGATATCGAACGCGCCTGCCGGGGGTTCCAGGAGGACTTCGGCTTCTACCCCCCCGATTCATTCGGGACAAGCCAAAACACGTATATAACATCCTGGGGTGCCCGGGGATACCGGCCCCTGGCCCCCCTGCTCAAGGGCTGCCCGGCACGCTCGGACATCCTCTATACGTCAGATGACGTTGCCGGACCGGAAAATTCCTCTATCTGCATGGTGTTTTTCCTTGGAAGCCAGTTCATCATCGGCGGCAAGGCATACGGGCCCTACTGTGACTTCAAGAAAGAGCAGCTCGTCCCCAATCCTGACGCGGCAGACTGGAACGCCAAGCGGTACCCCGCTCGCGGCCAGGCAACCGGGACGCCGTGGCGGGTGTATGGGAGTTACGGGCAGCGTGGGACCACACGGACCCCCATCCCCTGGGAAATTCACGGCGTGGACGACGACAACCCCGGCACCGATGTCAGGCTGTTCCAGTATCTCGACAAGTTCGGCCCCCCCCGTAGCGGGAACCCTCGATACTTCGATTACTATGTCTACGACTGCAATGACCCGGAAGGGTGGCACATCTATGGCCCTGAACCCCAACCCCCGATCCATAACCTTAAATTCATCGATATTTCCTGTTATGGGTTTGACGGCTACACGTCCGTTAATGTGGCCGAAGGAGATGACAGCAACGGCGGCGGTGGCCCTGACGACCAGGGCGAGGATGACGATGTCAGCGGCAAACGGGGCAAAGAGCTCCGCGGTATGTGGAAGGACGACATCAACAACTGGACGGAGACGAACGCCTGGCCGTACCGCAATCGGTGATCACGCCAAACCGAGGCAAATCAGCGAGTGGTTTCCTTGGCGACGTGGGTGAATTCGATCTCGTAGACAATGTCCTTCGGAGACCTCTTCTCCTGTCCCGGCGGCGGGTGGGGCTTTTCCGCCAGAGAGAAGGCAAAGGGATACCGGATCTCCCTCTCGCGCTGGGCAATGACTTCGGCGCCGTCTTTCGTGACGTTCTTCCCCGATGCCTCTTTGGGCTTCTTCTCTGCCTCCTGTGCCTTTTTTTTCTTCCGCTTCAGCGCCACGTGAACGACCAGTTGCATCCCCTCACAGGTCTTCTGTGAGGCAGGAAGTTCGTACGTGAACTCCAGCCCGTCCGGCGTATAGTCCCCCCCTGATCGCCCCAGCAGATACCACGTTGGCACGCAGGTCCCTGCCCCCGTGCGATAGTACGGGTATGAACCGTGATACCAATACCGGCGATAGTACGGGTAGTATGGATAGTAGGGGTATCCTCTACCGTACCCGGCCCCCATGCCAACCCACATACGGGGGGAATCATTCCCCTCGATGTCGTCAATCGACTCGATCCGCTTCGGGTCCAGATACGTGCCATCCTTCAGCTTTAGATCCACACCCGAAATCCATAGGGACCGGTTCATCGTCAGGAGAAAAAACTGGCAGGTTAGTTTACGATCCATGCGCGATCCCCGGATCGCCAGATGAACGACGGGTTCCTTCCGAAGCACAAACTCCTGCTTGGGAAAGTCGCTGATCGTCGGACCACATCCCACCGCCGCGAGTACAACCACCGCAATCGCTATCAGAAAACGGGCACGCATGCCTTGCCTTTCATTTGTTGCGGGTCTTCTGCCATCTCTATCATACCCCCCACCCCCACCCTCGCGCAAGGCACCCGGGGCCGGCCAGATCCTTCTTGGCGAAGACGCGGCGAATTGGTATACTCAAGAAATTCGCTTTCACAGTTCCCCCGGCGACGAGGCGCGCTATGAGAGACTCGAATCGTATGACACGTCGCACGTTCATCCGAGGCGCGTCGGCCGCCGCCTTCGCTGCCGGATGCGCCGGCAAGCCGACGCCTCCCCTCCCCACCGAACCCCTCCCCCGCCGCACACTCGGGCGCACCGGGCTGGAAATCACGCGCCTGGCCTGCGGCTCCGTGGGCGAGCATGTCCTCCATGCGGCCCTCGATGCGGGGATCAACTACATCGACACCGCTCCCTGCTATCCCGACTGGCGAGGCGAAGCCACCATCGGGAAGGTGCTCAAGGCGCGGAAGACACCGCGCGACCAGATCGTCATCGCCACCAAGATCAAAAAGGAGCATTTCGCCCGCATCCGCCCGACGCCGCCGAAGGGCTATGTCGAGTCCGTCGAGCAAAGCCTCAAGCGCCTCGGCACGGACTACGTGGACATCCTCGTCCAGCACGAGGCGGAGTTCGAGCACATGAACGACGAGGAGGTGCTCGACGCCTTCGCGAAGCTCAAGAAGGCCGGCAAGGTCCGCTTCCTCGGCGCGGCGAACCACTCGCACCATGGATCGTATGCCCTCGATGCCGCGCTGGAGAGCAACGACTACGACATGTTCATGGTCGTGTATAATCCCTTCGACGCCGCGCAGCAGCTCAATGAGGTGCTCCATCGGGCGAAGGAAAAGAACGTCGGCATCCTTGCCATGAAGGCGGTCATGCTCTTGAAGGGCGCGGAGCATCGGCAGCAGAACCCGAACTTCATCAAGGAGATGAAGCGTCGGGCCAAGGAGCAGAGGCGGGGCCTGAATCTCTACCAAACATCCATCGCGTGGGTCCTTGGGCACGATCCCATCGCATCGGTTTGCATCACGTATGGGAACGTCCAGGAGCTGAGGGAGGACATGGCCGCGTCCGCCGTTCAGCTTAGCGCGCTGGAACGCATCCAATTCCAGCGTTACGCCCGGGTGCTGCGGGGGAGCGTCTGCGACTGGTGCGGCGCGTGTCTGGCCGCCTGTCCGAACGGTATAGCCATCCCCGACATCGCGCGCTTCTCCCTCTACTATCACGTGGTAGGTGATCGGGACAGGGCGCGCGAGGAATACGCGCAACTCCAACGTGAGCAGAAGGCAGCGAACTGCGCCGACTGCGGTCGCTGCGAAAAGGCCTGCCCCCAGCACTTGCCCGTCCGGGGAATGCTCCGGGAGGCGGAGGCGTCCTTAGCGTAACTCATATCCCCGCCTTGCTCTCCAGATCCAACAACTTCCTCTTCAGCGCCACGCCTTGCTCCGCGCTGAAGCCGCCGAGAGAGCCGTCGCACCGGAGGACGCGATGGCAGGGCACGATGGGGGGAAGAGGGTTGCGCCCCATGGCGCCGCCGACGGCACGGGATGCGCCGGAGCGGCCAATTTTCCAGGCGATCCAGCCGTAGCTGCGCGTCTCCCCATAGGGGATGGTCATCGCGGCGCGCCAGACGCACTTCTGAAAGGGCGTGCCGCGCAAATCGATCGACGCCGCGCTCCAATTGACCGTCTCGCCGGTGAAGTACCGTTTCAGTTCGTTTGCGAGCTTCGGAAAGGCATTTTCGCTCTCCGTCACGTCTTCCGTCTCCCGCACGATCATGTCGCGCATTTTCGCTTTTGCGGGTATCGGCAGAAGGATACGGCTGACCTTCCGCCCGTCGCCTGCGAGACCGCACCAGCCCCACGCCGTCTTGATGATCCGGTAAACCATCTACAGCATCCCTTGTTCGGCGAACGAAACATAGCTGTCACCGCCGATGATGAGGTGGTCGAGGACCTTGATGCCAAGCAACTCGCCCACCTCCTTGAGCCGGTCGGTGACGGCCCGGTCCTCCGGACTTGGGTTCGGGTCGCCCGAGGGATGGTTGTGGACGAAGGCCACGGCCGCCGCCGATTCCCGCACGGCAGGCGTAAACACTTCTCGGGGGTGAACCAGCGACTGCGACAGGCTCCCCTCCGAGATACGCTCGCACCGGATGATCTTGTGCTTTTGGTCCAAGAGGACCAGCCAAAAGGTCTCCCTTTTCACGTCGCGGAGCTGTTCGCGGAAGTGGTTGAAGAGATCGCGGCTCCCCCGCAGCTTCATCCCCTCTGTCAGCGGCTCCGACGCGAAGCGCCGGGCAATGGCGAGCGCCGCCTTGATCCCCGCCGCCTTTGCGTCGCCGATGCCCGGCACGGCCCGAAGCTCCCCCACCGTGGCAGTGTCCAGATTCCGAAAGGTGCCGAATTTTGCAAGGAGCCTCCGAGCCAGATCCACGGCGGTCTCGTTGCGCCTGCCGCCGCCGATGATGATGGCCAGCAGCTCCGTGTCGCTGAGAGGCTCCGCGCCGCCGCTCAACAGGCGCTCTCGGGGGCGCTCGCCCTTCGGCAGGTCTTTGATCGTGGGTCGCTTGTCCGTTGGCTTTTGTTTCCCAGGGGGGCCCGGTACTTTTCGCGAGGCATGCCAGTGGAAGACCGAACACACAGTGTCTTCACTATCCCCGGACCGCGCCGCGGCCTCGGCGATGACCCGGTTCATTTCCTCCACGGCCCTCTCGTCCGACGCCTCCTCCGACACGATCCCCAGGCCGACGAAGAGACGCCGTACCTCGCGATTGCGAAATATGTCCTGGTTCCGCTCCGCAACTCTGCCCGGGCGAACGACTGGACAGGTGGACTTGAGACGTTTGTAGGTATTCAGCAATGCCCTGGAATCCATGGCGGCCCCCCTCACTCGTTCGACACAATCCCCGCCGGGGTCATGCGGAACTTCCGGTAGGGCTGTTTGTACGCCGGTATCTTCCCCATGGCCACACGAAAACTCAGGTCTCGAGGAAACAGCAGCGCGGAGTGAACGTTCATGCTGTCGATGGGCACGCCCTCAACGCCGATGAGGTTCATGCTTCGGTCGATCTTCCCGAAGTGTTCCCGAATCAATCTGCACAGCACATCATATCGATACGTGCCGTCCGGCTCCGGTTTCCGCGGCTCCTTCAAATAGAGCAATCCAAAGTCGTTGTCGGACACAAGGGCCCCATGGCGCGCGTGACGCACGGCAATGTTCTTGTGATCGTACTCCACGGCCACGGCATCCGGCGGGTGTCCCCCGGCGATAAGCATGATCGTGCCGCACGCGCGCGGTGTGGTCTTGACGATCTCGACGCCCTTTTCCACTGTGTCGGCGAACTGAACGACCTTGCGCAACATAAAGCACGTCGAGACACCCTTGAGTGAATTCTCAAGTGTGCCGTAACCGCTGTTATTTGCGACAACTATGCCCTTCTCGTTCATGGCCGTCCAGCCGTTGATGATGCCCGCCCACGAGACGGTAAAGAAGCTGAGACCGTCTTTCGGCTTGAAGTGAATGAGGACGTCGCCGTACTCGCTCACACCGTAGTCGTCGTAGTCCATGTTCCGGCCGATGATCGGTTCGCCGGTGCGCGTCGCCTCGTCGAATACCGCGAAGAACGTGCAGAAAGGCGCCCGGTTCACGTCGCCGAACAACTGGAGGGCGACCATGCGATCGTAATCGATGTCAACGACCTTGGCGAGGGCGCGGAGTTCGCGGCGGAAGTCCTCCGGCAGGTATGCCTCCATCTTCATGGCGTCCGGGAGGAGGTCGGGGTTGTATTCGACCTGGCTGTCGATGACATCGGCGACGACGCGCTTGATCTTGTCTTTGAGCAAGCGACCGTGCTGCCTGCCCATTTCCTCAGGCGTGCCCTCGACGTGGAGCACGAGGTAGCCGTTAATGGTCTCCAGCCGCCCTCCGCCGGCGGCCTGTCCGTTCTCCGTGGGGACGCGCTCGCAGGAGCAGGCCAGAAAAGTGATCGCCAGGACCACGATCCCCCGTCCCGTCGTACGTGACGTTCCCATCCCTCGCCGTACGTTCAATTGCATTCTATCCTACGCGTTCGAGAAACTCCCCTGTGCGCGTGTCCACCTTCACCCGCTCGCCCCGTTGGATGAAGAGCGGGACCCTGACCGTCAGGCCGGTTTCGAGGGTGGCAGGCTTGTAGACATTTGTCACGCTGTCGCCCTTCGCCCCGGGTTCGGTATCGGTCACTTCGAGCGCAACCGCCGCAGGAAGGTTGAGCGTAATCGGTCGGTTCTCGTAGAAGACAATCCTGACGGTTTCGTTATGGCGCATGAACTGGGCCGCGTCGCCCACGATCTCCACCGCAACCATGACCTGTTCGTAGGTTTTTGTATCCATGAAGCAGAACTGGTCGCCCTGCCGGTAGAGGTATTCCATTTCGTGCGTATCGAGGAAGACCTGCTCTACCTTTTCATTGGACCGAAACCGCTTGTTCACATGATGTCCCGCCTTGATGTGGCGGAGTTTCGTCTGCATGACGGCCTGGCCCTTGCCGGGGGTGACGTGCTCGAAGTCGACCACGACATAGAGCTCCCCGTCGACCGCGACAAACACACCCTTCCTTAGATCCGTAGCGTTGATGCTCGACACGACACCCCTCCGCCTCAGATAAGGAAGTCTACGCTGTTGCCCTCGACGGACCGGATGAAGCCGAGGATGACCGTGGTCTTGACAGCGCCGATGCACTTCTCGCAGAAGATCACGGCCAGCACGTTGGATATCTTGATGTTGCGCATCTCCTTGCTGTTGGTCACAGCGCCGAGGATGTCCGTCTTCGAGGCGTACTTGTTGTGCTTTCCGATCACGAGGAATATAAAATTGTCATCCTTGTAGAAGGGGTCCTCGGAGTCGAACCGAAACGTCTTCCCGCCATCCTTACGGGCAACGGTGATGCTGTTCTTCTTCGTGGGACTAATGTCCACGACAGCGGTAACCAAGTCCTCAAAGTTCGTGAGGGTCTTGCCATTGATGCTCGTGATGAGATCTCCCTTCTTGACACCAATCTTCTCGGCGAGGCTGCCGGAGACGACATGGGTCACCTCCAGCCCCCTTCCCATGCTGCCCACCTGGAAGTCCGGTTTGATCTCGATCCCCAGCACAGCTTTACCGGGCCCGCCCAATTTCACATCTTCCGCCATCCCAGTTCCAACCACCACGAACACGACCGCAGCAATCGCCATAATAAACCGTTTCATGCCTACTCCTTTCACATCTATCCTCCGTTTTTTGCGCCCCGTTTCTGCGTTTCAACAGGCAGGGCAACTCCCATCTTCTTGGCCATGGCTGCCAGCTTTGTCAGCACCTCCTGCGCGTGCTGTTGACCGGCAACTTTCCCTCCCTCCTCCACGCCGCTGCTCAGCAACTTCCATATCATCTTGACCCAACGCGTCCTGACATCATGCGGCACGGAATCGCGATTGTTTTTCCACGTGCTCCTGAAGTTCTCCCACAGTACGTTCCCCACCCTCAGGCGCAATTGAACGTCCTTTGCATGGCGGTTCACATAGGCATTCGCCAGATCAAGGGCGGACTTATAGCGCTTTTCTTCGAAATACTCCTGGATCTTCGTATATCCATCGACATCCGATAACGTATCGGATGCGGCGCCTTTCGGCGCCCCCGCTCCACGCTCGTTTTCCTTTTGCGCCACACCCTCGGCCATGTCCAACAGGTCCACGGCCATCCGCCGATCCAACTCCGAGCTATTCATGGAGTTTTTCGCATAGCGTAGATAGGTCTGCGCCTTGTCCCAGAGCTTTAGTTCGAAGCAGTACACCCCCAGCATAAGCTGCTGGTGTCCGTCCTGGATGTCGGTGCATTCCTTTGATTTTGCGATGGCAATGAACTCCTCCCCCGTAAGCGTAGCCCAGGGAATCGTCGTCCGCATTGAGTCCGTCTTGTCCGTTGCAACGAAGGAGTCGTCGGTCGCACTCACAATACTTCCCCCCGTAAGGTGCGCGTAGACGTCGCGCTTGACGAGGGGCTGAGGAAGGGGCGGCTTCGCGCCGCTGTTGATACGGTCCACAACGAGCGACTTCAGGGCCTTCATGAGATCGATGTTATGGATGCGACGCCGCGCGTTCGGCGTCCCCTGCATGACATCCTGAACGGCCTTGATCGCCTGATCGTAGCGCTGCTGCTCAAGCAAATCCTTAATGCGCGCCTCGCCGCGCTCCATATCCTTCCGGGCAGGTCGTTCCGATCTTGAAACACTTTTGTGTTCCGCCTTCTTTCCGCCTCCGGGAAAGAGATTCCTCAACAGAGACCGGCCCGTGAGCAGACCGATATCGCTCTTATCCCGCCCCCTCGCGAGGCAGGGGCTGTCGGCTGCCAAGCGGAAATCCCCGCTTTCCGGGTTTCGCAGGCCGGCCGGTTTCAGGATCGAATGCCTGTCCCCCTTCGTACGTTCACACCATGCCTCGAACCGCGTGACACGCCCCACAACATCCATCATGTGGAAGGGGCGTCTAAACCGGCCCCGCAACTCCGGCATCTCACCGTAAAAGTCCTTCGGGCCGTTGGAATAGCAGTTATAATCAAAGAATGTCCGTGGGCTTCGGACGGTAGACCCCATGGACAACGTAAGCAGGGCATTGCTCTCGAATATGTTGCTATCCACGACCAGTCGGCTCTTCGCGTTCCCTATGGGCCGAACCGTAAACACAACCCCGCCGCAGACGACATTGTGTGTGAACTCCAGATCGATGCGCTGTCCCTCACTGTAGTTCAAGGCGATTACCCTCGGCGGTGGCGGCCCTCCCCGCCCCATCCCACGCACGGCGGTGAAGATACAGTCCGTTACCTTCAGTGTGCCGGGGCCCTCGGCTTTGCCCGGCCCCAGCTTTGCACCCACGGCCACGCCGAAGGTCCGAATTCCCAGGATCGCACAGGATCGAAGGGTGGAGTCGCCGTCGCCCTGGAGCAATATCCCTCCCGAGGTCCTGGAGAAATCAAAGATAAGATTCTCAAGCGTGCACCCCCTCCCCATCCTCACTGCAGGAAGCCGCAGCAGAAGATCATGGAGCCCTCCCCCTTTGCCCCCACCTCCAGAGAATCGCGGGCGAATAACCGGCGATTGCCCCGCCGCACCGCGGAGGGTCACGTTCCGCACGCTGCTCACAAGGTGCGGCTCCTCATAGACCTCCGAGTCCCGGATCTCGATCGTGTCGTCCTTGAAGATCTTGTGCAGCGCCTCGTCCACACTCCGGTAGTCTCCCTTTCCTTTCTTCGAGACGTACAGAATCTTCGCCCCGCCACGCTCCTCCCGGATCCGTTCGGCGACCTTCTCCAGGCGCTCCTCCAGCGGGGCGCTGAGACGCGTGTCGCCTTTCAGCACCCGAATCTTGCTGTAGAGATCCTGGGCCGCCGCGCTGTCGCTCCCCTTGGTCCTGATCTCTCGTTCCAGCTTGGTCACGACCTGGTTGACTGCCTTTTCCTGTTTCGCCAGCACCTTGTCGAGCCGTTGCTTGGCCTCATCCACAATAGTCGGAACGCCAAAACTCTCGAGGATGTCCTCATAGACCGCCTGCGCCTGTGAAAACTCCTGGTTCTCGACGGCCGCCTCGGCCTTGCTGGCTTGTATCTCGAACTTTTTCCTTGCCAGCCCGAGGTACCGGTCTCTCTGCTCCTGCGCCTTCGCTTTCCACATCTCACAGTTTGGCGCGCCATCGGGCGGGAAGCCATCGAACGCGTTGATGGCGTCCTGGAATCGTTCCTCGTTGTGGAAATCCTGCGCAGCAGCGATACGCTGCTGCAGGTCAGCGGCGATCTCGGCCTCCCGTTCTCGGTCCCGCACCACCTGGGCCACTACCAGCAACACGACCGCCACCCCCAATGCCGCAAGCGCCCACACAACGGCCCTTCTGCCCCGGCGCCGCGCCCTGGTCTTCACCTTCACGGGCTTCGTCACGGCCGGCTGAGTGCGCGCCGTCGGGTCCACGACCACCGTTTCGTCCTCCACCTCGCCGCGCTCCACCGCCGCAATGTCCTCCGCAAGCGTCGCCTTCACATCGGCGGCGGCCGCGAGGAGATCGTCCGGTGTTTGATACCGGTCGGCGGGGTCTTTGGCCATCATACGCTCGATGACTCGCGCTAATTTCGGCGGCACTTGCGGGGCCATGGCCCGAAGCGGCGGCAGCGGATCGTTGATGTGCTTCACGATGACGGCCATGGCCGTCGGCGCGTCGAAGGGAGGCACGCCCGCCAAGGCGTGGTAAATCGAGGCGCCGAGGCTATAGATGTCGGATCGGAAATCCAGCGGATCGCCGTTGCCCTGTTCGGGGGACATGTACCGAGGCGTGCCCACGATTGTACCGCTCTGGGTCAGTGACACGTCCACGTCAATCCGCTTGGCCAGGCCAAAATCGGCCACCTTGATCGTGCCGTCTGTCGTGATCATCAGATTGTCGGGCTTGATATCGCGGTGCACAATCCCGGCCTGGTAGGCGAACGCCAGGGCCTTCGCCGCCTGCTCCAGCACGTCCACGGCAAACTCGACCTGCACGCCGCCCTCACGGCTCAATTTGTCCTGCAGCGTCTGCCCTTCCACGAATTCCATCGCGATGAAGCTGACGCCCTGGTCCTGGCCGACATCATAGGTCTGCACGATATTGCTATGGCTGATCTGCGCCGACGAGCGCGCCTCGCGCTTCAACCGGGTAATGAACGCCTCGTTCTGGGCAAATTCCGGTTTCAGCGTTTTGAAAGCCACGATGCGGTCGAGTGAAAGTTGGCGGGCCTTATAGACAGCGCCGATCCCACCGACCCCGATCTTGGACAGCACCTCGTAGCCGCCGATCTTCCGGCCGACAAGCTTGTCCGGCTTGGGTTTCGGCGGAAATACCGGCACCGTGGCCTCGAACACGGTCTTGCACTTGCGACACCGGACCTTCGCGCCTGGGCGCACCCGCGTGCCGTCGTACCGTGCACCGCATTTCGGACATGCGATCAGCGAATCACTCACCGCCACCTATCCCTGTCGAGAGCGCAAATAGATTGGATTCGAAAAAATCCACGGCTGCGTTTTCCATCGGACCTCAACACGATAAACGCCCGCACCGGTGGGCTCATATCGCATGGCATCGTCCTCCGCAAAAGCCACATCCGCCCCGTTCCTGAGCAGTCGAACGCACGCCGGCGCCGGGCAAGTCACATGCAGCGTCACCCCCCTTTCGTACGCCACCTCTTCTCCCATAGACACAATTATCCCCCCAGCGGTTTCGCCCCAAAAATCGAAACCCGTCGAATCGCAGACGCGATCGTTCGCAATATGGCACCGTCCCCCCTCAATGGCGCTCCGAAGCGTCCGGATGTCCCGCTCTGCGTCGCCAGCCAGCCGTTCCGACCGGATGTGCGTCCGAACCGTCTCGAAGATCCGCTCGCAGGACAGCCAACGCCAGGGAACCAGCGGCATGCCGACCTCGTGCGCGTCCAGGCTCCCAATCCCGACAAAACGCCGCTCCTGGCCAATACGATCCCACCGCCGGAGTATCTCAACCGAAGGCCCCCTCAGCCACCGCGCCGGATCCAGGAACCGGAAGGGAAGCTGGTGAAGCCCGAACGGCCAGACCCCCTCGCTCCAGTCGTGCATGAACGACCAGACCTCCATTCCGGCCAGATGGGGCGTGTCCCAGTCCGACCAGACCTCGACCCGCCCCAGGCCGCACGGCCGGGATTTGCCCTCCGGGTGGGCCGCAAACGCGGCCCCTTTCTGCCGGGCGATCTGCCCCAGATAGACCCGCGCATCCGCGTCCCGGTAGCCCACGCATGTATCGACGCCCCACGCCAGGCAGTGCCCTTTTCGCCACGGCGATATTTCCACGCCCACCATCACAAGCACGCCGTCGCGCCACCCCTCGAAGCCGTGCTTCTTCGCGCCGAGCGAATCGTGATCGGCGATCACCAGAAAGTCGATCCCCGTGGCCCTCGCGGCCTGGATGACCCGCTCCATGCTGGCGCTGCCATCCGAATACTCCGTGTGGACGTGGAGGCCGCCAACGTATTCTTGGTAACCCTCCCCGCGCCCACGGGCCGGAGTTTTCTCCTCAAACCGCATGCCGTCCCTTCACACCCTCCGCAGCGGCCCCACTCACGCCGCGAAGCATCTCCAGGAATGCCTCGATGCGCGTCATGGCGCGGCTGTCAATCGGGCCGGGGCGATCACACTCCAACGTCAACACCGGCACCCCCACACGCTCCCTGATGATGCAGTCCTGCACGTAGCGGAAGCAAAAGCTCTGCACGTAGTGAACCAGCGCGTCAATTCGGCGGCGCCGGACCTCCTGCCGGATGTCCTCCAGGCGGAAGAAGATGTCATAAGGATACGTATATCGGCGGTATTGTTCAAGGAGCGATTTGCACCGGTACGGCATGCTGAACTGCCTCTGCATCTCGTTGAACACCACCTGCGCTCCCTGCTCCTCCATGAACTCAAACAGCCCGGAGCAGATGGGCGGAATGCCCACGAACCCAATCCGTGGGAATCGGTCGACGCACTCCCGCAACCGCGCCTCTTTCAGGAATTTATCCGCACGGCGGGCGTAGTCCGCTGGGTCGCCGAACATGTCGCTGCAACGGATCAGCCACAGGTGGTTCTCCTCCCCCGTCACCTGGCCCGTCTCGCAGGTAAGCCGATCTATCTCCCGGGCGCGATCCCGCACAGTCTCCAGCTCGCGCCGCTTGGCCTCCGCCTCGTCCATGGTGGCGCCAAAGACGCGACAGAACCGCTGCAACTGGTCATCGAGAAGGCCCTCATCCCCGCCGTAAGGGTAGCCGAAGGGAATGACCCCCGTTCCTCCCATTTGCAGCATTTCGATCAGGGATCGCGTATTGCTGCAGTCCCCTTCTGTCGTGGCAACCACGGTGTGAATTCCCTCGGTCTGCACGACCGTGTAGATTCCCTTGACCCACGCACACATGTTCCGCGGAAAGCCGGTCTGTTCGGCCCGCTCGACGAGCCCGCCGGGCTGCGGATGGGTGATGAAGAGGTTGTTCAAATCGACCGGCCTTCGGCCTGCGGCGAGGATCACCTCGATCGGCACGGTAGCGGTAATACCGACCCTGCCGGGCGAGGCAGGTGAAGGATTGCGGGTTCTGACGCCTGATTGTGGCAAACCATTCAGTCCTCGTGCGACCAACCATTGCGTGAACGGAAGGAAGGCTGTTGCCCGCACATCCCGTCCGCAGTCGCGTTAAACGTTTTAGTTACGCATCCCACCTGAACTTTCTATTTAAACAGACGCCCCGCGATCTGTCAAGCAAAATCGGCACAGGGGACCTTTTTGCTTGATCTTTACCCCAGAAATGCTATGATGTGCGCAGGCTTCACCCGAATTAAGGGAACAGTACATTGCGTCTACGGTTCTGGGGGGTCCGAGGCTCCATCGCCTCGCCCATCTCCAACGCAGCACTGGAAGCGAAGCTTAAGGCGCTCCTTAAGCGCGCCATCCAAAAAAACGTCCAGTCGGAAGCGGACCTCGCCAAGTTCTGGAGCTCTCTTCCCCTTCATGATCGGGGCACGTACGGCGGCAATACGTCCTGTATCACGGTCCATGACGGCGATGATTTCCTGGTTCTCGATGCCGGTACCGGCCTCCGCCTTTTCGGGAAGGAGCTTTCCACCGGCAAAGAGGAGATCGACAAGCCAATCCACATCCTCTTGAGCCACTTCCACTGGGACCATATCGGCGGATTTCCCTTCTTTGGGCCTGCCTTCCAGGAGGGCACACGGATCGTGATCCACAGCCCAACCAACGACGCCGAGAAGTATTTCAAGGTGCAGCAGAGCAGCCCCTTCTCCCCCGCCGAGTTTGCGTTTCTACATGCGGCGATTGATTTCGAGATATCGAAGGGCCTCGACCACAAGAAGATCGCCGGCTTCCACGTCTCCTCGCTCGGCATGTCTCACCCAGGCGGGTCGATGGCCTATCGCATCGAGGGGAACAACGGCGGGATCGTCTATATGACCGACACGGAACTTGCCGACATCGGCATCCAAAACATACACGAGTATTCCACATTCTTCAACGGCGCCACACTGGCGGTCGTGGACACCATGTATGGCCTGCTTGAAACCTATACCTCCAAGCTCCGCTGGGGACACAGCTCCGTCTTTCCTTTCATTGACATTGTGCGCGATACCACCATCAAAACCCTCGTTCTCTTCCATCACGACCCCGACCTCGACGACAAGGACATCGAGGAAATGCGCGAGCGCGCTCAGCACTACTATGAACACAATACCCCTGAGGGGACGATGGAAATCATCGCGGCCTACGACGGCCTGGAGCTTGACGTGCCCGCGCTGAATTCCGATGCATGAGGGGCCCGTCGCGATGTCCACTCAAGTTGTCACTATCCCTGGCCGCATCCGCGCCCCCCGTGTGCCGGCTGTTGGAGACGGTATCCCATGATCCGGAAGTTCATCGTCAGCCGTGATGACGCCATCTATCAGGCATGGCCGGATGTCGCCCTTACGCCGTCCGGCAGGCTTGTCTGCGTCTTCAGTGAGTGCACCCACCACAGCGACCGCAGCTACACGCGTATCATGCTGACCACCTCCACCGACGAGGGGGAAACATGGTCGCCTAAGCGGCCGCTCACAGACGCCCTCAAGGGGGACCCCAAAAGGGATCCCTTCTGGAACTGCCCGCGCATCTCGGCGCTGCGCGACGGCCGCCTGGCGGCCGTGGTGGACCGCGTTGCCGGCCGAAAAGAAAACGTTGGCGGCAAACAGGAGAACTTCCTATGGTTTAGTTCCGATGAAGGGGAGTCGTGGGACGGTCCATGCGAAACCCCGGTTCATGGCATCGTGCCCGACCAACTGATTGAGCTCCGACATGGCGATCATGCCGGGCGCTGGGTCCTGTCCGCACACACGGTCTTTGACCTTCCCACCGGTCTGCTCTGGTCGGAGCGATGCTGGCTGTCCGATGACCAGGGCAGGACCTGGGTCGGCCCACGCATCATCGCCAGTGTGCCGGGCCTGCTGCTCTGCGAGGGCAGCGTGGTCGAAATGCCGGCTGGAGAGCTCGCCTGCTTCATGCGTGAAAATTCCGGCCAGGGATATGACTGCTACAAGGCGATCAGCCTCGACGGCGGCATGACATGGCAGCGGCCCTCCCGCTTCCCCGTCCCCGGGTGTCACCGCCCGGTCGGCGGCATGCTCAAGAGCGGAAATGTCCTCATCACCCACCGCTATATGCAGGGCGGGAAAGGATGGCTGGGCTGGTGGACGCAGAACTTCTTCGCCGCGCTGACGGACGTCGAGTCCTGCCTGGCGCCAAACCGGGAGGCGGCCCACACGCGCATCATCCCTCTCGATTTCGATCGAAACCCCGAGTCGGATACGGGCTATTCAGGGTGGGTGCAGTTGGCCGGCGGCGACATCTATGTGGTCAATTATATCGTCGACGACGCCCCAAAGGCGCACATCCGAGGCTATCGTTTCTCCGAGGCGGACATCCTGCTTCAGGCAGATCGAGGCCCCTCGCAGATCGGGAACACATGATCCCTCTGCATTTCTCGGTGACTCGCTACAGCGGCGGGACGACAACCTTCACCTCGAAAGTCCGTGCCGCAGGTTTGTTCTTCTCCCACGGCCGGTGATAGATCAGCTTCAGCGTGGTCTCTCCCTTGCCGACGGCGCGGAACCGCATGGTCATCTTCCCGCCCGCGCCGATAGCCCTGGAATCGGGCTTGTATTCCTCCTTGTCCACTGGCTTCAGAATGGCTTTGTCGATCGATGCGATCGTCCAGGCATATCCTGTCGTGGGATTGCACTTGAGGACGACCTCGATCGCATCCCCCAACCCCACCTTGACCGTCTTGCCTGAATCCTTCTCCGCCAGCTTGAGCAGCTTCTCGGGGATTTCCGCGCGGGCAAAAGACATAACCACAAACACGACTGCTACCATCCCATAGCCTGCGACTCTCATCCATATTCTCCTATACCCAAATTCCGCGAACAGTGGCCTTTCCTATCCTATCGCATGGCACATCCGTGCGCAAGACTATCCTCGCCGCTCGGACCCGGCATTCCGCAAACGATAGTGCTGGACAATGGCGCGTGGCCCTGTATACTACTTTCCTGTATCCGGTTTGAATTGTGCCTGTGGAGGATGTCCGACAGATGAAACCGCAACTCCTTGCCCTGGCCACCGCCATGCTCTGGGGCATCGGCGGATATTTTGAGAAGCAGGGCCTTCATCGCGGCCACCTCTCGCCGCAGATGGGCATCACTATTCGCACCTTCGTGGCTTTGGTCATCCTGTCCGCCATCAGCATCCCTCATTGGAAGACCGTGGCCCAGGCCGGTGCGCGCCCCTTGCTCTACATGGTCATCGGGGGCGGAATCGTGGCGGGCTCGGTGGGCATGTTGTGTTTCTACGCCGCCCTCAAAGGAGCGCCGCTGAACCGTGTCCTCCCGATTGCCTTCACGGCCCCGCTCTTCGGGGCGGTCATGGGCTGTCTCTTCGGCGGGGAAAGCCTGGGCGCCCGGGGCGTTCTGGGCATGGCCATGACAATTGGAGGGATTGTCCTTTTGACAATTGGATGAACCGAGGATTTGATGATGGACCGACGTGAGCGTCTGAGACGATGCTATTTCCATCAAGAGACGGATCGGCCGGCGGTCTACTGCCGGACGGGATTCCCCAAGGACGATCCGACGTACGACAAGATCAAAGCAACCCTGCACGAACACACAGAACTGAAGGCGAGTTGGCGCGACTTCAGGACGATCGCAGGCCACACCGGCGAGTCGCGCACCGAGTCGCACTCTGAGGACTTCGAGCGGGTGATTACCACGATTCACACACCCAAGGGCGACCTGGAGAGCACGCGCCTCAACAGCCTCAAGGGCCAGCCGGGCATGCATGAGACACATTTTCTCAAGACGCGCGAGGACGCTGAAAAGTACCTATCCATTCCCGTGCCGCAGTTCGAGGGCGACTGCTCCTCCTTCGACGCGGCCGTTGCCGAGATGGGCGACAGGGGGATCGTCGAGGCCGGACTGGGGTCCAACCCCGGCGGCGCGGTGGTCGTCCTGTTCGGCTCGGAAACATTTGCGATGATGACGCTCTCGGACCGTGACATCATCCATGCATTGTGCGAGCGGCAGATGAACATCACCCTCGACCTGGCGAAGTTCCTGCTCGATCACGATGTCGGCCCGTTCTTCTCCATGCTGGGGCAGGAGTACATCGCGCCGCCGCTGCACGGCCCGAAGGACTTCGACGACTTCAATGTGAAGTACGACAAACCGATCATTGATCTGATCCACGACGCCGGGGGGGTGGTACACATCCACTGCCACGGTTCGATGAAGAAGGTGATTCGGGGTTTCGTTGACATGGGCACGGACGTGCTGCATCCCTTCGAGCCTCCGCCCATGGGCGACATCACTCCTGCTGAGGCAAAGGCCGTGGCCCGTGGCAAGATGTGTCTCGAGGGAAACATCCAGATCAATCGGATGTACGAGGCCACGCCTGATGAGATACGCGAGGAAACGGAGGCGCTGATCCGCGACGCCTTTGACGATCAGGAGGGGCTCATTGTTTCGCCCACGGCTTCGCCTTATATCCGGGGTGAAGGAGAAACGGCCTTCCCGCAGTACAAGGCCATGATTGATGCCGTCCTGGAAGGGACGGCGCGTGGCGGCTTGTAATCGCGATTTGGGCTGGACAAGGGAAACCGAATTGCGGATAATCTTCGCAATACCGTTTCATCCTATGTATCTCCCAGACAGCAATGAATAGCCCCAAACGGATAGCGCTGTATTCTCTGATCGTTGCGCTGGTCATCAGCGCGCTGATCGGGATCTACGCGCTGCTGCACGGAGAGTTCGACTGGTTTGAGATGCGAATTCTCTTGACATCCGTCACCATCTCCGGCGGAAGCATGTGTTCCCTCGCCTGCGCCAGCCTGGCCGAGACGCGGAAGAAGTTGTGGCTGCCCGCGGCGGGAATCCTCCTCTCGGCGCTCACCGTCCTGTTCATCCTCTACGGCATCTGGGCCGATGTCCATGACGATACCTTTTGGAAGGTGGTCATGTCACTCGGGGTGGCGACAGCCGCCACAGCCCATGTCTGCCTGCTGTCCCATGCCCGGCTTTCGTCGACCTACATCATCGCGTCGGTCGCGGCGGACATCGCGATTGCAACGCTCGCACTGCTCATCCTCGCCCTCATCTGGATCGAGGACATGGACTCGATCACGTGGTTCCGCCTGCTCGGTGTCAACTCCATCGTCGTCGCAGTGCTTTCCATCATGCTTCCGATCCTACACAAGCTGAGCGCTACCGAAGCAATTGGAGAAACGAAGGAAGAAGACGCGCCGCAGGAAATGGCCCGCTCCAATGATGACCTCGGCGAAATCCCGGTTCTCTGCCCGCAGTGCGAGGCCCGGTTCAAGCACGCGCCGGGAAAGATCGAGTGTGGCCGCTGCGGGTGCATGTTCCGCGTGGAGGTCTACTCGCCCGGCAAGGAAACCCCGTGAGACGGGCTGACTACCTGTAAACGAGGAACGCGTCGTAGCCTTGTTGGAAGGCCTCGGCGTTCTCGGGCTTCGGATTGCCCCCGCCGCGGTAGATCATCATGCCGGGAAATTCTCGGTGCAGGTCGCGCAGCCGCATCACTTCGGCGCGGATTTCATCTGGGGTTCCCACGTCAATGGCCTGCGAATCCGTCTTGATCAGGAAAAGCTTGTTCTGCCCGGCCCGTCGCATGAAAGGCCCGGGGTCCATGGAACTGCTCTCGATATAGAATCCGTCCGGCCCGAGCGCGAGAAGGTCATCAAGTGCATCAGCATAGTTCCCGTCACTGATGTAGAGGACCTTTCGTCCAGCGTCATGAATAGTCGCGAAGATCCGCTCATACCACGGAAAAACATACCTGCGGCAGAACTCCGGTCCGATCATAAGTCCGCGCGTCGCCGCGATGTCATCGTGGATTGTGATCAGTTTCACTCCCTCGATCCGCGCCCAGCCCTTGGCCACGGCGAGAGACGCCTCGCCGAAGCGATCCAGGATTTCAGCAAACCGTTCAGGTTCCAGGGCGAGCGCCATGAGAAACGGTTCCCAGCCAAACTCAATGGTCGCGCGGGTGATGAGCGTGCCGTAGTGGTGCGGGAGAGGGTATCCTTTTGCGCCTCCCTCTTGCATGAGCCGAGCCATGACGGACAGCATGGGCTCGGCCACTTCCTCGACTTCAAAGAGGTCGAGATCGACGCGGAGGACATCGTTGTGATCTCTGTACTTCTCCCGGGCATCCGTGGCCCAAACGCCGCCGTCATGTGTGACACGTCGCTTTCCGTCCTTGGTCACACCAATCGTACCGGCCTCGGGACGCGGTTCACCATCGCCAAGGTGGTAGATGTCGGGACGGTACTCCACCATGACCCAATCGCGGCAGGGCAACCGGTCCGGACGCTCCAACCGGAGAACCTTCTGCATTCGGGCCTTTTTTTCTTCGACATCATCCATGGAAGAACATCCCATAAGGTCATGAACTTACTTCAGGCCACTGCGCCCCGTGATCATGCCGCTCCTCGACGCTGCGCCCATCGATGTAGGTCCCCGGCGGGGGGAGATGCCCCGCGCAGAGGAGATAGTCCCCCTCCGATTCCATCCAGGCCATCAGCTTCGCATGGAGTTCTTCCCGGCTCGTTGTGTGCGCGGGATCATCGATGAGGTTCGTCCGCTCGCCGGGATCGCTCGCCAGATCGTACAGCTCGCAGAGATCGTGCGGACTCCAGTTGTACTTATAGCGCCCGGTGTGGATGCCGCGCAGCTTGAACTCCCGGCCCTGGTACGAGTCGTAGCAGTAAAACGTATGCTCATGCTCCGTGACCCAGTGCGACCGCCCGCACTCATCGTCATTGAGGATGCCCTCGGCCCCGGCCAGGGAGATGAGCGTGGGAAAGAGATCACGCAGGTTGACAAACCCGTCCGGCTTCGTCGGTTTTCGTTTTTGCGGATCGCGGATGATCATGGGGATGTGCATCGTCTCCTGGTAGAAGTCCGGGCCTTTGTCGAACTTCCCGTGTCCGCCCAGCATCTCGCCGTGGTCGGGGCAGAAGGCGACGACTGTGTTGTGTGTCAGTCCGAGTTCGTCAAGCCTGTCCAGCACGCGCCCGAACTGCTTGTCCAAGTGTGAGCAGAAGCCCCAGTAGTGCTGGCACGTCTTCCGCCACTGCTCCTGCGTGAGCACGCGCGTCTCCTGGCAGGGCCAGTAAGGCCGCGACTGCATGTCCGGCTTGTTCGGCTCGGTGAAGGGCGTGCAGTAGTTCTCCGGCATGAAGTCGTCCGCCAGGTCGGCATACATCTCGGCGAATCGCCTTGGAATGTTGTGGGGGAAGTGCGGCCCGTTCGTCGATATGATCGCACAGAATGGCTTGTCCCCTTTGGCCAATCCTTCGATCTGCTCTATGCCCATCTCCACGCGGCATTGATCCAGCCCGATGCCCTCTGAATACGAACCGTAATAGAACTGGAGTATCTCGCCATCCAGTGTCGGGTTCGGCCCGCGCCGGGCTGCGCTGCCGTGTTCGCGGTCCCCGCCGTCGCTGCAGCGGACGTTGTGGATGCCGCGCTCGTGCAGCGTGCCCTGGCCGAGGTGCCACTTGCCGCAGTAGGATACTTCATATCCTGCATCGTCCCGCAGGCGCTCGAGGTAGGTCTTCAGGTCGAGACGGAGCTTGCCATGAGGGTAGAAGGAGCCGCGCCCCACGTTATCCGTCAGATTGTTCTGGTACGGCCACCTGCCGGTGAAGATCGATCCCCGCGCCGGCGTGCACAGGGGATAGCACGTGTAAGCGTTGAGGAACGCGTGGCCCTCCTCCGCAAAGCGCAGCAGGTTCGGCGTCCGGCAGACGTGTCCCGCCTGGAAGATAGTGTCCCACCTCCACTGGTCCGCCATAAGGAACACGATGTTCAGCGGCTTGCCCATCAGAGATCGATCGCAACGCGCTGCCGCTTGTCGCCTGATTCGGCAATGGCCTCGCAGACGGCCACGGCCTTCATGCCGTGCTCCAGGGTCACGCGCAGTTCCGCACCATCGAGGACGGCATCAGCAAAGTTGCCGTAGAGTCGAAGGAGCGGGTCCATGGGTTGCTTCGGCACGGCGATAGCCTCGGCCTGCTTGTTCCGGCACGTTTTGTCCTCGTTGAAGCCGTCATGCTTCACGATGTTGACAGTGGCCTTGTCCACGGCACAGATTGTGCCTCTACGACCGATGAGTTGGTTGATGTTCTGTATCTGGTCCGCGGCCAGGCTGCCGCTCAGATTCGCCACGCGGCGCTTGCCGTCCTGCTCGAACTCGATGACCGCGCTCACGAACTCGATGGTCTGATCGCCCTTGAACGATCCGCGCTGCACGTCGGCATACACGGCCACCGGGTTCCACTCCGCGAGCCAGAGGACGAGGTCGATGTCGTGCGACACGGTATCCATTACGCCACCATACGATTCCGGGAAGAAGTATTGCGGGTTCATGAATCCTCGCTGCCGGGTCCAACAGATCTGAACGAGGTCGATGTCGCCGACTTGTTCCTTCAGTACCTCCGTGTAGGTCATAAAACGCTGCTGGTAGCCGATGGTCCCGATGACATTGTTTGTCTTTGCCCTTTCGATGATTTCCTTTGCGGCAGCTACCGTATCCGTAAAGGGCTTCTCGATGATGAAGTGTTTGCCCGCAGCAATAGCGTCCAGTGTCACCGCGGTGTGGTGACGTGTATGCGTCGAAATGAGGACGGCGTCCAGATCGTCCTTCGCCAGAAGCTCCTTGCTATCGGTGAATGCCGGCACGCCGAACTGTTCGGCGGCTGCCGTGGCGCGTTCCTGGTCCAGGTCGCACACCGCGATAAGCTCCATCCTGTCACAGTTCTGTGCCGCCTTGGCATGGGCCGGTCCGCGTTGACCACAACCAATGAGTGCAACGTTCAGTTTCGACATTGTGAATCCTTTCTTGTCAATTACCTCGGGGTTACCCATTTCACGGCGCGACAAATGATCCCTTGCACGACCGTATCGCGATAGGTCGGATCGGTTTCATGTCCAGGCTGGAGGTAGAAGCTCCTGCCCTTGCCCACTTGATACGTCCAGGCCGCGCGTGTCACGAGGCCCGCGACCTTGAACTCCTCTACTTCATACTTCCCGGACTCGAAATTGAACACACGGGACTGCCGTGTCTCGCAGTCGGGGACCGTCATTTCCAGCAGCACATCCGCCCCCTCCACAAGCCCATACGGTTCGTAGTAGGCCTCGTCTGTGACTTCGAAGCTCTCGACACCCTCGAAGATCGGGTGCTCTTTCGTGACAGTGTACTTCATCGGCACGCCATCTTCCCAGCCGTAGTGCTCCGTCTGGCCGAAGAGACGCGGCGCGAGGATCGGATTCGCACGGAAGCTCAAAATGCTGTGCAGGCCCACCAGCCCGGCCTTGCCGGACTCCACCTGTGACACGATCGCCTTCTGCGATTCCACCGAGATCGGCCGCCCGTGTCCCCAGAGGACCACCGCCTGGTAGGCGTCGAGCGCCTTCGGTGTGAAGCAATCCTCCACAACCGCGAACGGGAATGCCTCGAAGTCGCCCGACTGATTCAGAAAATCGGCGACGACCTGATGGATTCCTTCGGGATAGGCGATGGGACGCTCCGGCTTGTGCAAACCGGCGGCATCCGTCCAGACCAAGACGCGCAGTTTCTCCGCCATGCGTTACTCCCTTTCAACTGAGGTGTGCAGCCTCAACAAACGTAAAGGGAATATTGTAGGAAAGGAGGGAAGCTGAGTCAATCGTTCACCCGGAGCAGGTTATTTCGGCGGGGGAAATTTCGCGCGCGCGTTGGCGTATCGCGAAAGCACATCTCGGTAAGGGGCAGGGTCGGTCTCGATGCGCTTGGTCTCGATCTTCACGCGCTGCCGTCCCTGACGGGCATCGTCCCACCAGCCAGCCGCCATCCCGCCGAAGACCGTTGCGCCGACCACGGCGGCATCGCGGGTGTCGGGGAGGAGCACGGGACGGTGGAGGACTGCGGATACGATCTCAACCCACAGGCGGTTCTTGGCGGAACCGCCGAGCATGGCGATCGCCGACACAGGCCCCGTAGCGGACTCGATGTTCCGCAGGAAAAAAGCAGATTCCATGGCCAGCCCCTCCATGACCGATCGGAGCATGTTGCCACAGAGGTGTTCGAGGGTGAAGCCGATCCATGCCGCCTCGCGTTTACCCGCAAGGCAGGGAATGAAGAGCAATCCACCTGCGCCGGGTCCGACCTCGCGCGCCTCCCTTTCTGCCGCCTCATAGTCCTCCACGCCGAGGGCGTCCATGATGCGGTCGAAGTAGCCATTGCCTGCAGGCATGGCCCCGAGTGCGCCCCAAAGATCGCCGACGGCATAGGGCGCGAGAAAGATCCCCTTTGACTTCGTCCGGTTAATGGATTCGGAGAGTGCGAAGAGCACCCAGGCGGTTCCGGTCGAGAGCATGGCGGTGCCGGAATCCACAAGCCCTGCCCCGAGGGCCGCGCAGTGCTGGTCGTGAACGGGAACAGCGACGGGGATGCCTCGCGACAGACCGAGATGCGCCGCCGCCTCGCGCAGGAGCCGCCCCCCCACTTCACCCGCCCGGTGCATGGGCGGGAGACGCCCGGGCTTGACGCCCGCAACGGCAAGGAGATCCGTGTCCCATGTGACCGTGTCGAGATTCAGGAGACCGGTGATGGATGTGTTTGTGGGGTCGGTCGCGCCGTTGCCTGTGAGCCAGCGAAGGATCCAGTCCTCGACAAACGAAATACTGCCGGTCCGTTTCATCAGGTCCGATTCGTTCTCCTTCAGCCAAAGGACAAGAGGAGCCGCGATGCCCGGATTGTCCAGGCCGGTCCGTTCGCGAAAAAAGTCAGCCCCGTGCTCCTTCAGCAGGGACTCATTCTGTGTAGTCGCCCGATGGTCCATCCAGGAGATGATCGGGTGGATCGGCGCGTCATGTTCATCAAGGAGAAGGAGCGCCGCGGCCTGCGTCGACAGGCCGATGCCCTTCACGTCTCTGCCCGCAAACGCTTCCCGGGCCGCATTGGTCAGGGCCGTGAGGAGATCTTCGGGGTCTTGCTCAAATCGCCCCCCTGATCCCGCGTGGAGGGAATACTGTGCAGAGGCAACGGGGCCTAACGAACCATCCTCGTTCAGAACCACTGCCTTAATGGCGGTCGTTCCGATGTCGATGCCGAGCACGCAATCGGTGTCAGGTGAGTTCACGCTCGACCTCCCCGATGGATTCATCGATGATGTCCATGCACTTCGCCGCCGTCGCCTCGTCCATGATGATCGGTGGGGACATGCGGAGGATGTGGCCGGCCGGGACCCAGGCAAGCCCTTTCTGGAAGGCGCGTTGATAAACCAACTTCCCTGCCTCTTCGAAGGGTTCCTGCGTTTCGCGATCGCGAACCAGTTCAACACCCATGAGGCAACCCAACACACGAACGTCGCCGACGATCGGGTGTTCTGCCTTCATCCGATCGAGACGTTTCCGGAACAACACCTCCAGGCACTTGGCATTCTCCAGGAGTTTTTCCTCTTCAATGACCTCGATGGAGGCCAGCGCAGCAGCACAGGCCATGGGATTGCCGCCGTACGACGTGGACGCGGAGATGGACTCGACCGCTTCGCCGAAGGACTCGCGCGCAACCATGGCTGTCACGGGGAAACCGTTGCCCAATCCTTTGCCGAGGGTCACGACATCCGGCACGACATCCCAATGCTCCATCGCCAGCCATGTTCCTGTTCTGCCGACACCGGTCAGCACCTCGTCGGCGAAGAGGAGGATATTTCGCTCGTCGCACCACGTGCGAAGTTTGGGGAAGAAATCGTCCGGCGGGAAGATCGACCCGGCCCAGCCCTGGATCGGCTCCAGGACGACGGCCGCTACCTGCCCCGTGGTCGCCTCGGCGAGGAACTCGTCATAGAGCTTCAGATACGCATCGGTATCAATTGTCCCATCGGCATGGGTGAAGTGGGGGCGATAGGGATCGGGGCGGGGGACCATGTAGAACCCCGGGGCGCGTGTCGGGCCATAGCTCGGCTTCATGCGGGCCAAGCTGACGGCGTGGCCGGTCTTGCCGTGGAAATCGCGGAAGCAGGACAGAAACTCATGCCGCCCTGTGGCAGCCCGGCAGAGGCGGATGCCGGCCTCTACGGCTGTGGTGCCGGAATCGTAGAGCTGCACCGCACCGAGGTCGCCGGGCAGCACATCGACCAGTTTCTCCAGCAACTCTGTCTTGACCTGTGTCGTAAAGTCGTGGCAGTTCATCAGCGTCTTGGCATACTTCGCCACAGCTTCCGACACCTTTGGATGGCAGTGGCCGAGGTTGGTCACGTAGATGCCGGACGAAAAATCGAGATAGACGTTGCCGTCAACGTCGGTGAGTGTAACGCCCTCGCCTTTCTCGAAACACACGGGAAAGAGTTTTACCTGACTCGAGTAGCCCTTCATGATCGCGCTCGCGCGCTGATGCATCGCCGTGGACTTCGGGCCGGGGATGTCCTTTGTAACAAGGCGGGGCAACTGGGCAAGTCCCATGTTCGCTCTCCTTCTATTCGATCGGCACGTTGTTGGTTTGGGCGGCCTCCTCTGCGGTCTTCCCCTTTTGCACCACATCAATCAGCGCGGCCTGGAACCGGGCGGGGTCGGGCCAACTGATCGCATTGCGACCAAAGACAACCCCCTTCGCGCCGTCATCGATCTCGCGACGGGCAAGTCGCAGGGCGTCCATGGGGGTCGGAAGCTTTTCGGCGCCGAGTCCGAGAATGGGCACGGGACAGCCCCCGACAACTTCCTTGAAGTTGATCGTGTGGAACGTCTTGATGGCATCGGCGCCGAGTTCGGCGATGATGCGACAACCGATCTTGATCTGTTCGTAAAGCTCCTCGCGGGACAAGTGATGTGGCCGGGCTGGGAAGTACTCCCCGATGACCGGCAGCCCGATTTGCTTCGCTTCCTCGGCCAGTTGACAAAAAACACGAACGTTCTCGCTGTCGCGCCTTTCGCTGCCGGTGTTCAGTGCGAGACTGACGACCACGGCTTCCGCCCCGAGGGCCGCCGCGTGTTTGGCCGAGCACGCGCTCACCGTTTCGGCCTCGCGGTAGTTCCATTGAAAACAATATGTCGTGCTCCAATTGAGCCGGATGATCGGCATGGGCGCGCCCTTGTTTGCAAAGACCTCCGCACAGTGCTCGATCATGCCTGGCGAGAGGAGAATGCCGTCCGCATCGGGGCTGATCTTGCGCGCCGTTTTGGGCAGGTCCTCCAGGAAGGGGATCGGCCCATCGAACTCGCCGTGATCAATGGCCACAACAACGGCATTGCCCCCGGAAAAAAGCTTTCCCAAGCGTATCGTTTTCCCGTTCATGTTTCGATTCCTTTCGTGTCGATATGGTCGGCGCGGATGATCTCGATTTTACATTTGCGAATAAGCCGGCATTCCTCCTCCGCCCGTTCATCAAGCGTGCCCGCAGTAATGACCTTCGTGATACGCTCGCACTCCAGGTATGTTGCAAAGGAATCCCGCCCGAGCTTCGATGCGTCCGCAAGGACCACGCGCTCCTCGGCGTGTTCCGTCAGGAGCCGGGCGCTCTCGGCGGCGGTCGCCGTCGCAGTTTGCGCGCCGCGATTCACGGTAAGACCGTCGGCGCCGAGGAAGGCCATGGTGGCGTGGAGGCCGTCAAGCCCCCTGCGCAGGGCGGGACCAACAAACTCTGCGCTCGTCCGGTTGAGCACGCCGCCAAGAACGATTACCTCGACACCATGGGCATCGCGCAACTCCAGAATCGGCGGAATGGAGTTCGTCACGATGGTAATGCCATCGATGTCTCGGAGGAAACGTGCTGCCAGGTACGTGGTCGACCCACTGTCAAGGATGACGCTGTCTCCCGGTTTAACCAGGGTCGCTGCCGCACGGCCAATGGCTTCCTTATCGGGCTTCGCACGTGAAATCTTTTCGTCGAATGAAAATTCGACTTCCTCTGCACGCACCGCCCCTCCGCGAATCCGCCGGAGCTTCCCCTCCTCTTCCAGCAGCGTCAGGTCACGCCGGATTGTAACGGACGAGACTCGAAAATGCCGTGCCAGCTCCTGGATGCGCAGGTGTCTGCGGGTGGCGAGCAGGTCGCAGATCGCCTTGCACCGTCGTTGAATCGTCTCGGGCTGTGTGTCGCTCACCTTGATCTTTCTACGGCAAAGAAGATCGATACGATCACTTCTAAGTATATATTGTTCATATTATAAGTCAAGAGAAAAAAAGCGAATGTCGAGTTTGGAATCATGTCCTATCTCCCTTGCTCCTTCGGACATGCCATCGCCCCGGCCCCCATTCGTTTTTGCAAATGGACAGAAGCTCCTTCGGGTCCGACAGCAGATAGTCCGGCTGCGACTCCTTCAGCACCTTCGCCGAGTTGAAGCCCCACGACACTGCGGCCACACGAACCCCCGCCTTCCGCGCCGCCCGGATATCCCGGACTTCATCGCACACATACAGAATCTGGCCGGGCGTCAGCCCGTAGTCGCGCATCACATGCCGGAACTGCCGGACCTTGCCCCAGATTCGCGAAAGGGTTTTCACAAAATCGAATGCCTCCATATCGTACCGCCGCAGGAACGCCATCACGTTTTGGAGCGAATTCGATGTGACGATTCCCATCGTCAGGCCGCTGGACTTAAGTTCAAAAACTGTTTCTCGAATCCCCTCCGCAACCTTGACCTCACCCATACGTCGCCGCAGCTCTCGCTCGGCCTGGGCGACGAAAAACGGCACCTTCATCAGCGGAACATCAAAGTATCGAACGGCTTCCCAAAAGGTCATATCGCGGAGGACACCGATCTCGTCCGGTTCAACACGCCGGAAGCCATGTTTCTCCGCCATACGGTTCCCGATGGCCACGAAATGCTCGAATGTGTCCGCCAGCGTGCCGTCGAAGTCGAAGACCAGTATCGATTTGCCGGTCTCTTGCGCCATTGAATATCTCATGAGAATCTATCGCGTTACCCCCGCCAAGTCCATGCCCTGATAGGGGCCGGGCCTCTGTTTGTCACAATAAGACATGCGCACGGCAAGAATCAAGTCCATACCGCGACCTCCTTTTCATTTGAACGTCGCCCGCTGCGCGGCTATAATGCCATCGAGACACAATCGGCCAGCACATCTGATGGAGGCAAGCACTGTTGTCCAACCAGGAGCATGACTACCCCGGCGATACGCTCCGGCTTCTCTACGCCATCGACGAATACACGAAACCACAGGAGGGGGACGGGTGCCAGCGCTGGCTCAAGGAGCAGGCGATCACGGTCATCGCCACGCTGGGTGTAAAGGGCGCTGTGTTCCGAAATTACGATGTGGCCCCGTCGCTTATCACGCTCCGCGGCGTCAAGATGTTCGCCATGATGAGCCAGGAGGCCCTGGCCGATATCGCACGGCTTTACCACGACGGCATGATTGAAAAAAGCCGCGTAAGTACGTCCTACTACGCCACGCTCCGGGCCTACCGCACAACGCCCGCCGGGCGCGAGACCCTACAAAAGAACCTAAGTCGAGGGTCGCGACAGGGTGTGGATCGCGTCATCCGTTGCGCCAAGTGCGGTGGGCTGGTCGACTTCGCGCTCTCCATCGAGCAAAAGCCGAAAAAGCGCCTGGTGATGAACCGTGTCTGCGGGTGCAGCACGGACGGTAAACACGTGGCAAGTGATGTGTGGCGGCCGACCTGCGAAGCCCCCGAGATCTCGCCCGTGGAGGATTTCTTCAGCATCGGATTCCTGGAATACAAAACCGAGCCCTTCTGGGGGGAGCGTGCCATATGAAAAAAACTAAAGCGCTGCTTCACCTGACCGGTCGAACCGAGCTTCTTCTGACCGAATGGGTCCCCATCGGACCCAACAACTTCAGCTTCCTGTGCGACCGCCTGGAATGTGGAACACGTGGCGCGGAATGCGTCCTCACCAGCGAGACCGACCCCGGCCGCAACGCCGCCGTGGTTGGGATCCGGGGCGACGAAACCCTTACACTCAAGGTCGTCGAGTTCGAGGACATGGACTTCATCCGGTTCGAGGCGCGTCCCTGTTACGACACACCCGGCAGAGAGCGCAAGGAGAAGGTGATCGGCGTGGACCTCGGCCGCAACGGGCGCGTCACCTATGGTATGCGCCTCCTCCCCCACAACGGCGACCCCGACCGGTACAGCGTGGACGACCTCACCCTCATCGCCGCCGACCTCGTAACGGATACCAGCCGAACAATGGACGCCCTCGTCAACGCCTATCAACGCCAGATGCTGGATGTGATTTACGGCCGGGAGACGGTGCAGCGCGACCAGTTCCTCGTCGTTCAGGCGCAGGCCATGGAGCCGGCCCCTGCCAGTGTTCAAGCTCTTCTTGACAATGCCGCGCACCGCGCCGAGTTGCAGCAGATTCTCGGAACGATCCATGATCGTCGCTGCTTCGATGCAGGGGACGGGGGCCTGCTTCTCAGTGGGTCGCGCGGAATCCTTCTCATTAGCCCCACACCTGAAACATATGCACGGCTGGTGGCCTTCGCCGCGCTCATGGGGTGCATCAACAGCCTTCAGGACAACATCCTCAGCAAGATCTGGCGCTCGTGGGATGTGCTGAACGACGAGAAGAAGCTCATCCGCACAGAAGGCGTCGCAAAAATCGAGCATATCCAGGGCGTGCTCAGCAGCCTAACCGCCGACAAGAATGTTATCGGCGCGGTTCCCATCTGCCTTCAGCAGACCCTGGCCGAAGCGGAGGCCTTCTACCAGAGCGAATCCACCTCCGGCGACGCCTCCGTGATCGAACTCATGCAGAAACTCGCCATCGGTCGCAGCCTGCAAAAGGTCAGGGACCGCCTCGCCGATACCAGCCGCGTGATCGACGACTTCGGCACGGAGATCGAGAACGTTCGCCTCCTGGCAAGCACGTTGGCGCAAAAGGAAACGGCGGGGATCAATCGCGCCATGAACATCCTGACCGTCGTCTCTGTCATCATCCTGCCTCTGACACTCATCACGGGCTGGTATGGCATGAACTTCCAGCGGTTCAGCCCCTCCGATGGAAGAGAGATTGGTTTCTGGAACATGCCGGAGCTCTATTGGCCGTACAGCTATCTGGTGTGCATCGCCGTGGTGGTCCTCATCGCCATCTCGCTCAGCTTCTTCTTCCATCGCCAGGGCCTGTTGTTCCGCCGCCGGCGGGTCCGCGTCGGGGAGGAAGACTCGTTAATCGAGGACTAAGGCAGGCGCTGCGCCTTCAGTGGCTTTCCGCAAAAGCGACAGAACTTGGCCCACTTTTCGTTCTGCCTACAGCAATCCTCCATCTCTGTCAGTCGCGCGCCGCAAAGCGGGCAGAAGTCCGCGTCGGCGGGAATGTCGCGAAGCCCGCATTCATCCTTCGGGCATACCTGAGACGCCTTGGCCAGCATGCGCTGGATGAACGCGGCCGCGAAGATGCCGCCAAAGACACAAACGATCCCGATGCGAAAGATGATGATCATCGCCGCAGCGAGGAACCTGCCGGCGTCTGTCGCCGGTTCCTCAAGCGAGCGCCCGCCCTGGCCAAGACGCAGGATGCACCACCAGAGCGTGGACGGGATGTTCTCGAACGACCCCGCCGCGCCCTTGGCCTCAACAATGTGGAGCGCCGTCGCGTTGATCAAGAGCCCGATGAAGACAACGAACAGGAAGATGATGAACGTTCTCCCTTTCTCTCGAAAGACCTCCACGAGTGCTTCGAGGGGGTCGAAGTACCGGGCGAGTTTCAGCAACCGGATCAAACGCACCGCTCGCACCAGCCGCAGCACGCGCAGGTCCCACGCGATGATATAGAACGGGAGAATGGCCCACAGGTCCACCTGCGACATCGGTCGGAAGAAGAAATTTACGCGCACGCGGAGGCGATCCATCATGGTAAGACGCTCGTTCTCGTCGAACCGGGCCCGTTCCATCGGCAGTGTGCACAGCCACATCCTGAGCAAATACTCGATTGTGAAAATCGCGACGACGAGCACTTCCGAGTAATCGAAGAACGCCCCGTGCTCTTCGCGCAGATCGGAATACGATTCCAGGACGATGCACGTCACGGAAAAAAAGATGAGGAGGAGAACCACACCGTCGAACAGAATCCCGGCAGCCGTATCCTGTTCAAACACAACATCATACAACCGCGATTTCAGCCGAAGCATGCCCGGCGTATTGCGCTTGAATTGGGTTGCATCGTCCGCCACAGTCCGTCCCGAGTTCGTTACATCGGTATCGAATAAGACACGCACGATATTCTATCGACCGCCTGTCCCGATGTCAATGCCGCAAGGAATTCGCGGTTTATGGCAATCCCCTTTGCTCAGGTCCCCCCCAGCTCCAATGGTCTTGACCGCTTTTCACAACTGGACGACGCGTCCGGCAATCCTCCAAGGATTTTCGCAGGATTGGGTTACACACGATGCCCCCTGACCGTGCCATCAGGCAAATAGAGAATATGTTGAAAGATCGGCGCAGAAGGTCTATAGTGAAACAAAAGGTATTGTGTGCCTTTCAGAGTTGACGGAATCAATGCGTCGCCTGGGTACTGTCCTTATCGCGCTCGTCATTCTTGCGCTGTGTGTGCTTGGTTTGTATCACATCCGGCGCGCGAGACTGCGTGCGCACTACGCGGACCTGTTCCGCCGACCATCGGTTCCATCGTCCCCTGATGCACCTTCGTTCGTCCCTCGGATCACGTATGATCTGAAGCGCTACAATTCCGTCGCCTCCGATGCCGCCTATGCCGCCGTGCTTCCCCTCACCACCGGGCCCAGAGAGGGGCGGATCGCAGGGCACAAATGGGTCGATGGCGCGGGGCGCAACGAGCTGGAGTCGCGCATGCGGAAGCGCGCCGCCCTCGACGGCGTTACCGCCGCCACAAAACTCGTCCGCCTGTGCAGTCCAACGGTCTATCGCGAGCACCGTCCGTCGCGCCATCTACACATCACGTATCCCCTTGATGGCGCGCTCTTTCCGCCTAAGCTCTGTACGCCTTGTGTCGAGTGGGATGATGCCATCAACGATGTCTGGCAGATCACCGTTTCCGTCGAAGGAACGGACCTGCACTGGACAGACATCACCCTGGACCGGCGCTGGTGGTTCCCGGATGTCGCTTGGCGGCGGATCCAAGCTGAAGGCCAACAGCGGGAGATTTCCATCGTCGTCAAAGGCACTCGCCGCCACGGCAAGGCCCCTGTCCATGCCGCACCCGCAGTACGCTTCCGCATCGCCACGGACCCCTGCGACGCATTCATCGTCTACCGTCTCGTGAGGCCGCCGTTTTCCACACTCAAGACGCCGGATACGTTTGTCCGGGACATCCGCTCGTTCCGCACGCGGATGTTCCTGTCGGCGCGCCGGAGCTATTGCTTCAACTGCCATACCTTCTCCTCCAAACTCGGCACGGCAGGCAAAGTTGCGATTCAGGCGCGCTACATGCTCCCCGATCCCACGGACCTGCGGACCTACTTCGGCATCTACGACATTGCAAACCACAACGGCGTCAAGATCAAGCTGCCCTTCACGACGCAAATGACCACCTTCATGGCTTGGTCGCCCGACGGCGCGAAGCTCGCCATGTCGGCCGATCAACAGCTTGCCACATTGCAGCCCATCGTCCATGAGACCCAGTTCGCCGGCCAGCCCACGTCGGATATCGCCGTCGTGGACGTGGAGAAACGAACGGCTCGTCTGCTGCCCGGCGCATCGGACCCCGACGAGCTGGAGGTCTTTCCACGGTGGACGCCCGACGGCAAGTCTATCGTGTTCTGCTGGTCACCGTCGGGTGTTCATCCCGCGCTGGTCAAATACGATCTCCATATCGTGCCGTATGCCAACGGCAAGGGAGGCACAGCAACACCGATCACCGGCGCATCGGCCAACGGACGCAGCAACTACTATCCCCGCTTCTCGCCCGACGGCAAGTGGCTTTCCTTCTGTCAGTCCGACGGCGGGTGCCTCATCAAGTCGTCAAGCGACATTGTCCTGATGAAATCCGACCTGAGCGGCCGCCCGCATCGCCTGGAGTGCAACGCGCCCTATGCCGCGGATTCGTGGCATAGCTGGTCGTCAAACAGCCGCTGGATCGTCTTCGCGAGCAAGCGCGACGACGGTATTTTTGCACGGCTCTACATGACGCACATCGACGATCAAGGGCACGCATCCCCTGCCGTCCGCCTGCCGGTGAAGACACTGCCCATGCAATCTTTCAATATCCCCGAGTTCATCAAAAACGATCCCCTGATTCGCGAGGGGGACCTCTTCCGCGTCGTTCGGGCCGAAACCCCGGCAACGCCGATCACCCTCGACAGGGAACCTTCGCAATGACGAAAGAGCGAAACATCCGACTGGACCGGCTCGCGCTCGTCCTCCTGGGCGCGGGTCTGGTTGCGGTCTTCCTTCCCTGCTGGAGGGCCGCCACCTTCCTCGGGCGGGAGGACGGCATCCTGCATCTGCCGCTGCTGAGCACATGGCGGAACGCGCCCATCGTCTTCTCACAGGATTTCATGATCTTCACGGACGGGCTATACCGGCCCTTGTCCTATGCAGCGGTTGCGATCCTGCGAACCGTGGTCTCGGAGCACGCCATATGCTTCTGGCACGCGACGCTCATCGCCCTGCATGGACTGAATGCCCTGCTCGTCTTCCTCATGGTTCGCCGCCTTGTAAAAAACCGATGGGCCGCTTTCCTGTCCGCCGGCATCTTTGCCTTCCACCCCCTCGCATCCGTGCTCGCAAACGAAATGGACCATATCCACATCCTCCTGGGGTGCACGTTCTACCTCGCCTCGCTTTGCGCGTATTTGACCTGGCGCGATCAGGGCCGGGTCTGTACAATCTCCTTGGCGGTCCTCGTCTATGCCGCCGGCCTGCTCACATCGCCCGTCGTAGCCACGGTGCTCGTCCCGCTCCTTGCCATTGAGTTCCTCTACGAGCGCGGCGCCCTTCGAGACGCCGCTCCTCGTCTCCTTCCCTTTCTCCTGGTGACCGTCGCCGCGCTTCCCCTTTGGGTCTGGTTGCGACCGCACCCGCTCCTCTACACCTACGCAGCGGCGAAAGGCGGGGAGATCCCCAGTTTTCTCTCGATGGTCGCCGGAAGTCGCTGGTATGTCCTTGGGCTGCTCACCGGACACGGCATCCCCGTGGTTCTGCACGATGCCATGCGGCGGGTTTACCATCCGCTGGACGGGCAGTTCCTCTTCTGGCTTCTCTGTCACACCCTGGTCATCGCTGTCGGCATCTGGCGGACGTGCAAGCGCGACCCCATGGGCCTGGGCATCTTGATCGCATACGGCGCGATGGTCCCGTTTCTGAGCACGGCGTGGAACCCCGTCGACCGCTACGTGTCTTGGGCCTACATGTATGTTCCCCTCGTCGGCCTTGCGCTTATGTTGGGCCAACTGACGGCCAAGGGCCTTTCCGCGCGACGAGCTCCCGTTCGACTCGCTGTCGCCGTCATCGTCGTCGGTCTTCTCGGCGCGTACGCGACTCGCCTTTGCCGCATCAACTACGCCGCGCGGGATCGCGTCGCCTACTGGACCTATGTCACGCAACTTGATTCGACGAATCAGGCCGGTCAGGTCGAACTGGGGAAGGCCTACCTGGCGAAAAACGCCCCACACGACGCCCTGAAACACCTGTTCACCCAGGGCGTTCGCGACCTGAACGAACCCCGTCGCGCGCTCTGCCGCTACTACAGCCGAACGGGGCAACTGCGCCCCGCACTGGTTCATGCCAGCTACATGACCGGCGCGCTTGACATGGCGCACCTCTTCGAGGCGCTGCAGATCCCCGACCATGCCGAGAGCGCATACGGAGACGCCCTGGCGCGGAACCCCTTCGACACCGAGGCGATGAAGCAACTGGCGATGATTCTCGCCGCAAAGGGATATTTGAAAGCGGCTCGGCGCTGGCTCCGCCTCGCCCTCGACATCAACCCATCTGATGAGACCCTTCGAGAGGCCCGGGACCGGCTGGAGGACATCAAACCGAGCGTAGCCGATCCGCCCCGGGCGGATTGGCTGCGCTTTCTCCTGAACCGAAGGAGTTCCGGGCAGGTTCGGGCGGAACTGGTGGCGCTCAGCAACGAGCGCCCGGACGATCCCATCATCCAAATGGTGGCCGCACAGAGCCTGATCGAGGGCGGCGACGCAGCGGGGGGCGTCGCGAAGCTCGAGGCCGTTGCCGACCGCATGCGGTCGTCGCCGTTCTTTGCGGAGTTCTACTCGTATGCCCTCACCGCGTCGGGCGATCCGCTGCGCGGGGCGGCCGTGGCAACAGCGGCCCTGAGGGAGGACCCGAAGAACGACCGTCTGCTCTACCACCTGGGGACGGCCCTCCTGGTCCAGAAAAAGCCCGTCGAGGCAATTGTGCAGTACCAGAAAGCGATTCAACTGAACGGCGACTTTGCGGCGGCCTACAGCAAGCTGGCCTATGCCTACACGGAGCTCGGCCAGATGGAGAAGGCCATTGCCTGTTACCGGCGGGCGCTGGAGATAAACCCGGACCTTGCCGAGGCCCGTACGAACCTCGGCGCGGCGCTGCTCCGGAAAGGATGGGTGGAAGAGGCGATCTCCCATTACCGGACGAACGTGGAAATGAATCCGACGGACCCCACAGCGCACTTCAGTCTGGGCTGCGCCCTCGCCGAGGCGGGCAAGCTCGATGAGGCGATCGCCTGTTACTCGGAGGCGCTCCGGCTCAAACCCGACTATGTGCACGCTCACAACAACCTGGGCGGCGTGTGGCTGGCAAAGAAAAATGCCGCCAAGGCCATCGAGCACTACAGGGCGGCGCTGCGCATCCAGCCCAGCGACGAGTGGGCCCATTTCAATCTCGGACGCGCGCTGGCCATCCAGGGGAAGGACAATGAAGCCATCGCCGAATACAATAAAGCTATCCAACTGGATCCCCGCGACCCGCAGGCCCACTACGATCTCGCCGCCCTCCTCGCACGGCAAGGCGACTTCGCCCGGGCCATCCAACACCTGACCGAGGCCCATCGGCTGCGGCCCAATGCCATCGATCCCGCCGACCGACTGGCCTGGCTGCTGGCCACATGCCCCGACCCGGCCCTCCGGGACGGCCCCCGGGCCGTGGCGCTGGCCGAGAGGGCTTGTCAACTCACCCGCCAGCGCGACCCCCGCCTGCTCGACGCCCTGGCGGCCGCCTACGCCGAGGCGGGGCGTTTTGACGACGCGGTACAGACCGGCAAACGCGCCTTGCGATTGATCGAAGGCCACAGCAACCGTCTATCCACGCTGGAACGCAACGAGCTGGCCCGGGATCTGCGGGACAGGCTGGAGCGATACAAGGCCGGACGGCCCTACCATGGGACCCATCGGTAGGCCCGTACAGGTTTCGGTTGACACGCCCGCGCTTTGAGCTATAATATACCAAGCCAGGGTTCAATACATATTGGTCATGGAAAAGGCTGAGCAATGAAACCACAGATGCTGATTCTTGCTCTGGTGTTCGCCGCGCTCCCATCATGCAACTCCCAACTGCCGTTGATGGTCCCGGAAGCCGAGCCAGAAAATGAGGCCATGGCCAAGGGATGGCTAAGCCTCTCCGACGGCACCTTTCACGAGAACGGCGAAGGGCTTACTCCGGAGGGTTGCTACGTGAAGGGCTTCAAGAAATCCTGGAAAACCTTCCACCCGACAACGGGCATCCTCGGCAAGCAGGACCCGCCGCCCAAGTCGGCCAAGACCCAGCCGGCGTGGATCGAGCTCGACGACGGCTCCATCCATCCCGTGCAGGAGGCCGTAGTCCCGCGGCCGCCATACGTGCGCGGTTTGGTGGATGAGAACGGCCGGTTCTATCCGGGCCCGAGGGAAATCGTCAAGTAGTCCGATTCCGTCGCAGGTTAGACGAACTGCTCGAGATATTTTTTCCCCGCCAGGAAGCCTTCGTCGGCATCGAACTTGGCATCCTCGTGCTCGATGCTCAGCGCGCCGTCGAAGCCGACACCCCGAAGGGCGGAGAGGTACTCGCCCCACCGGATTCCACCAAAGCCGGGGATCGTGTAGCGCCACCAGCCGGCCTCCTTGCGCTCAGCCTGGTTGCCGACGCGGCGGAGGACGTGCTGCTTGACCTCGCAGTCCTTCGCATGGGTGTGGTAGATGCGATCCCCAAACTCGTCGATGGCCCCGAGGATGTCGATCTCCTGCCAATAGAGGTGGGAGGGATCGAAGTTCAGGCCGACGGCGTCGGACGGGACGAGATCGAAGAAGAGCTTCCACTCCTCCAGGTTGCGGAGGGTGGTGCCCCACCAGGGTTCGAGGGCGATCTTGACGCCCTGCTTCTCGGCATGGGCGGCAATCGTCTTGAACACGCCGGGGACCTCCTTCTTGATCGTTTCGGCGCGCGTTTGGTCCTTGCGGGCCATACCGCTGAGCGCGGTGATGACGCCCACACCGAGGGCCTCAGCCGCGTCGATGCCGGTCACTACAATATCGATGTTTTCATCTCGATCTTTGGCGTCCGCAGCGGTCACGTCGCAGAAGCACGCCAGGGCGGAGATACCTGTGTTGTTGTCCTCAAGGACCTTCTTCACCGCCGCACCCTTGTCCTTTACGACATCATGCACGTTGATGTGGCCGCCTTTCATGCTGGCCACTTCCATGATCGGGATGCCGTTCTCGCCGGCAAACTTGGCCACGTCCTCGAACGACCGGTCGCGAACTCTCGATGTCAGAATTCCAATTTGCATGCTCTTTCCTTTTCTCCTCTGAAACCGATTACTCCTGCGGACTGAGGGGCGGATTATATGCACGTTGCCGCATCGAATGCAATAGATTTGTTTTGACACAATTCACTGCGCCGGATAGATTAGCCGAGAAGGATTCGGACATGGAGGAAAACACAAAAAGAAGGCCTGTGCTGGACACGGTGCGGTCGGTGGCGGTCCTTGTCTGCCTGTGGGTGGTCCTCGACACCTGGGCCTACGTGGACAAACGCGCCTACTACGAGGACGAGATCATGTCGCTCCACGTGGTTCAGAAGTCCTTCACCGGTATCCTCCGCCACACGTATCACAAAGACTACCACCCCTTTGGGTACTACTTTTACCTCAAGGCGCTCTTCTCCGTTTTCGGGTCGAACAAGGCGATCGCTTTTGCCGGAAGCATGGCCCTGACGGCTGTGGCGTTGTCGCTCCTGTTTCTAACCTTTCTGAACCTGGGGGGGAGGAACCGGTCCTTGGCCGTGCTTGTCCTGGCGCTCAATCCCATGTTCCTCCTCCACGGCTCGGCGGCCCGGTGGTATCCCCTGTGGACGGCCCTGGCGGCGGGAGCGCTCTACACACTCACACGGAAGGAATGCGTCTCGTGGGCGGCGCTGGTCGCAGCTTCGACCCTCGTCGCGCTTGCGGCATACGTCAACTACATCACCGTCGTCCTCGGCGCAGGGATTGTGTTGTGGCTGCTGTCGCAGCGCGAGTTCAGGAAGGCGCTCGTCTTCGTGCTGATCGTGGGGGTGCTTTTCGCCCCCTGGCTGCCGGCCTTCCATACCCACCTGACGCACAGCACGACGCAGTTCATGCGGGGCAGCCTCATGCGGATCAAGTCGTTCGCCTATGTGGGATTCTGCCTCCTGCTGGGGCAAACCATCTCCCCGTGGCGCATCGCGCCATGGATCGTCGGAGGCACTGCACTGGCCCCATTGCTTGCGCTCTCCGTCACGGCGATGGCCCGGGACAAACGCCGCCGATTGATCGTCCTGCTCCTGGTCGTCGTAATGGCCTTCTGCCTCCTCTGTCGGTATCAGCGGGCGAGAAGCCTGATGTTTTTCTCGGGTGTGTTGTCGTTGTATGTGGCGCTCGCCGTTGAGACCGTCCGCCCCCGAAGGGTCGCCGCCGCCTGTCTCATCCTGGTCTTTGGATGCAATGCCGTAGCCCTGGCAAACCTGAAACGGGGGGTTCACTACCATAAGAAGGGGCTCTCGGACCCGGTTCCAGCGGTCATGGAACGGTTGCAATCCTTGTGCCAACGTAAGCCCACGGTGGTCCTCACCACCAACCTGCCCCTGACCTATTGCCTAAGCCGATCGGGTATCTGCGAGATGGTAAGCCCCTTTGAGGGATATGCGCCAGTGCCCATAGCGCAGCGCGAGCAGGTGATTCCGACGCAGGTCGTCATGGTCCACAGCTACCTCGGCTCGCTCTATGCGTACAAGGACGACTACGAGGCGTTTCGCGAGCAGGCTCGGGTGAAGCTCGGAAAACCGGCAACGATCTTCCAAATCAAGAAAGACCTCGATCTCGAAGCGAGGGAGAGAATCTTCGCGGGCACAACGTGGCCCGAGTATCGGTTCACCATTGAGGTCTATCGCGGCGTCAAGCCGCAGACCGTAGCAGAGGTCACGGGGGCCTTCCGCGAGATATGGACGGATAGACGAAAGCCCTATGTTCCTGCGGCGGAGTAGGGGGCGGAGACCCGTGCGGCGCTACTTTGCCTCTTTGATTCTGAACTCCTCGACGCCGATCTCCTGTCCGCCGATATAGTACTGGGCCTCGTATTTCCCCGGGCCTCCCTTCTTGACAATGTCCGCCATCTTGAAGGGAAAGCCGAATTGTCCGTATTTGCCGGACCAGACGTGTTCCTTCTGTTCCACGATCTGCTCATTATCCTTCTGGACAATGCGGATAAGGAGGGTCGTGTCCGCGAAGTCCTGCGTCAGTTTTAGCACGATGTAGACCTGCTCATCCCGCGTGGTGAACACCTTGGTCTTGTCCATGAACTGACCGGCGACAAAGGACTTGCACGTATAAATGCTCTCCTTGGGCACCTTCACCTGAGCGGTGTGGGGTACCAGGCCCTTGGCAAGCAGTGTGGCGACATTGGCCACCGAGCTTTCCTGGCACTGCCCCATGGACTTGGGCGGGGGCGACCCCTGCGCCCAGGCGCTGTAGCTCTTATCGTCCGACCAGATGACCTGGCCGGTGGTCGTGCTGATCAACTGAAGCGACGCGCCGACGTCCACCTGGCGGCGGGTCCATTTGTAGGGGATCGAGCCAACCTTCACGGGTTTTCCCGTGCTCCAGTCGTACTGGTCGCGGTATCGCGTTTCGCTGTTCTCGGCGCGTTGAAGCTGGGTAAGTCGGCCCGCGACGATGCAATCCACGGCAGCGATCTTCCCGATCTTGATCGCCGTGGCGGGATCGACCGTGGACGTGACGCTGAGGTTCTGCTCCATCAGCACAGCTTTAAGCCGGTCCCGTGTCAGCACTTGGTACGTGCCGCTCTGCACCAGGTAGGCGGTCAGCTTTGCACCCAGCGCATCCGCAACGCCCCGTCCATCGCGCGATGTGGTACAATTTTTGAACCCAATCACCGCGACACGCTTGACGGCAGTATACTCGAACTTCGGCTTGACAACGAGCGTAACCTTGTCCTTGCCCCGGCAGCCTGCAAGCATCCCAATAGCACATAGAGCCGCAACCCCAAGGCGGGTCCACACAATCCTACGCATTCCCTGCTCCAATCCGTTGTTTCTCATGTCCTGATTTGGCCGTTCCCGCGAACGACCCATTTGTACGTCGTCAGCTCCCGGAGTCCCATGGGCCCGCGCGCATGGAGTTTGTCCGTGCTGATGCCGATCTCCGCCCCCAAGCCGAACTCGCCCCCGTCGCTGAAGCGCGTGGAGGCGTTGACGAGAACCGTGGAGGAATCGACCTCGTCCAGAAACGTCTGGGCCGTCACGACATTCCTCGTCACGACCGAATCGGTATGCGCCGATCCGTATCGCGCAATGTGGTCCATGGCCTCGTCCACAGATCCGACAACCTTCACGTCGAGAACCAGATCGAGATACTCCTCCGACCAGTTCGCCTCCGTCGCCTCGGCCATGTCGCCGACGATGGCCCGGGCCCTCTCGCAGCCGTGGAGCTCCACCTTCTCGGCGCGCATCTTCTCGGCAATGCGCGGCAGGAACTCCTGCGCCACGCCCTCGTGGACCAGCATCGTCTCCATGGCGTTGCAGACGCCGGGGCGCTGGGTCTTCGCATTCATGCAGATCGTCTCGGCCATGCCAAGGTCGGCATCGGCATCTACATAGACGTGGCAGACTCCCTTGTAGTGTTTGATAACGGGCATGGTGGCCTTCTCCGCCACAGCGCGAATCAGGCCCTCGCCCCCCCGGGGGATGATGACGTCGATGAAGCCGTCCGCCCTCAGGAGCGCATCCACCACAGCGCGGTCAGGCGTGTTGACCATCTGGACACAGTTCCGATCCAGGCCGGCGGATTCCAGGGCGTCGGCGATCACCTCGTATACAGCAACATTGGAGTGGATCGCTTCCTTTCCACCACGGAGGATGACCGCATTGCCGGACTTGATGCAGAGGGCGGCGGCATCGGCCGTCACGTTCGGCCGGGACTCGTAGATGAACCCCACGACGCCAATCGGCACTCGCACGCGCTCGATCTTGAGGCCGTTGGGGCGGACCGTCCCGTCGATGACCTCTCCCACAGGGTCGTGCAGCGCGACGATCTCGCGCACGCCTTTGGCCATCTTTTCGATTCGTTCTTCGGTGAGCGTCAGTCGGTCGACCAGGGCCGGAGACAGGTTGGCTCTCTCTGCCGCAGCAAGGTCTTTCCGGTTCGCGCCCTGCAACGCCGCCGCTGCCGTTAACAGACCGTCGGCCATGGACACGAGGGCATCGTTCTTGACCTGAGAGCTTGCGGAGGCGATACGGCGCGCGGCCGCCCTGGCGCCGGTTACCAGTTGCCTGACATACTCGGCAATGTCAGGAACCATCACTCCCCTCCCCGGCGGTGGACGCCTCCTCCTTGGGGGTAAATCCACGCACGATGACCAGCGCGATGACGATGACGGCAAGGACCGTGATGGGTACCTGCCACTGGTCCAGCTTCGCCTCGATGAGGGCCGCAAGGGGGCTGTGATCGTCCGGTTTTTCGCCCTTGTGGGCCCGTTCGAGTTTCACGTTCTCCCGCTGGTATGAAATTTCGCCGGGCTTGGAATAGTTCAGGTGCAGGCGTGCGGCGCCCTCCACGCAGATCGGATCGCTCTGGATCGCATCCCGTTCGAGCTTGAGCGATTCCACACGCGACCTCACCGCCGACAACGTATTCTCAAGCCGGCGGGATTTCCCATCTTCACGCTGGCGCTCCTTAATGGCCTCCGTAAGCAAAACGGAGAAGAACGCCCCGGCCCCGACGAAGAGGACGACCCACACAAACGAGATGACGCGGTTCCGCTGGTCCTTTACGCTTTCCGCCATAGCACACTCCCATAGATCGCCGAACCGCCCAGTTCTTCCTCAATGCGGAGCAATTGGTTGTACTTGCAGACACGATCTGTCCGGCAAAGCGATCCGGTCTTGATCTGTCCCGTGTTGGTGGCCACAACGATGTCCGCGATGGTGGTGTCCTCCGTCTCGCCGCTGCGATGGGACACCACGGCAGCAAAGCCGTTGGACTTGGCCATTTCGATGGCGTCGAGGGTCTCCGTCAGGGTGCCGATCTGGTTCACCTTGATGAGGATCGAGTTCGCGGTCCCCTCGGCAATTCCCCGGGCGAGGCGTTCGGTATTCGTCACAAAGATGTCATCGCCGACGATCTGGACCTTGTCACCGACGGCCTGGGTCAGCTTCTTCCAGCCGGCCCAGTCGTCCTCGGCCATGCCGTCCTCGATGGATCGGATGGGGTATTTCTTGACCCACGCGGAGTAGAAATCAACCATGTCGCCGGATGTCTTTTCCGGCTTCTTTTCGGCCTCGAGCACGTATTTGCCCTTCTTGTAAAACTCGCTCGATGCCGGGTCGATGGCGATGTAGACGTCTTTTCCTGCCTTATAGCCGGCCTTCTTGATCGCTCCGAGAATGACCTGGATGGCCTCTTCGTTCGACTTCAGGTCGGGCGCGAAGCCTCCCTCGTCACCGACGGAGGTGTTGTAACCGGCGCCTTTGAGGACCGATTTCAGCGCGTGAAAGACCTCCGCGCCGATGCGCAGGGCCTCGCGGAAGCTCTTGGCGCCGAAGGGCATGATCATAAACTCTTGCAGGTCTACGTTGTTATCGGCGTGCTTGCCACCGTTCAGGATATTCATCATGGGCACGGGCAGGACCTTCGCATTGGTCCCACCGATGTATTGATACAGCGGCAGCCCACAGGCATCGGCCGCGGCCTTGGCTGCGGCGAGGGAAACACCCAAGATGGCGTTCGCGCCCAGCTTGCCCTTGTTCACCGTACCGTCCAGATGGATCATCGCGGCATCGATCTCCGACTGAGCCACGGCATCCATCCCCAGCAGCGCCGGCGCGATCTTCTCGTTAACGTTCGCAACGGCCTTCAACACGCCCTTCTTGCCGTAGCGCTTTGCGTCGCCGTCACGGAGCTCGACGGCCTCGTGTTTGCCGGTCGAGGCGCCCGATGGGACTGCGGCCCGTCCAAAGGCGCCGCATTCCAATGCCACCTCCACTTCGACCGTGGGGTTGCCGCGTGAATCCAGAATCTCTCTAGCTGTGATCGCAGAAATGTGCGTAGACAACTTAACCTCCTGAGTCGGAAAAAAGAGATAAACAGTCCTCAAGCAATGCTGGTGGGGTTGTTCCCTGCCGACACTTCAATAGGTTTGTTTTTAACAAAAAAGAACCCAAAAGTCAATACACTATCAAACGACGGCAACAGGCTACCGGTGCAATACCCAGATGGTCTTCGGTATTTTCAGGACTTTCCCCAGAATCTGAATGCGATCTGTTCTAACCCCTTCTGGGAACAGCACTTGTTATGTTCGGGTTGTGGAACCCACGAACTCTCATTGCGAAGACTCACGCGCTTCGCGTGATGACGAAGCAATCTGGCGGATCGACGGTGATCGAGCGTGCGAGATTGCTTCGTCGCATCTTCCGCTATCGCGAAAGATGCTCCTCGCAGTGACACCGCGCAGGTTATGGGAAGACTCCTGGCATACAACCCACTTGACATACGGCGCGCTTTCAGAGATGACATTTCGCGGGTTCCGCAAGTCGAGTTTCGCAAACCAAATGGCCGACAGGGGTTGCGCTTGATCCCATCCGCATTCGGAAGAGAGTCCTGGTTTTCTTCCGCACCGGGGAAAATTCAGACCGGTTGAGCGCACAAAATCGGGGGAGCGATTCCAGACAGGGCACGTCAAGAAACGAGCGCCGACTCTATGGCCTCTATGTTCTGCTTCAGGATCGGGTCCCTCTCAATGAGACCGCCGATCTTTTTCGAGGCGCTCAGGACTGTGGTATGGTTTTTGGCGAAGAAACCGCCGATCTCCTTCAGGGACAGGCCGGTATGTTTCCGGGCCAGATACATACAGACCTGGCGCGCGAGGGAGATCGAACTTGTTCGCCGCTTGGAGCGCATATCCTGTCGGGAGACGTGATAGTGGCGGCTCACGATGGCTTCGATCTTCTCGATCGTGATCTCCCGCTTCTCCTGCCGCTTCGCCGCGCTAAGCACCTCCCGGGCCATATCCAGCGAGATGCCGGAGGTATGTAGGCTCGCATAGGCCACGAGCGTCGTCAGCGCCCCTTCGAGCTGGCGCACATTCCCCGGGCAGCGCCCGGCGATGTATTCCAACACGTCACGGCGGATCCGCTTCCCCAAGCGCGCCGCTTTCACTTTCAATATCCGTATCCGCATCTCCAGTCCCGGGGGTTCCAGCTTCACAACCAGGCCCGAGACAAACCGGCTTCTCAGTGTTGCTTTGATCTTTTGTATCTCATTGGGATGGGCGTCGCTGGCCATGACCACCTGTTTGTCTGTGGCGTCCAGGGCGTTGTAGGTGTGGAGGAACTCCTCCTGGAACCCCATCTTGCTCTGGAGGAAGTGGACGTCGTCGATCAGCAGCAGGTCGGCCGTCCGATAGGCGTGCCGGAAGCCGTCGAGCTGAGAGTGGCGGAGGGCCACGACATACTCGTTCATGAACTTCTCGGCAGAGACATACACCGCCTTGCGGTTCGGCTTGCGCGTCCGGAACTCATGCCACATGCCCTGCAGGATGTGCGACTTGCCAAGGCCGACCCCCCCATAGAGGAACAGGGGATTAAATAGTGTATGGCCCGCCTCGATCACTTTCATCGCGGCGGCGTGGGCGAACTCATTGCACGGCCCCACGACGAAATTCGCCAAGCGAAAGTCAGGGCGAATGCTGGGGGTCCAGTTCGCTTCCGACGTTTTGCGCGCCAGGCTGCCCATGTCCTTGCGCTGCTTATCGCGCAACCCGGCGAAAAGGTGGCCCACGACAGGGAACTTGACAGCGGGACTTGTCGACATCAGGCGGGAGATGGCCTCGACGATGGTGGCGGCATAGTGTCGCTCCATCCATTCGGCGATGAAAAGGCTCGGCACGCCCACCTCGACCAGGTCATCGGACAGGCTTACCAGCTCGGTGTTTCTGAACCACAGGTGGAATCGCTCCGGGTCGACCTGCTCCTCGATGGCATCAAGAACCTTTGTCCATATCTCGCGCTCAGTGGTCTTCACAATTATTTGTCTCTGCCTCGACGATGTACAGTACGCCCCCCTGGGAGCGGCCGAATCAGCCTGTAGCTGTTGAGTCAGACGAACGGTCAGGGAAACGAACAGATCAGTGAGGAGGATTGTAGCAGATGATTTTTTGTGCTGTCAAACACAAAAAATTTTTGGGGGGTAACACCTTGCTTCAGAACAGCTTGCCGAAGATTCACAATAAGCAATAACACGAAATTATCAAAAAACAAACGGGGTGCTGACCGAAAACCCGTTCAGCACCCCGTCAAACCGCATGCATTAAGGCGGGAATCCCGCGCGATTTATACCTACACAACCAACTCTTTGGCTTTGTCCACGGCGCTCGCGGCGTCCGGCGCATAACCCTGGGCGCTAATCTCATCGGCGTACTTTTGCGTGACCGGCGCGCCGCCGATCATTACCCTCGTGTCCTCGCAGCCCGCTTCCTTCAGGGCAGCAATCACCGTCTCCATCTGCGGCATGGTCGTCGTCAGCAGGGCCGACAGGCAGACCAGCTTGCAACCGTCCTTGGCCGCCGCGACGAACTTCTCCGGGTCCACATCAATCCCGAGATCGACCACATTGAACCCGCCGCCCTTGAGCATCATGGCCACAAGGTTCTTCCCGATGTCATGCAGATCACCCTTCACTGTGCCGATCGCCACCTTGGCGACGGGCTGGACGCCCGCGTCCGCGAGCTTCGGCTCCAGGATAGTCATCGCCGCGTTCATCGCCCGGGCGGCAATCAGGACCTCCGGCACGTAGAATTCGTTGTTCTTGAATTTCTCACCGACGACCTGCATGCCGGCGATCAGACCGTCGTTCAGAATCTTATCGACGGGTGCCCCACCATCCAGGGCCTCCTGCACGAGCTTCTCCGCATCATCTTTCTTGCCTCCGATGATGCTTTCGGACAGCGCCTTTAAGTCTGCCATGGACCTTTCCTCCTTGCCAAGAAACGTTGCTCTGGTTCAGTTTTATGGACAAAACACGGGTGGAATTCTATACGGCTCTCTTGCCCCTGTCAAACCTTTTTTGAAAAAAGACCGTTCCCTATTTCGTCGCCGATTTCTCCTGCACTGCGGGCTTCTTCGGCCCCTCGTCCGGCTTATCCGGTTCCGTCGATTTCGGCAGCGGCTGCGGGCCCTCCATTCGGGCCAGCTCCTGTTCCGCCTCCACCGCGGCCTTGGACTCCCCCGCAAGGCTCACCGCTTTTTTGAGGGCCTCTCTCGCACCGGCGGCGTCCCCCCCCCTCCTCAGGCAACGACCTTCGTCCAACTTGGATTCGGCCGCCATCGTATTGCCGCCCAGCTCCGCCGCGCGGGCAAACTCCTTCGCCGCCTCGTCCCACTGCCCCTTCTCCTCCAGTGCATATCCGAGGGACCGCGTGGCAAGTTGTACAAGCAGCGCATCGGATGTCTTTTCTCGTACTGCTTTGAACTGCGCAATCGCGTCCGTGTAATTTCGACACTCAAACAAAAGATTCCCCGCCTGTAGCGACGCCAGCACCGCGGCCTTGGTCCCGGAAAAGTCCCGGGCGATCTTGCGGTACTTCTCGATGAGCTCCGCCCGGGCCTCCTTCAGCATCTTCTTGTCCGGCTTACGGCGGAACATGGACATGCGAAGCATGGACAGGTCCTGGTTGGCCTGGGACAGTCTGAACCAGGCATCGTTGTTCGCGTTGCGAACCTTCACCACGTACCACCCGACGAACAGCCCCACCACCACGACCAGTGTCACCCCAATCACCACCGGCTTGTGATTCTCCTTCAGCCAGTCCACCCCCTGCGTCACGGCAATCGTGAATTCATCTTCCTTGAGTTCGTGTCGTCGTTGGCCCTTCACGTTGGCGTGCTCCTGTTCTCACTATCGGCGCGACCTGATCGTCACCCGCATCCGGCCTGCCCTTCCCTCGATTTTCACCGTGCAGCCCTCGGCTTCCTTGACGAAATCAAGGAACAGTGTATCGCCGAACGTGGACTCGCACGTCTCCATCCACCCCTGCTGTTTCATGTTGTTCTTGTAAAAGTCCCTGACCTTCTGCCTATCCGATTTCCCCACATACGTCAGCAGAAACATCCGACTCGGCGGCACGCTGAACGAGTAGGCGTCTTCCAGCTTGAACCCCACCGGCGCCGGCACGTCCACAAACTCCTGCGCCGCCGCCGGAATCAACTCTCCGTTCGGACCCGCCTCCCGCTCGGTTCCTTCGCACCCCGCAAAGATCAAAACCGCCAGCAGCGCAACAACGATTTTGAATCGGCAGGTTGACATGATCGCCTCCGTCACTCGAAGAATCGCTCGGCCGTAACAAACAGCTTCTTCGTATCCGCAACGCTCAGCCCGGCGCCCCGGGCGATTGTCTCCGCCATCACGCGCGACACCAGGTCGTCCGGCGCGTGGGTGTCGGTCCCGAATACCAGATCCGCTCCCACCTCCAGCGCCAGCTTCACCACATGGCCGTTCGTCAGCGAGTGCCCCCGCCGACCGGATATCTCCAAGCACACCCCCCGCGCGGCGGCAAGCTCCACATCCTCCCTCGTCATAAGTCCCGGATGCCCCAGGACATCCACACCGGCCTCGATGGCTGCACGGTTCGTCCCGGCGATGACCGGCTCCACGATCGTCTCGCCGTGGGCCACAACGACCTCCGCACCGAGGTCGCGGACTCGCTTCACCAGATCGCCGTAATGCTCCGGCCGCACGTGGGTCAGTTCGACGCCCGGCTTCAGTTTCATTTTTGTGGTCGGGGCAATGTCATTGCAGACCTTCACCAGCACGGGAATCACCATCTCGGCCGTCCCCGTGTCCACGTGATCGGCCACCACAAGACACCGGTAGCCCCTCGCCTCGCACCGGCGAATCAGCTCGCTGGGCAGAAGCACGCCGTCCGACAGGACCGTATGTGTATGAAGATCGATCACGGCTGGTCTCGCAATCTTGCCACGGATTCTCCGCGTAGGACATCTGGGGTGCATACTCTATCATCTTTGTCCGAAATTCGCAAGGAAAATCTCACGGGCGGCCGGCATCCATTATCGTGTTCTTGTGCCTGACACAGATACGGTTGGCCGCGTATAGGCTTGGTTGGCTTTACGGTCCGTCTACTGCAAGGCCCAGTTTCTTGCAGCTACCGGTGGTGCAGCCAAAGGTAAAATAAACGAGAGAGCATTTCTTGAGGTAAAGCCTCCCCTTCCGCCGCTCCCCGTCCAGAAAACCATTGTCGCCCACTGGCGCAAGGCGCAAGAGGCCATTCGGCAGTCTGCGGGAGACGTGGCCATGGACCGTCATGGAATCGCGGAGACTATGGAAGAGAGGAGGTGTGACACGGGTTGCCTGTAATCCGTGCGAGGGGCGGCGTCTTGGAAATTAAACGCTGACCGCCACGGTTGCCCGTGGCGGCCAGTTTGACCCCGCCGGAGGACCCAGGAACGCTTCACCCATAACTAACGTTAACACCGAGCGGGGTTCACCAAATTGTTCTGCCCTCTGGTATATAGACTCAGCAACCCCCATGCCACGTTTGAACAAAATACGGTTCACATCGTATCCCCTTGCAGAAATTGAGGATATGGACCATTAAGAATCGCCATCCCTATGCCGGTCCATCTTCCTGTAAAGAACCGTGACGGAGGCGTACTGTATTCCTTACAGTTCCATGTGCGGAAAGGACTTGCGACACGATGAAGGAAGCGCTATAAGTGATCTGCTGACGTCTTGGTCTGGGAATCGCCGTGCCAGAATGAAAATCCTCATCCCCACACATTTCCCGCTCGAAGGCTCCGGCAGCGGCGTCTATGTGGCCAATCTCGCCGAAGAGCTCCTGGGCGCCGGACACTTCCCCCATGTCATCGCACCCGACTACGCGACCATCCGCGGGCAAGGCTTCCCGTGCACGACGATCCTTTGCGCGGGCGGCGATGCGCCCCGCCCCGATCTGCCCTTCAGCTTCCCCTGCTTTACTACGCACCCCCGCAGCGCCAATACATTTTACGAATTGACCGACCCACAGGTCGAGACGTATGTGCAGGCCCACCGCAATGCGATCAACCGCGCCGTCCGCGAGTCCCAGCCCGATCTCATCCACGCGCAACACCTCTGGGTCGCGGCGGCGTGCGCGGCCGAGACCGGTCTGCCCTTCGTCATCACGTCCCATGGAACGGACCTCATCGGCCTCCGCAAAGATCCGCGATTCCGCCCCATGGTCCAGAAGGCCGTCGGCCAGGCCGCGCGCATCATCGCCGTCTCGTCACAGGTAGCGCGGGATATCAAGACCATGCTCCCGATCCCCGACCGCAAGATCGTGGTGATCGGCAACGGCTTCGATCCATCGCTCTTCCATCCGGGCGCGCCCGACCGCGAGACGGTCCTCCGGCGCATGGGCATCGCCGAGCCATGCCGATACGTCGTGACGTTCGTGGGCAAGCTGACGCACTTCAAGGGCGCCGACGTGCTGATCCATGCGGCGGAGGAATACGAGAATCGGGCCGATTCGGTCCTGACGTTGATCATCGGAGATGGCGAGCTTCGCGGCGAGTTGGAGAACATGGTTCACCGCCACACGGCCCAGGGGATCCGGTTCCTGGGTCATCGGCCCCAGGCCGACGTGGCCGAGCTGATGCGCATCGCCGACGTGCATGCCGTGCCGTCGCGGGGAGAGCCCTTCGGAATCGCGGCGCTGGAGGCGCTGGCGTGCGGCACGCCGGTGGTGGGGACACAGGCCGGGGGCCTGCCCGATTTCATCACGCCGGAGGTCGGGTCGCTGGCGGCGGTGGACAATCCGATTGCACTGGGCAACCTGATCGTACGAGATCTGAAGAGCGGTAGCAAGCGAACCAAAGGCCCCGTCGCCGCGCGGTATGCCTTGGATGGCTTTACGTGGGAGAAGCAGGTGGCGAAGATCGTGGCGGTCTACAGGGAGATCACATAGTCCCCAGAAGGCCCATGTCTTGGGGCATACCTGCTCACCAATACAATATGATGTATGGAGTTCGTTCGGTAATTTGTAACCATTTAGCCAAATGTAGCACAAGCGTTCTTGGTTCTAAAGGGGCTCCTTGTCATTCCCGCGAAAGCGGGAATCCACGAGCACAAGAAAGAGGGAACCACAAGTAGACGCAGATGGAAACGGCATTGAGGGGGGCCAAGAGTCGAAGAATCGGAAAGGTCCTGCCCTTCACCCCTTCGACTCTTCGACCCTTCCCCCCTTTTGCGCCTTTGTGTGAGGTCCTACAGCTTCAGATCATGGCACTTCATGCGGAAGGTCTCGGCGACGGCTTTATAGGTGATGCTGCCGCCGGTGACGTTGACGCCGCGACAGATCGCCGGGTTGTCCTTCGCCGCTTGCCGCCAGCCTTTGTTCGCGATCTGCAGGGCATAGGGCAGCGTGACGTTCGTCAGGGCGTAGGTGGACGTGCGACCGACTGCGCCGGGCATGTTCGTAACGCAGTAGTGCAGGACCTTGTGGACCTTGTAGGTCGGCTTCCGGTGCGTCGTGGGCCGGCTGGTCTCGATGCAGCCGCCCTGGTCGATGGCGACATCGACGACCACCGCACCGGGTTTCATGGTCTTGATCATCTCCTTCGTCACAAGCCGTGGGGCGCGGGCGCCCACGACGAGAACCGCGCCGATGAGAAGGTCCGCCTCGGCCACCTTCGCCCGAAGATTTTCCGCGTTGGACATGAGGGTGATAACGTTTTTCGGGAGGATGTCGTCGAGGTAGCGCAGCCGATCCAGGTTGACATCGAGGACGATCACCCGCGCTCCCAGCCCCGCGGCCACCTTCGCCGCGTTGGTGCCGACAATGCCCCCGCCGATGATGACCACCTCCGCCGGCGCGACACCGGGCACACCGCCAAGCAGGATGCCGCGGCCCTCCATGGGCCGCTCAAGGTACTTGGCCCCCTCCTGGATGGCCATGCGTCCGGCGACCTCACTCATGGGGGTGAGAAGCGGGTGCGTGCCGTCGTCGAGACTGATGGTCTCGTAGGCGACAGCGGTGATACCGGATTTCATCACGGCCTTGGTCAGCGAGCACGACGCGGCAAAGTGGAAGTAGGTGAAGACGGTTTGGCCCTTGCGCAGAAACCTGTATTCGGAAGGGAGGGGCTCCTTGACCTTGACGATCATGTCCGATTTTTTGAAGACCTCTCGGGCCGAGGGGGCAATCTTCGCGCCGGCCTTTCGGTATTCCGCATCGGCAATGCCGCTTCCCTCGCCGGCCTTGGTTTCGACGAGGACCTTGTGCCCGGCCTCGCGCATCTCCTCGACGCCGACGGGGATCATGGCCACACGGTATTCGTCCTGCTTGATCTCTTTCGGCACACCGATGATCATCCGCACATCCTCCTCACGAGCGTATTTCAGGACCTGTAGCCGCAGGCCTTACGCCTGCGGCAAGACCGCACCCGCAAAGAGTGCGGTTACAACTGCCCGGTTTCCGGACAGCCGTTACGATTCGTCACGCTTGGGCATTGGAACATAAACGCAGCACGGCTCCTCGGCGAGGTAGTTGTCCGTTTTCGCATGCGCCCGCGCGCGGCATCCGCCGCAGACGGCCTTGTATTCGCACATGCCGCACTTGCCCTCGTAGGCGGACGGGTTGCGAAGGTCGTGGAAGATTTTAGACTTTCGCCAGGCCACACTCAAGCCTTCTTTTCGGACATTTCCGCAGTCCAGCTCCAGATACCCGCAGGGCTGGATTTGTCCCGAATGCGAAATAAAGCAGAACGCCTTCCCGCCCAGGCATCCGCGCGTGACGGCGTCGAGGCCGTCGGTCTGTCGGGTGACTGTCCTTCCCTCGGCCTTCGCGCGCTGACGCAGGATGCGGTAGTACTGGGGCGCGCAGGTAACCTTGATCTGGAGGGGGACCTTCTCGCGCTGGTCGTATATCCAGTTCAGCGTCTCCTCGTACTTGTCCGGCGGTATCTCGACGCCCTTCAGGTTCTCGCCGCGGCCTACCGGGACCAGCATGAAGATGTGATGGGCAACGGCCCCCAGATCGACGGCGAGCGGCATCAACCCCGGGAGCTGGTCGAGGTTCTGCATGGTGAGGGAGCTGTTGATCTGGAACTCGAGGCCCATTTTTTTCGCGGCCTCGATGCCGCGCATGGAGCCTTCGAAGGCGCCGGGCATCTGCCGGAATTCATCATGGACCTCCGCATCCACACCGTCAAGGCTGACGCTGATGCGCTTGATCCCGGCATCAACACATCGTTGGGCCGTCGTTTCATCGAGCAGCGTGCCGTTGGTGGCCATGACCACGCGGAGTCCCTTCCGTGTGCCGTAGGCGGCGATGTCGAAGACATCGTCCCGGAGGAGCGGCTCGCCGCCAGTGAGGATGACGATCGGCCGGGCGAAGGAGACGATGTCGTCGATGACGGCATAGCATTCCTCGGTGGTGAGTTCATCCGGCGACGGCATATCGCACGCCGCCGCGCGGCAATGGATGCACCGGAGGTTGCACGCGCAGGTGAGCTCCCACGCAACGATGCGAAGTTCGTCCTTTCCCGATTCTCTCTTGTTCACGTCTGTGGCTCTCCTTTGAGCGGTGGCGCCTCTGCCGTGCTGCGGATGGAGGAGCAATAGATCCCCACAAACACCAGGACCATGCCCAGCACAGCGGTATGCGCAATTTCCTCGCCGAGGAACGCCGCGCCGATCGCCGCCGTGCCGACGGGGGCGATGAACTGGAGCGGGCCGAGGCGTCCCGCCTCGACGGTCTCCAGTGCATGATACCACAAAAAGAAGCCGAGTGCAGTAGGCACAATGCCCACAAATGCGATCCATCCCAGGATCGTCGGGTCGGTAACGATGGGCGTGCGCCGGAGGGCCATAACGACCAGCAGCATGGCGCTGCCGCAGACGGTGGCGAGGGTGGTGGTGACCATGCCGCCGTATTTCCTGACCATGCCCTTGCCCGCCACGGTGAAGACGGCCCACGAGAGCGCCGCGCCGACGGCGAGCGCGCAGCCGAGGATGTTGTTCTCCGGCGGCTGGGCCGATTGGGCGGCCCGGGACGTCACGACGAGGACACAGCCGAGGACGCCGATGGCGATGCCGGATATCTTGCCGAGGGTGATTCGCTCCCCGATGCAAACGGCGAGGAGGACGATGAAGATGGGGTTTGCGTTTATCAGGATCCCGGCATTGACAGCGATGGTGTATCGGACCGAGGCGAAGAGCAGCAGCCCCATGCCGAGTATCCCCGTGAGGCCGAGCAGGGCCATGCGAGAGAGGTCGTGGGCGGCGGCATTCAGGAGCGCAGGGACGCGGCGTGTTGCCACGAGGATGCCCACGAGCACCGCACCGGCGATAAGGAATCTGACGGTAACGAGGAAGACGGTGTCAACAGAGCACAACAGCCGGCCGATCGGCGGAGGAAGGCTCCACAGCAGCGAAGCGACGGCGCCGTAGGTCAGGCCTCTGCGAATGGCGCATCTCCCCTATTCTCGGTCCTTCAGGAGCTGCTTCTTGAGGTTGGTATTCGAGGAGTCGTCTTCGATGTCGGCGGCCGTGCCTTTGCCCTTCTTCTCGGGCCCCCCCTTCTTCTCCGGGGACGACGTGGCCTTTTTTACGGCCAGGACGTCGGCGTCCCGGTAGGCGTCGACGGCCTGCGCGGTGTCGAAGGAGCGGCTCCCGGGAATCCTCCCGGCCAGGCGGCCGTATTCATCAAGGACCACCTGTCCCATGTCCACCTTGAGGTCTGATTCATTCGTGACGAAACGGACCGGGGAGAAGGTGACGGCCATGGACCATGCGACGAGAAGGACCCCGACAATCAGCGCGCCGCTCGCAGCGCCCGCCGCGCCCCCCCCGATGCGGTCGATGATGGGAACAACGCTGACGTCATCCGCCTCGACGTAGACAAGCGTGGCGTGGGTAAGCACCAGAAAGAGCGCCCCGAAGAGCAGCGCGAAGGCAATGAAACTCCAAAACTCCGGACCCCAGGTCGGGGCGATTTTCGCCAGGGCGGCGCCGAAGACATCTCGGCAGGCGTAGGCCACGATGAAGGTGAAGGCAAGCCGCAGGAAGATCATGATCGCCGGGAACAGACGAATCCTGTACCCGACCGCCGCCAAGGCCAGAATCACCACGGCACCGAGAACGTTGATAACAGTGGCAGAAATTTCTCTGTCCTCCACTCAATGATTTGTCTCGCCAGAAGACACGCTCAATCCCGCGAAGGCACGGGATTGGGCGTGGCGCCCATCCGGAACTACTTGGACTTTGTCACACGAATGAGCTCCTGAATCGACGTGGCTCCGTCGAGGACTTTTGTAATCCCATCGTCCCAGATGTGCCCGTGGCCGTCGCGCTCGGCCTGTTCGAGAACCTCCTGCGCCGGCGTCTCGCTCGCCATCATCGCGCGCATCTTGTCGGAGACGTCGAGCAGCTCGAAGATGCCCGTGCGCCCGATGAAGCCGGTTTTCATGCACTTCACGCAGCCCACGGCCTTGTAGAGCTTCGCGGCGGACTCGGGTGTCACGCCAATCTTTTTCAGCAGCTCCTCCGACGGCTTGAAGGCCTGCCGGCATGCCTTGCACATGCGGCGCACCAAACGCTGGGCAAGGATGCCCCTGAGCGCCCCGCTGATCACGTTGGGGTCGGCCCCGAATTGGAACAGTTTCTTCAGGCCCTCCACGGCCGAGTCGGCATACATGGCCCCCAGAACCAGCTTGCCTTCGTTGGCCTCTCGGAGGGCGGCCCGGGCGCTTTCTTTGCTGTCGACGTCTCCGATGACCAGCACATCTGGCCTCTCGCCCACGGCCGCCTGCAGCACCTTCGGGAAGGGCCTGCCCTGCGCCGCATCGACGGCGTGTTGGCTCAGGCCCTTCAGGCGATACTCAATGGGCTGTTCGATCGTGACGACCTTCCGCTTCTCCGGGTCGATCTCGGCAATCATGGCATAGAGCGTCGTCGTGGCGCCGGACCCGGGCGGGCCGCAGACGAGAATGAGCCCGTTCTTGCCCTTCAGCAGATCGCGAAGCGGCTCCCGTATCTCATCCGGCAGGCCGATCTTGTCCAGGCGGAAGACCGCCCGTGTGGGGTCCATCAGCGCCAAGAGGATGGTCTCGCCCTGAACGCTGTATTCCACGGAGGCGCGCACCCCAACGGTCCGGTCGGCCAGCGCCACGGCGAAACCGCCGACATGGGCCCTGCCCCGCTCAGAGGTATCGATTCCGGCGATGCCCTTGGTGCTGGCCATGATGGGGGTAACCAACTCCCAGGAGTAAGAACCGCGGTCGTAGAAGATCCCGTCGATGCAGTATCGGACGCGGAGCAGTTCCCCTCGGGGTTGGAGCTGGATGCAGGTTGCCCGGCGTTTCAGGGCCCCGTCGAGGATCTCCTTCAGACACGATATCCCCTCCTCGGCCCTGGCCCGGCCGCCCTCGACTTCCGGCAGGCTGATGGGCTGGCCGTCGCGCCGCAGAAGCCGAAGCTCCTCACCGGCAACTTTGCCGCGAAGGAAGGTACGGGTGTTGACCTGGATTCCAACCTTCCGCAGCGCCGCAATAAGTTTCAACCGGATATGCTCGCGGGTCCAGATCCTGCCGCTGGCCTTGGCGTACTTGTTGCGGACCGGGATGTACGTCACACAGACGAGGACCCCGAAGAGGAAGGGCGCGAACGTAAAGATGGCATGCCCGAACCAGAAGAGGGCGATCCCACCCATGCCGGCGCCGATCATTAGCAGGTTCCACCAGTGCCGGCGCATCTCCAGGGCATGCGCGTCGCGGTTGAGCCAGTCGGCCAAGAGCACCCAGGACAGGCAGGAGAGGAAGAGAATGATCAACCAGCCAATGCTCAGGGAGATGCCGGTGGGCGCCGGCGCCAGAGGTCCGGGTCCGGCTTCGGGTTCGGGTGCGGCGCATGGTTCGGTCTTCGGTGTCTCCGGCGCGCCCATGTCCTCGGGTTCGGCCGGCGTTTCGATCTTTTTCGGAGGCGCCGTCTTTGCTTCCTTGGCTGCGGGAGCCTTTCCTTTGGCCTTTGATTCCTGCGCACTCAGGGCGTGCAGGTTGAGAAGGAAAGCGGCCGCCAGGGCCATGACGGCGAGAACGGGACTCGATTTGAAGCGCGCAGGTCCCCAACAACGATCCATCAATATACCCCCTCCTCCCTATGCTCAGGCGACAGGCCGAGGGCTTGGCCGAACTTCCACGCCAGCCTCTGACAGGTACTGCTTGATCTGCCCTACGGATAGTTCCTTATAGTGAAACACCGACGCCGCCAGGGCCGCGTCGGCTTTCCCCTCCGTCAGCACCTCAAGAAAATGCTCCGGGCGCCCGGCCCCGCCGGATGCGATTACCGGAATATCCACCCTCTCGGATACGGCCTTGGTCATGGGAATATCGTAGCCGTCCTTCGTACCGTCGCAGTCCATACTCGTCAGGAGGATTTCCCCCGCGCCACGATCCTCGACCTCCTGCGCCCAGGCGACGGCTTCCAGGCCCGTCGGCGTCCGCCCGCCGTTGACGTGAACCTCCCAGAACTCCTCCCCGTCGCGCGTGACGCGCTTCGGGTCGATGGCCACCACGATGCACTGGCGCCCGAAGCGCCGCGCGCCTTCGGTGATGAGGCCCGGGTCCTTGACGGCAGACGTATTTATGGACACCTTGTCCGCGCCCGCATTGAGCAGGTCGCGGATATCGGCTACACTTCGGATGCCGCCTCCCACGGTAAGGGGCATGAATATCTGCTCCGCCGTGCGGCGGACGATGTCGATGATGATGTTCCGCTCTTCGTACGACGCCGTGATGTCGAGAAAGACCAGCTCGTCGGCCCCCTGCTCGTCATACAGCGCCGCGACGTCTACCGGATCGCCGGCGTCACGCAGGTTCACGAAGTTCGTGCCCTTGACCACCCGCCCCCGCTCCACATCCAGGCATGGGATGATGCGCTTGGCTACCAACGCTAAAAGTCCTTATCGGGGCTGCTGGCCTTGGCGTAGAGCTTCTTGGGAATCCGTCCCGCCTGATAGGCCAGCCGGCCGGCTTCGCATGCGTGCCGCATGGCCTTGGCCATCTTGACCGGATCCTTCGCCCCGGCGATGCCCGTGTTCAACAGGACGCCCTCGCAGCCGAGCTCCATGGCCACGGCCACGTCGGATGCGGCGCCCACCCCGGCATCAACGATGATCGGCACGTTGGCCTGCTCCAGGATGATCCGGATGTTGTTCTTGTTCAGAATGCCCTGGCCGGAGCCGATGGGCGCGCCGGCGGGCATGACACTCGTTGCGCCCAGGTCCTCCAGGCGCTTGGCGACGATGGGGTCGTCGGAGGTATAGACGAGGACGGTGAAGCCCTCCTTCACCAGCTTCTCTGTGGCCTCCAGGGTGGCGACGGGATCGGGCAGGAGGGTTCGTTCGTCGCCGAGCACCTCCAACTTTACAAGGTCCGAGAATCCCGCCTCGCGCGCGAGCATGGCCGTGCGGATGGCCTCGTCGGCGGAGTAGCACCCGGCGGTGTTCGGGAGGATGGTGCATTTCTCCCGGTCGATGTAGTTGAGGAGGGAGTCGCCGGACTTGACGTCCAGGTTTACGCGCCGGACGGCGACGGTGACACATTCCGTGCCGGACGCTTCGAGGGCCTCCGCCATGAGCGGGAAGGTTTCATACTTGCCCGTGCCCACGAAAAGCCGGGAGGTGAATTCATACGCGCCAAGTTTCAGTGTGTCGTCAGCCACAGTTCTCCACCTTCAGCCTCCGCCGACAAACGTAACGATTTCGATCACGCTGCCGGGGTGGAGGATCGTTGTCTCGTGTTTCGACCTTGGGATAATCTCACGGTTCAGTTCGACGGCGACTCCCTCCCTCTTGACGCCGAGCTCGGCGAGCAGATCGCTCAGGGACACCCCCTCGCGACACTCACGCGGTTTTCCATTCACCGTGATCTGCACTGGATACGTCAGGATATTGTGAAAAACCCCTCCGGTACTATCTCCTGTTCCAGCGTATTTTACCAGTCGCCTCTGGGAAAAAGCAAGTCATAAAGTGTGAGAAATACATTTTTTGGCGTTGTGGCGCCGTAGCCTCTCAGCTACGCGGGAAGTTCACTTCAAGAAGGGGAATCGTCATTCCCGCGAAAACGGGAATCCACATTTGACGGCAGCCCCCGAAGTCCTGGATTCCCGCTTGCGCGGGGATGACACCCGGTCGCCCCGCGAGGGTAAGGTTACGTCATACCGCTGTGACCGCTTGAAAATGTGGGCGAAGTATGGTATAATCCTATTGTTCGGCGTGTGTTAGGGCGCAAGGGCGGTTTGTGTGCCGGGGCCGCCTGCCACGCGCCAGACGGGTCACGCCGGCGCCATCGCTGTGCTTCCTCACATCGGACCTGACGGGTCCTGTCCTTTCGTATGGAGTATTTGTATGGCCAAGAAACGCAAAAGGGCCGCCAAAGGCAAGAAGAAGGCCAAGGCTGCGACCAGGAAAAGGATCGAGACGAAGCAGGACGCCATCGCTCCGGACCTGACGGCGAGCGAACCGTCGCTCCGCGCCACGGCGGAGAGCATGGCCAAGAACCAGCGGAGCATCTCCATCTCGGAGTTTTTCACCAAGAACCGCCACCTGCTCGGCTTCGACAACCCGCGCAAGGCGCTCCTGACCACGATCAAGGAGGCGGTGGACAACTCGCTCGACGCCTGCGAGGAAGCGGGCATCCTGCCCGACATCAAGATCGAAGTGACGCCGCTCCAACAGGAAAACCGTTTCCGCGTGACCATCCAGGACAATGGCCCGGGCATCCTCAAGGCGCAAATCCCCAGCATCTTCGCCAAGCTCCTCTACGGGTCGAAGTTCCACCGCCTGAAGATGTCTCGCGGGCAGCAGGGCATCGGCATCTCCGCCGCCGGCATGTATGGGCAGCTCACCACGGGCAAGCCTATCCGCATCACCTCTCGGACCTCGGGGAAGAAACGGGCCCACTACTACGAGCTTATGATCGACACCCAGAAGAATGAGCCGACAATTGTCAAAGAAGACGATATATCAAACGGCCTGAAACGTGGAACGCGCGTTGAGATCGACTTGTTGGCAAGGTACCTCAAAGGCAAGCAGTCCGTGGATGAGTACCTGGAGCAGACAGCCATCGCCAACCCCCATGTACGAATGACCTATCAGGCCCCCGGCGAGAAGGAGCCCATTCTCTACCGGCGCGCGGCGCAGGAGCTTCCACGCGAGCCCAAGGAAATCAAGCCGCACCCTCACGGGGTGGAGTTAGGCATGCTCATCCGTATGCTCCGCACGACAAAATCGCGCACGCTCGCCAGCTTTCTGAAGACCGATTTCTCCCGCGTGAGCGCGCGCGTAGCGAGCCAAATCTGCGAGGCAGCCAAGCTCTACGTCAAGGCCCGGCCTTCCCGCATCGCCCGGCAGGAGGCGGACAACCTCTTCAACGCGATCAACGCGACCAAGATCATGAACCCCCCGACCGACTGCATCTCGCCCATCGGGGAGGAACTGATCCTGAAGGGGCTGAGGAAGCAGATCCACGCCGATTTCTTCACCTCGACCACCCGGTCGCCGTCGGTCTATCGCGGCAATCCATTCCAGGTGGAGGTCGGTCTGGCCTATGGCGGGGACCTGCCGGCGGAAGGGCCGGTGCGCCTGCTGCGCTATGCCAACCGGGTGCCGCTGCTCTACCAGCAGTCGGCCTGCGCGGTCTGGCGGTCGGTGATCGATACGGACTGGCGCAACTACGGCCTGCAGCAGTCCACCGACGCGCTGCCGACGGGGCCGATGGTCCTGTTCGTGCACTTCGCGTCGGTGTGGGTCCCGTTCACGTCGGAGAGCAAGGAGGCCATCGCGCATTATCCTGAGATCACCAAGGAGATTCGCCTGGCGCTGCAGGAGTGCGGCCGGAACGTCGCATCCCATATCAAGCGCCGGCGGCGCGAGGCCGATGCGGCGCGGAAGAAATCGTACATCCAGGAGTATATCCCCCACATTGCAATCGGGCTGAAGGAGATTCTCAGTCTCACGGACCGGCAGGAGAGTCGTGTGGTGAACTCGCTCACCGAGGTCCTCGAAAAGACGCGAAAGATGTAATCCCCGAGGAGAAGGAATGGCGAAGAGGAAGAGAAAAAGAAAAATATCGCCCGTCGTCAAGAAGATCGACGACTCGGCGGCATCGATCCACCAGACGGTGTTGAAGAAAAAGAAGCCGAGCATGCACTTCCCGCTGCGGTCGCTCAAGAACGTCAAGTTCCGCCCCAAGGCGGGCTACCTGGAGCTGAAGGGGCTGACCAAGGTGCGCACCCTTTCCGTAACCACCGTCAAGGCCTTCGCCCAGACGCTGCGCATGATGGCGCTCTCGAAGGACCTTCTCCTGCGCGATGACTTCGCCAGCAAGAGAGAGGCCTATTACATCTCAAAAAATTGGGACAAGGCCCGCTTTGATGAGCAACCGGAATCCGATGCGGTCATGGACGACGTGGAGGCCATGTTCATGGTCAATCGCGAGCAGCTCGGTTTCATCCCCGAGGAAAAGGGCGGCGAGGTGGCCGGGCGGCTGATCGTCATCGACCGCGAACACAACAACCTGCGCATCGACTGCACGAAGTTTGGCTCGGGGGCCTACTCCATCCCGATCAACGTGGAGAACCTCGGCTTCGAGACGAAGGCGAAGTTCATCCTCTGCATCGAGACCAGCGCCATGTTCCAGCGGCTGGTGAAGCACGAGTACTGGAAGACGGCGAACTGCATTCTCATCTCCATGGGCGGCGTGCCGACGCGCGCGCTTCGGCGATTCGTCCGGCGACTGTCCGACGAGATAAAAATCCCGGTCTACGTCTTCGTCGATGGCGACCCGTACGGCATGTGCAACATCTACCGGACGCTGAAGGTGGGATCGGGCAATGCGGCGCACATCAACAAATATTTCTGCGTGCCCCAGGCCCGCTACATGGGCATCACACCGGAGGACATCAAAAAATACAAGCTCCCCACCCACCCCCTGCAGGAGGTGGACAAGAAACGCGCGCGGGACGCCATCAAGAACGATCCCTTTGTCCAACATCACAAAGAGTGGCAAGAGGCGTTAGAGAAGCTGATGCAGATGGGCGTCCGCGCCGAGCAGCAGGCCCTGGCCGCGCACGGGCTGAACTACGTCATCAGCCACTACCTTCCCCAGAAACTGAAAAACGCGAAGGAGTTCCTGCCGTAGGTGGGGTAAGGGCATGTATTCGCACCCCTATGGCTGCGGGGAATTCCGCAGGGTGAGGCCTGCGGCGACAAGAGATGATGGTGGGCCAGAGGCCCAGCCAACGTGCTGAGTCTACTCGGTCCCCGAGATCGACTTCGCGCAGCGGAAGCCAATGCCCTTCTCGGGCACGCGGACGTCGATGCCTTCACGGTAGGTGGCGGTGGTGGACCAGGGGGCGCGCATAGAGCGGGCGCCGCCCTTGATGACGAGGATGTCCTCCAGCTCGGCCCCGCCGCCAAGGGACTGGAGGATATCCGTCTGCCGGCGGTAGTCCGATTTCAGCTTCATTCCCGCAAGGATATAGGACAGCTCGTAGATGACCGGCGGGCGTTCGTTGCTCGTCGGGGCCAGGGGAATCGTGTAGTAGGTGCACGTCCACTCTGGCGGGTAGGAGACCATGTCATAGCATCCGTACGGACTGACGTTCGAGGGGATGCTCCCCACTGGGCGGAGCTTTGCCTCGGTGGCGTGCATGGTCACGTCCGGTTCATTGCCCCAGGGATAGAGCCGCCCGGCCGGGCCCCGGGCCGCCTTCTCCCACTCCTTCTCCGTGGGGAGGCGCTTTTTCGCCCACTTGGCGTAGGCGACGGCGTCCTGCCAACTTACATTCACCACCGGGAAATCCTCGCGACCGATCGGGATGCGGCCGTCGGGCCAGTCGCGCGGCGGCGGATGTCCCGTCGCCTCGATGAAGGCGGCATAGCCGGAGTTCGTCACCTTGTATTTGTCGATGTAAAAGGCGGGGATGGAAACCTTCCGCGCGGGTTGCTCGTCCACCGGTCCATCGTTGCGGCCCATGATGAACTGCCCGGCCTCAACAAGGACCATTCCGGGAGGGGGGGAAGGGATCTCGCCGGCCGGATAGGATGCCTCTCGTCCGGACTTCGCGCAGCCCGCAACACCAAGGCAAGCCAGAAACACACACAACAAAACCCGGTTGGCAGCCTGAAGCATGGTCAGTCTTCGCATTGAGTATCCGCTACGTACTCCGGGCAAGATCTGCTGGAAGCCCCGCCGAGAAATCCGGGACATGCCGAGCTCGGCATGCTCACGACGAACTTTCGCGTGTTGGTCCTCGGACGGACAAGGCAGTGGGTGAACACCCGAGACGGGCCGGAACCGACGAAGGACGTGGTGGCCCTCGCCGTGCGCCCTGCGATGAAACGTGTCACGTAGCTGGACCGGGAGAGGATGTGATAGGTGTTGTTCGTGCCGGACTTCACCACATGGTTCGTCACGGAGCTGGTTGGGGAATCCGCAAGGAAACCGCGGAGCTGGGAACTTGGGCAGCCCAGCAGGAAGCCACGAATCGCCTGCGATCCCCCCTTGACGATGTAGCCGCTGATCTCCTTTGAACCCGTCAGGTGGCCGACGATCTCCGACCGGGCCGCCAAACGCTGGACGCAGGCGCTCGGGCAGGAGATGATGTATCCCTTTGCCTCACCGAAGTCGCCCGCCATAAACCGAGCATTCGAGCTCGGGCGGATCACGAGGTGCTTGTCATCAAGACATGACGACCACCCCACGAGTATGCCGGAGCACGTGTCCGTCGAGGAGAGGACCACGTAGTGTTTCATCTTCCGGCTGTCCCTTCCGCCGGGGAACTGGACCTTGCTGGAGGGCTGACCTGCGATGTAGGCCACATCGCAGGCGGAAGCCGCAGGCGGCGCAACCGCTCCGAGACAGAGGGCAAGTGCAACGGCGAGATGGGCCGATCTCTTGTTCATAGCGGTTATTTTACCATATTTCCTCGGGGGGTCAAATCGAAAGTCAAGAAAAAGAAATTCCTCTACCACACATGAATCATGTGGCCGTTGCCCATGAAAAAGACCGCATCCACGAGGAACGACACCCCCACACCGACCACATACCCGATGAGCAACCCGAGGAAAAGCGGCCTCGCACGCCGATAGCCGTTGATCCCGCCCAGCGACAGGATGGTGAATTTAGCGACCCACGTGATAAAGATCGAAAAGGCCAGGTTGTGTGTCACCCAGATGCTCGACACCGCGCAGCCGATCGGACTGACCGGCCACCACGCCACCCGGTACCGCAAGACCGCCACCGCGACGTAGGTCACGGCCCCGACTCCGAAGAAGGCCATCCGCGACCAGTCGACGCCGAAGGGGTTTCGCATCTTCGAAACCAGGTTGTTGAACATGGCCTGGTTGCCGTAGCGGAAGGTGTAGACCCCGAAGTTGTAGGCCCCGTATCGGTAGCCAAGGTAGAGGATCACCCATACCGATGTGACCATGCCGACCCCCAGAGCGATAACGGTGGCGAGCAGGAGTTTTTTCTTGTTCACACCGATGACAGCCCCCAGCCGGGCGATGTGGGCGAGGGGACAGATGGCGAACGAGTTGCCCAGGCCGAAGTGGGCGTACGACAGGGCCAGGGACGTCGCGCTCGCGGGGGTCATGTTCGTCAGGCCGATCGTGTAGAAGGTAAAGCTCTGCGGCGTGATGGGGGCGCGCATGTAGATCTGCCCGCTCTCCGCCACGAACTTCGTCACGCCGATGTACATGATCATCATGGCCAGGAAGAACACGATCGCTACCTTCAGCGACATGCCCGACTGCACCAGCCAGGCGATCAGAAACACCGTCCCGAACAACAGCCCCCAGAAGGCAGCGCGATAGGAGAGGAGCTCGTCCGAATCGTCCACCTCGGGGGCGCGGCCGACGGCCTTGCGGAACACGTCGGCCAGTTGCTTTCGTGCGACCCAGAGGGCGAGGAGGGTCATGGCCGTAAAGGCGCCGAAGTTCTGCCAGCCAAACGACGCGCCGCCGCGCGATCCCCACATGTCCGAGGAGCCGATGGTGAAGCCCGTTCGATTGAAAATGCCCATCTGGACCAGATTGATGACGTAGAACAGCCAGATGCTCAGCAACACGTCGAGATTGGTGAAGTAGGCGAAACCGATGCAGAAGAAATTGACCTTCACGTCGATCGACGGGATATACCGCCCGAGCCGCATGCGCCGGTGCTGACCGATGGGGATCTCCGGGAACTGGGGATAGAAGTACGTGCCGATGTTCCAGGCGATGATGACGAAGGGGACGGCCATGCCGATGAGGAACAGCCGGTTGCGGAACAGGGCGGGGATGCCGAGCCTGCGGTCCTGCTCGCTCAGGACGATGGGCACCTCGGCCAGAGGGAAGGGCAGGCGCTCCTTGTCCACCCACTGCTTCCGGAGGATGGCGACCACGCAGATGCCCACCAGTCCAAGCGCGGCGAGGAAGAGCCCCCACCAGAACAAGGGGATGATCCACACCGACCAGGGGATCGATTCGCCGGGCGGCTTTCCCTCGAAGAACCACGTCATCGCATCGCCGGACGAGCTCGGCAGCGCCCACTGAGGCAGGTAGGGATGGAACGACTCGGCCCATCGGTTTTCGAAGGAGGCGAAGTAGTACGGCGCGGCGATGGTGGCGACAAGAAGCCCGGCGAAGTTCGCCGCCGGAATGGTCGCGCCGATCCAGATCATGCAGAAGATGACGATGAAGTCCCCGCGCGAGAGCTCCAGCCGCGGAACGAACCGATGGAGCAGCCACATCATCGGCAGCACCAGGAACACAACGACCAGCATGGCCGCCATGGGCAGATGCGCAAACACGACACGGGAGGAGTGGACGACGTAGGCCGAATAGTGCGCGAGGAAACATGCAATCGCGACGCCGAACGAGCCCATAACAAGGGCCCGCCAGGAAACGTCTCGATTTTCGCGCTCAGAGATTTCAGTCATGGCCGGTCCATCAGGGTCCAAGGCTGCACGACAAAGCGATCATTTTATGGACTTCCCTCCTCCCGTCAACCAAGAAAATGCTTGTCCCCTTGACACGAGGCGCGGAATAGGCTATGGTTGTGCCGTACATTGAGGTGTTCTTGTTGTACAGAAAGGCACGCCGAGAATGCTGAAACGTTGCGTTCTTCTCTTCTTGTTTGTGGGAGGATCGGCCACCCTCGCGCCGGGACAGTGGAATGGCCGCCATTCCCTCTCGCGTCCCGAAAAGGATCACGTCTGGGGGATCACGAGGAACGGGACCAGCTACCGTGTCATCCCCTATGATCTGATCGACCGCCTGAGCCACAAAAAACTCCGCAAGATGATCGGCGGCATCACCCCCGGCAGCGGCTACATCTTCTTCGTCGTCGCCATCGACAACACAAAGGGCAAGGAACCCGTCGAGTTTTCCGCCTTCTCCGCAAGCGTCACATTCCACTGCGTCTGGCCCATGGCGGAGGATGCGGCACGGTACGACGTGGTGGACCTGCGGAACTATTTCGCCGACCCCGACAACTCGCCGGAGAACAAAGAGGCCTATGAGAAGGTGAAGGCCATGTTCAAGACCCATCTGACCGTACCCCCCGGCAAGACCGGCTGGTCGCTTATCGCCATCCGCGATACCTTCAGCTTCGAACACTGCAAGAAGGCGGCCTGGGCCTTTCCGGGAGGACCGCCGAAAAAACTCTCCAAGCAGAAGTTCTCTCCGGCCACTCTCAAGAAGTGCCACGTCGAGGTCTTCCCCTGGGATACGGATCTCTGACGCCTTCGCCGCGTAAGTCTATGTATCCCGGCCGAGCATGTGCGTGGCGGCCATCCGCATGTCGTCGTTCGTTTCCTCGATCCAGCGAAGCAGCCGGCGGCGGCCCTCCTTCGCCGCGTCCACCATAGCCGGATCGTCAATCCGGTTCTTCAGCTCGTAGGGATCGTCCTGTAGATCATAGAGCTCATCGAACGATGGCGCATTGAACACATACTTGTAGCGGTCCCACCGAATCATGCGCTGTGAGAACAGATACCGATGGCCGAAGTACTCGGCCATGACATCGTCCGGCCAGTTTGATGGGGCCCCTCGCAGCAGCGGCGCAAGGCTCCGCGCCTCGTAGTCGTCCGGCACGGGCACACCCGCGATCTCCAACGCCGTCGGCGCAAGGTCCATGTTCAGGACGAACTCATTCGAGACCGTCCCCGCATGCGTCACGCCGGGCCATCGAACCATCTGAGGGATGTGGTATATCTCCTCATACATATACGAACCCTTGTCATGGAACTTGCCGTGGCTGCCGCACATATCGCCGTGGTCCGTGCCGAAGAGAACGGCCGTGTCGTCCGCCAGGCCCATCTCCTCCAGCATATCGAGCACTCGGCCGATCTGCGCGTCGAGGAAGGTAGTCTGTGCAAAGCTGCGCGCGATGATCTCCCGCCATGTGTCATCATCCAGATCGATCGCGCGGTGGAAGCTCTCGCGGAAGCGCCGGTGGTGCGGCGGCTTGCCCTCGAGCGTGTCGTGGAAGTTCGGCCAGAGCTCGATGTCCTTCGGATCGTACATCTCCGCATATTCCGTCGGCGGGGTGTTGGGGTGATGCGGCAGCCAGTAGGACAGGAAGATGAGCCACGGCTTGCCGCCCTTCTCCCGGTCGGTCTGGAAGCGCTTCATCATGTCGATGGCGTACTCCGACAGGAAGTACGTGGACGTGGAGCGGATGTCGCCGATGGTCTCGCCCGCGATGGGGCCCTGACGCTCGGTGCAGTCCTTGATTGTGATCCTGCGCTCGGGTTTCTCCAGGCCCGTGCGCCCCAGATATTCCTTGTATTCCTCCGTCTGATACGGGTTGCCATAGTTCGGCACATCCATCCCCTCGAAGCCGTAGGTCGTCGGGACCTTCTCCCTGCCACAGTGCCACTTCCCCACGTAGCCGCACCGGTATCCCGCACGGCCCAGCGGCTGGCTGATCAGCTCGATGTGATCCGGCAAATCGCGGACCGCCCACTGCATCATGTCGTTGTTGTTCCACATGCGGTGCGAGTGGGGATATTTCCCTGTAAGCATCGACGCTCGCGCCGGCGAGCAAAGAGAGCAGCAGGTGTAGGCCCGGTCGAAGCGCACACCGGATTGCGCAAGCTTGTCCATGTTCGGCGTCTTGCACGGCGTCAAACCGTAGAGGCCCAAGGTATCGAAGCGCTGCTGGTCGGTCATGATGTAGAGAATGTTGGGACGCTCTTCTGCCGGCACTGCTTTCCTCCTATTCTATTGCTCGGTCGGCGGATTCTTCCGCACCGCGACAAACCGATCCACCCGGACCTCCGCGACATTGTCGGGATTCTTCGGGGGCGCGGCCCAGACATACATCCCGTTCTTCGGAATACACGTGGCGAGCTTCACCTTCATCCACTTGTCGTGCTCGACCTCGCTCGCGGCGCGGCGAATGGAACCGATGCCCTTCTTGTTCACCGCGTCATATACGCCGGCAGTGAACGCCAGGCCCTCGTCGCCCTTCTTCCGCACTTTCATAATCGCGAACACGTCGTACTCCTCCCCCGGATCGAAGGAGTCGGCGTTCCATCGCCACTGCGTGGCCCACTCGTGGTGGAAGCCACCCATACTCACGCACTTGCCATCAACGGCTGTGGGGTCCGCCACGATTTCGCTATGCGTCCCGCGCTTGTAGAGCGAGAAGGTATCCTGCTCGCCGACCACCTCGCCGGCGTAATGCCTCGATCCCGGCGCCGTGCCCGGCGGCGCGGGAGCCTGGGCGATGGCAGATACGTCGTCGAGAATCTCATACTCCTGAACAATATCCTCGATCCGGCCGTTGCTCTCCAGGTTGCCTCCCGGCGTCTGGAAGCTCAGCGCAACATAAGGCCCTCGGGTGTTCGTCCGAATTGTGACCGACTCAATCTCGCCCTGCGGAATACGCCACTTGAGGCCAATCTTCTCCGCATGGTTGGCCAGCGTGATGCCCTCCTTCACGTCCGAGGGAGCGATGTCCACTTTCCCGGCGATACGGTCGCGCGGCAGCGCAAGGCGGATCGATGGCTTGCCGCTGGCAAAGGAGACTGTGATGTCATCAGGCGAACCGAGATTGAGGTAATGCTCCGATCCGATCTGCCGACCCGTTGGCGAAGGTGACTTGTTGACCAAATCGGTTCGAAGCGTGAACCGCTTGGCATTGCCCTTGGGCAGCGTGATCGTCCGGTTGTTGTAGATGATGTACTGCCACTGCGGCCACATGCGGAGGGTGGTTACGTCCTTTCCCGGCTTCACGGCATAGCGCAGACGCGGGATGCGCCAAAGATTCGGCTTGCCGCGCCACTCGCCGTATCCCCCGGCAGCGGGGTACCGTGCCGCGGTGGGTTTCGCGACATATGACAGATTTCTGTTCCTGCCCAGGAGCGTGACTCCAATGATCCGCCCCTCCATGCCCGGGGTGACGTCGAATTTCAGCGCATCGTTCTTGATCGAAACGACCTTGTAGCCAAGCGCCCTGTCGAGGATACGTTCCTTGAAGAACTTGTAGAGCCGCCGGCCGCCCTCCCCGACGTGCGTCACCTTGTTCTCCTCGCAGATCTTCGTGAAGCGCTGGACAAGCGGGAGAAACTCATCATCTGATCCGCTCGTATAGCGACCCCCTTCGATCCGATACGACGCAGAGGCGCCCGGCTTCGCCCGGTGCTCTCGCAGGTAGCGGCAGATGCGCACGTAGTCGAGCGGGATGCGGCAGGCGCGAACATGCTTGAGGTCCTCCGGACTGTCGGCTACCAACTTCTCGGCCTCGGCGATGAACGCGTCGGACTTGTCGAGGATATCGTCCGTGAGAAACTTTGAATTCGGGTTCGCCCCGATGGTCATGTGGATGTTCTCGTTGCGCATCTTGTCGTGGAGGAGGTCGATGTATTGCTGGATCACGGGCGCGGCCTTGCCGTAGTAGCCATCAAGAAAGTCGGCCATCAGCTTGCGGTCGTCCAGCTCAGGGTTCCAGAGCAGTTTGGCCAGCATCCAGTGCCGAAGCTCGGAGAAGTATCCGCCGGGCGAGTGGTAGTTGCCCTGCTCGAAGATGCCCTTCACATTGTGTTTTACGAAAAACTGAATGTTCGGTTTCAGGGAATAGAGATTGGGGAAGGGAACGATGTAGTGGCCGAAGCACGTGACGTAATCCCACACCCACAGGCGATTGCACATCTCGGCCCAGCCCTTGATGTCCTGCCGGAACTTCTGGTTCTGCTCGTAGTCGCACGTCGCCAGGGGGTGGGCAAAGCAGCATCGAATGCTGCACAGTCGCACCACGACATTCGGCCGTGGCCGGATCGTCTTCGGCGGCTCCTGCGTATAACTATAGGAAAGCGTGTCGATGATCTTGTCCGGGAACTCGTCGCGGACGGCATCGGCGATCTTGTTCACGTATTCGAGCACCGGCCCGATCTCCGCCCCCTCCGGTTTCTTTCGCTTCGATTTCTTCGCCGCCTCCGTGGCGGGCAGTTCCCGCTTCTCACGCAGGGCGATGGCCTGGCACTTTTCGCACTCGCACCAGCCGTGCCAGTCGTTCTGGGACACGCTGAAGACCGTCGCCTCGGGGTGCTCGCGCATCCATTTCTTCACGCACTCGATACCGAGGCGGAGCACGTCCGGGTTGGTCAGGCACAACTGCCCGCGGATGCGCTGGCGCTTGCCGTTGACGAGGGAGAAGTACTCCGGATGCTCGTCGAAGTATTTCTCCGGCGGGATCATGCGATTGAAGGAGTGGACAAACATATAGTATTTGATCTGCCCGCCGTGCTTTTCCTCCAGCCTCGCTCGATTGCCGTTGCATTTGTTCCGCGCGGCCCAGTCTCCATCAAATGCCTTGAAGCCGAACGGCTCGCGATACTCCAGGACGGGGACCTGCGTGTCGTCGATGTTGCCGAGGGCGATGCGATCCATCTTTGGGATGCGGCTGCAATCGTACGTGAACCACCGGCAGCCCAGGCGGTCTTCCAGAAACGTATAGACGCCGTACATCGTCCCCCGCAGTCTGCCCCCTGCGATGACGAGGTGCGAGCCAACTGTCCGGATCGTAAAGCCTTCCTTCCCCAGTTTCTCGAAGTCGATCTTCACGCCGAGGCGCTCAAGGTGCTTGTTCTTCCCGAGGATGATTTCCTTCGGCTGTGGCTCGACGTCATCGGTCACGATCTTGAGTTCCGCGCCGGAGATCTCCTTCAGGAACCGCTGCAGCTCCTCGGCTGCATATTTCTCCGAGGGCGAGGCGTCGGTCCCGACGACGATCACGTAGTCGGACTTGCCACCGTCGGCCAGGACGAGTTCATCGGCGCTCGACATGCAGGGCCAGAGCAAGAACAAAAGTACGCCAACGCCAAGAGATACCGTGAGAAATCGTCTCATGATTTCCCTCCCGAAGTTAGTTTGCGGAGCAATCCCGATGCATCATATAGCAGCCCTTCCCACATGTCAAGCCAAGCGTTGACCTGGCCCGGCAATCGGTGTATGATGCCATGCGAAATGATCTGGACCATTCACTCAATTGCCGAAGGGATTGGAGCCATGAGATCACTTGCCTGCGTCTTCGCATTACTTCTTCTCGCCGCCGCCACCGTTCTCGGCCAGGCCGCACCCGATGAGAACACCTTGTTCCTGGCTACCTTCGACGATTCCACGACGGCCGACCTGGCCAAAGGCGCCTGGGACCCCCTGTCAGCGAAGAACACCGACATTGTGAAGGACGGTCACTTCCGCGGCGCGCTTCGTCTCCCCGAGGGGGCGAGTTTGACCTATAGCGCCATCGGCAATCTGAACCCTCGATGCGGCACGATGTCCATGTGGATCAAGACGGATTGGGCCGGGAATGACGAGAGGTCCCACAGCATCTTCCGTTTCCGCAAGATCAAAACACAGAACTACCTCGTCGTCAACAAGACCGCCAATACGCGACTCGGTGTCGCCATGAGCAGCGAGACGAAGAAGGGCCGGACGTGGAAACGTTCCGAGAAGGACATCACCGACTGGCAGCCGGGCGTCTGGCATCACATCGCCGCGACGTGGAAGGACAATGAGCTCCGCTTCTATATTGACGGCCATCCCGTCGGGCCGCCTGTCGGGGAAGGACCCGCGCCGCGGGGCAAGATCGAGGAGTTCACCCTCGCTGGGACCGGCATCGCAATCGACGACCTGCGAATTGCCAGCGTCGTCCGCCCCCCTGAAGAGATCATGGCACTCGCTTCTGCCCCGAAGAGCGGTCGCCTCTATCAATTCCTCAGCAACCTGCACCCCACCGAAGCCAAACAGGCAACGGGTAAGATCGGCATCGGCCATCGCGTCCGTGTCGATGGCATGACCATGCCGCTGATCCTCGATGGCGTGGCCTATGCTCGCGGCATCGCCATGCGCGCACCGGCATCGGCCATGTTTCCCATCGAGGGAGACTTCGCGAAATTCGTGGCGACCATCGGCGTGGATGACCTGGCCGGGAAGGGTGCATCGGTGACGTTCCACGTGCGAGTGGACGGAAAGGATGCGTTCAACAGCGAGAAGTTCGAGAAGGGTACTCCGCCAAAGCAGATCCAGGTCCCGGTCGCAGGGGCGAAGAAGATCGAGCTTGTCGTGAATGACTGCGACGACGGGAACGCCGAGGACCTGGCTAACTGGGCGAATGCCGCGTTGGTCCGCGACGCCAAGGCGCAGGTTCCCGTCCTCGCACGCAAACTTGCGCAGAAGACCATCGACATGTACCAGCGTCGGCGCACGGCGTATCGCTTTAGCTTCGACCTCCCGCAGGCGCAGAAGGGCTACCTGGTCGCGCGGAAGAACTACCTGGAGGACATCGATCCGGCGGCGGCCCCGGCGTCTTTCGATACCTCCCTATCAACCTTTGCGACGCCCGGAGAGTACGAGCCGGTGTGTTTCGTTATCTATGCGGGCAAGGACCTGAAGCATGTCACGGTCGAGGCCAGTGACCTCCGGTGCGAGACCGGGACGATCCCCAGGAAAAATATCGACGTTCGCTGGGTGATGCGCGGGCTGTATCGTCACTTGTATACACGTCCGCCCGAGCAGTCGGATGTCATCTCCCGCTTCCTCCTCCACCGAAAGTCGATGGACATGGAGGGGGGCACGTTCCAGGAGATGCACATCACCATCCGCGTGCCCGACGATGCCCGGGACGTATGCGGGGCTCCTGCGTGTCAGTGCAGCCGACGCTCAGCCCACCGATGTGCCCCTCTCCATCGAGGTGCTCCCCTTCAAGCTTCGCCCCCTCGAGCGGAAAAAGTACGGCGCGTACTATCGCATGAGCAGCAGCGCGGAGCCACCCGGCAGGATCGAGCTGGAGCTGCAGGACATGCGCGACCACGGGGCGACGATCCTCTATCCCGGGTTCGGCGTGCATTTCGAGAAGGATGGCGAGCAGATCAAGGCAAGCTATGACGACCTGCGGAAGGGCCTTTCGATTTTGCGAAAGTTCGGCTTTCACGGGCCCATCCCGATCCATGACGGCTTCAATACGCTTGCCCGCCTCTGCGGCGCAACGGACATCAACGTCAGCAAGAAAGAGACCGGTGACTCTCTGGAGACGAACGAAAAATTTCAGGCTGCGGCGAAGCAGACGCTGGACGGGCTGAAGGAGGTGCAACGGGAATTCTCCATGTTCGAGCTGCTGCCGTCGCACATGGACGAGGTGCTGAACCGGGGCCGCCTGACGCTCTACTGTAACCTGGCGAAACCGATCCGGAAGTATTCCAACTTCCGCATCTACATCACGCTCCACAACAGTCCCCGCGAGAGTATCCCGGAGCTGACCCAACAGCTTATGCCGTATGTGGACGTGCGATGCTACAACGGTCACGCCATGGACAACTGGATCAAGGCGGGGCACAGCTTCGAGGAGCTTGCAAAGGACCTGAAAGAGC